>DASXVK010000351.1:0-18528 GCA_036504295.1 Polyangia bacterium
GGTTGACGAACGTGGTGAAGATGGCGCCGGTCGGCCGGCCGGTCGACCACGGCTGGAAGAGCCCGTAGATCTTCGTCGTGCCCGCCGTCGTCTGGCTCACGCCGACGAGCATCATCGCGACGCCCGTGAGCCCGATCACGAGCAGCAGCAGGCCGCGCCGCTCGGTGTGCTCCTCGATGTTCGCCGCGAGGAGGAAGGTCGCGGCAATGATCGCGATCTTGAGCGTCTCCCACAGCGTCGCCGGCGGATCGAGCGACAGCGGGCGCCAGCTCGTCGGGCCGTAGAGGCCGAGGTCGCCGAGCGTGTCGACGAAGAGGCGGTGGTTCGCCGGCGCGATCAGCTTGAGCAGGCTGGCCGGGAGCGGCACGCACTGCAGCGCCGTGAACGCGGTGACGGCGAGCAGCACCCAGCCGAGCGCGGGCACGCGCACCTGGCGCTCGGTCTCGCGGCGGCGCAGCAGCATGGCCGCGAAGGCGAGGGCGGCGACGGCGCCGGCGGCGAGGATCGCGGGCGGGTGGACGCAGCCGATGGCGAGCGGGGCGCCGGCTACGAGGGCGAGGAGCCCGGCGTGGCTCGTGACCTTCGCGATCGATGTCGAGCCGTGCCGTCCCACGATGGCGCGCCGGTCAGAACGGCCGCTCGGGTACGTTGATGCGGTCGCCGGGCTTGAGGATGATGTTGCGCTCGCGGCCGTTGACCATCTCGCCGAGCTTGATCTCCCGCGTCGCCTGCTTGCCGTCGGACGTGCGCGTGAGGATGGTCCGGTCCTTCCACGCGAGCGGGGTGAAGCCGCCGGCGAGCGAGAGCGCCTCGACGACGCTCATGTTGTCGTAGTAGGTGTAGCGGCCGGGCTTCTGCACCTGGCCGAGGATCTGGACGGTCTTCGAGTTGTACTCGCGGACGAAGATCGAGACCTGCGGGTGGCGCAGGAACGCCCCGTCGCGCAGCTTGAAGGCGATCTCGGCGGAGATCTGCGCGGGGCGCTTGCCCTCGACCTTCACCCGGCCGACGAGCGGGTAGTCGATCGTGCCGTCGGAGTCGACGCGGTAGTCGGCGCTGAGGTCGGGCTCGTTGAAGACGCGCACGGCGAAGACGTCGCCCGGGCCCATGGTCGTGTCGGCGTGGAACGCCGCCGGCGCCTCGATGGGGTGGGCGGGCGGCTGCGGCGGGCAGGCCGTCAGCGCCATGGCCGTGAGGGCGATGACCCCGACGGCGGCGCGCTGTGCGGGACGCGTCATGGCGGTGGGCATTCGTACCACTAGTCGCGCGTTTTCGCCAGAGGGTTCACGGGGTTCGCGCGGGCGGCGCGGGCCGCCCACAGCTTGCGCGCGAGCGCGAGCGCGGTCGACGTGGCGCGCTCGGGGAGGCCCTCGACCATGAGGATGGCGAGGAGGTTCTGCGCCCAGGCCGGCGGGCGTGCGTCGCCGAGCGTGATGGCCGCGGGGGCGAAGCGCGCGAGTGCCGCGCGCGGGAGCCGCGCGGGCTGGAGCGCGGGGAGCGCCGGGACGGGCGCGCCGAGGAGCGTCGCCGCGCGGCGGCCGGCCTCGTGCACCGCCGTCGCGAGGCCGAGCGCCTGCGCGCGGGACTGCACCGTCTCCCAGTCGAGCGCGGCGGCGCTCGCGAGCTCGGCGACGTCGACGAGCCACTTGAGCTGCGGCTCGCACAGGTGGACCATGAAGTGGGCGCAGAGGAAGAGCAGCTCGTCCTCGGGCGCGAGGGCGCGCACGCCGTCGTCGGGGCGGCGCGCGCGCGGCCATGCCTGGGCGGCCAGGCCGCGGCCGAAGCGCGTGAGCAGGCCGAAGTGCAGCTCCACCATGAAGCCGCCCGTCGGCGCGGGGCGGTGGAAGACGACCTCGTGGTTGAAGCGCCGCGCGCTCTCGAGGAGCAGGCCGGTGTCGACGTACCCGTACCCCGCCCCCACCAGCACCCCCTCCGCCGCGCGCGCCTGCTCCCGCCGCACCAGCAGGTCGATGTCCGACAGCACCCGCAGGGCGGGGTCGGGGTAGAGCGTGTGCATGAGGCCGGCGCCCTTGAGCGGGATCACCGGGATGCCGGCGGCCTCGAGGCGCGCGCTCACGCGGGCGACCTCGTCGGCGATGGCGGCGTTGCGGATGGCGTTGACGGCGTAGGCGGCGCGCAGCTGGCGGCGCGGGGCCTCGGGGACGGGGAGGTCGGCGCGCTTGACGGTGCGGTGGACGAGCGGGGCGACGCCGCCGCGGCCGGCGAGGCGCACGACCTCGGCCCAGGCGACGCGCGGGGCGAGGGCGCGCAGCTCGGCGAGCGCCGCGGCGCTCGGGTCGATCGCGCACGCGAGCAGCAGCGCGCGCCGCGGGCCCTGGAACTGCGGCGCGGGCAGGCCGCGCGGGAGGGGAGCGAGCGCCACGGGGCAGAGTCTACGAGGGCGGGGCGGGCAAGTCGAGCGGGCGGGGGCCCGGACGCCCGCGGGCTGTGCTCGACGGGCCGCCCGCGCCATGAGACTTGCTCCCAAGGTGGGAGCGCGCTACGACCGCGTCGACGCGAGGAACACATGAAGGCGAACGTGCCGATCAAGCCCATCCGGACCGAGGCGCAGCATCGCGCCGCGCTCGCCACCATCGAGCGGCTCTGGGACGCCCAGCCCGGCACCCCCGACCACGACCGGATGGAGGTGCTCGCGACGCTCGTCGACGCCTACGAGCGTGAGCACCACCCGATCCCACCGCCCGATCCGATCGCCGCCATCCAGTTCCGCATGGAACAGCTCGGGCTGCGCCGTAAGGACCTCGAGCGCCTGCTGGGGTCGCGGGCACGCGTGTCGGAGGTGCTCAACCGGCGCCGGCGGCTGACGCTCGCCATGATCCGGCGGCTGCACGCCGAGCTCGGCATCCCGGCCGACGTGCTCCTCGCGGGGTGACGCGGGCAGCGCTCGCTGCGCCGGCCGGGTGCGGCGGACGGTCAGGAAGCACCGGCCCAGGCCGATGCTGGGGATGGCGGGCCCCCGCCACGACACCTGAGGGCCGCGGCGCGAAGTCGAGGCGCCGCGACGGTTCCGTGACGGGGCCCACTTGATATAACATAGACAGGTGATAAAAGATCATATCGAGTGACGACGAGCCGGAACCGGCACAGGAGCCATGGCCTCCAGCCGTGGGCAAGGGAGTAGTCCTGTGGATCCTGCGCCAGGGCAGGAGGCGACCGATGAAGTGCTCCGTCTGCGCCGCGACGATGGTCTCCCGGCGCGAGAACTACCGCTACGACGAGTGCGACCTGCCCAACGTCACGCTGCTGAACATCGAGGTGCGCCGGTGCCCGGCGTGCGGCGAGCGCGCGGCCGTGATCCCGCGCGTCGAGGAGCTGCACCGCGGGCTGGCGCTGGCCGTCATCCGCAAGCCCAACCGGCTCGCGCCGCGGGAGATCCGCTTCTTGCGCAAGTACCTCGGCTGGTCGGGCGTGGACTTTGCGCGGCACATGGGCGTGAACCCCCAGCACGTGTCCCGGTGGGAGAGCACCCGCGAGCCGAAGCCGATGGGCCCGACCGCCGACCGCGCCCTGCGGCTCATGGTCGCGATCCAGCCTCCGGTTCGCGACTACTCGCTCGATCACCTCGCCGAGCTCTCCCGGGGCACCGAGCCGCTGGCCCTCGTGACCATGCGCGTCACACCGCACGGCTGGGAGCGCGACGCGGCCTGAAGCGAAGAACCCGACGCCTGGCATCGCGCCTTGGCGAGTTACCGGCGTTGACGTGGTAGCTTCCAGAAGCTACCTTTGTGATATGCACGCCGTCGGCCTCAAGGTGCTCAAGAACAAGCTGAGCGAGTACGTGCGGCTGGCGGCCCAGGGAGAGACGGTGCTCGTGACCGATCGCGACCGGGTGGTCGCGGAGCTGGTGCCGCCGCGCGAGGGGCGCAGCCCGCTGCTGGCCGACGCGCTGCTGGCCGAGGCGTTCCGCCGCGGCTGGCTCAGCCCGCCGCTCGTCGTCGATAGCCGGCCGCCGCCGCGGCTGCCCGTGACCACGGCGAAGGCGCTGCTGGCCGGGCTCGCGCGCGACCGGGGCGAGCGGTGATCTACCTCGACACCTCGGTGGCGCTCGCCCACCTGCTGGCCGAGGACCGGTGCCCGGCGCCCACGCTGTGGGGGCAGTCGCTCGTCAGCAGCCGGCTGCTGGAGCACGAGGCCTGGACCCGCCTCCACGCGCTCCACCTGGGCGCCTCCCACGCGGAGCCGCTGCGGGCGCTGCTCGGGCGCGTGGCGCTGCTCGAGCTCGCCCCGCCCGTGCTGGCGCGCGCGCTCGAGCCGTTCCCCACGCCGGTGCGCACCCTCGACGCGCTCCACCTGGCCTCGATCGAGTTCCTGCGCGGCCAGGGCCAGGAGGTCCTGCTGGCGAGCTACGACGACCGGCTGCTCGCCGCGGCCAGGAAGCTCGGCGTGCCCGTCGCGGAGGTGTGACCGAGTCGGAGGCCGGGGCCCCGCACCGCCGGTGGCCGTCGCCAGCGCGACCCCGTCCGGCGGCCCGCCGGACACCGGCCGGAATCCGGACAGCGCCGCGCGCCGCGTCCGTGACTTCTCGCGGAGTTGCCGGTGGCACGACGCTGGCATCCGCTTGCCCCGTACCGGAACGAAGTCTAGAATTTCGTAGAGAGGCAGGTCCTCATGGCCGACACGCAGATTTCCGCTTACATCTCCGCGGCTACGAAGCAGCAGGTCGAGCGCTACGCGGCGGCCCACGGGGTCAAGAAGGGCCACCTGCTCGAGGAGGCGCTCCTCCATCACCTCCAGGCCTTGCGGGAGTTGCCGGCCGACATCGTGATTCCGCCGCGGCTCACGGTCACGGTCCGGTCGTTCGCAGCAATCACGGAGCGGATCAAGAAGCCGCGGAGACCCACCAAGGCGCTGCGTGATCTGCTGGCTGGCAAGCCCGTCGACGTTGAGCCCTGAGACCACCCGTGACCTTCACCGTCCGCCGGCTCGAAGCTGACGATGATCGCAGCACGTTCCACTCGGGCAATGTCGACCTTGATCGCTTCTTCCAGCGCTACGCCGGCCAGAACCAATTTCGTCACCACATCGGCACGACCTACGTCGCGGTCGACTCGGCTGGCACGCTGGCCGGGTTCGCGACCGTCACCGCCGCCGAGATCGCGCCCGACGCGATGACAGGCTCAGCCCGCAAGCGCCTGCCGCGGTACCCGGTCCCCGTGCTGCGACTGGCGCGCCTCGCCGTCGACGAGGGGGCCCGGGGGGAAGGCGTCGGCAGCCTCCTCCTGCGCGCCGTGCTCGCGCTCGCCCGGCAGATGGCCCGTGACTTCGGCTGCGTCGGCGTGCTCGTCGACGCGCAGCCCGAGGCCGTCGTCTTCTACGAACGGCTCGGGTTCCTGCGGCTGGAGGGGGTCGCGGGCGAGCTGGGGGACCGCCCGGAGCCGCTCCCGATGTTCCTCGAGCTCGGGGCTGCTGCGAGCGGCACCCGCGGGAGCCGGTGAGGCACCCACCCCTGGACCGCAGCGGCTGAACGCGGCCCACCGCCGTGGGCGGCGCTGGCGCCATGCTTGACATAATGGTCAAGTATGGCTAATGTGCCAAGTGTGTCCGTCCGCTCACGTGGGGAGGGTCGCATGATCCGCACCGACACCGAGTATCGCGACGCCGCGCGCCGGCTCGAGGAAGAGCGGAAGCGCCTGAGCGAGCACGAGGCGCGGCTCAAGACCGCCGGGCTCGGGCGGGCGGAGCTGAGGCGCGCGCTCGATCCCTTGCGGTCGTTCCCGCAGCAGCTCGCGGAGGAGGTGGAGAGCTACGAACGGCTCAAGCGCGGCGACGTGGGGGCGCTGACCAACCTGCATGGGCTCGGGCGCATGCTGGTGGCGCTGCGCCTCGCGGTGGGCCTGTCGCAGCGGGATCTGGCCGCGCGGCTCGGCATCCATGAGTCGCAGGTCTCGCGCGACGAGCGCAGCGAGTACCACGGCATCACGCTGGAGCGGGCGAGTCGCATCCTGGACGCGCTGGGCGTGCGCCTGCGGAGCGCGTTCGAGGAGCCGGTGGCGCCGCCCGCACCCGACGCGGCCCACCACGAGGGACGGAGCCGTCGCTGAAGCCGGGCGGGCGCATGGGGATTCACCTTCGCCTCCACATTCTGCCGACGCTGATCGAGCCGCAGGCCTGGGCCGAGGCGTACGACGACACGCTGCGCCTGCTCCAGGCCCACCCGGCGCCGCTCATGGGGTACGACTGGCGCGAGGTCGAGGGCGTCCAGGTGCCGGCGTACACCTCGCGACTGGAACCAGCGACCGCGAACCCGGCGGCGCGGTGCTGGCGCGTCCTCGGCGATTTCGCCAGCCGCGAGACCGGCGAGTCCTTCGAGCTGTTTCGCGACCTCGGGTACTACCACAGGCGGCAGCGGCGGGAGGCGCCGGCCACCGACGCGGACATCGTGCTCGTCGCGGCCGCGGACCTCGAAGCGCCGGTGTGGGTGTTCACCGAGAAGACCCAGGGCGCGCCCTTTCACCTCCCGATGCTCGCGGCGGCGATGGTCGTGGAGACTCGCTTTCCGCGGCATGCGATGGTGTCGGGCGACTTCGATTGCGCGCAGGCGCAGCGCGCCGCCCAGTGGGCCGAGAGCGTGCTCGGGTATCCGCTGCCAGTGCCGGTGCGCGCTGACCCGCCGGCCTTGCGCGAGCGGCTCCGCGCGCAGCTCGCGGGCGGCGAGCTGACCGCGGCCCTCTCCCGGTTGCTCGTCGCCGACTACGAGCAACACGACGCCGTGCTCCTCGCCGCGTTGCCCCGGCCCCTGGCGGAGGACTGGCTGCTCGCCGAGCTGCGCGATGCCGGCCCTGCCACGGTGCAGGCGTGTCAGGTGTGCGGGGCATGGCTCGACGCGACCGGCGACCTCGGCCGGCTCGCCGCGGCGGCGTGTCGCGACGAGGCCGGACCGCACTGGTCGGCCGACCGACTCGGGGAGGTCCTCGAGCACCTCGGCCTGGCCGCACCGCCCCCCGCGGCCGCGCCCTCGCCGCCCGTCCCCGGCGAGCCGGAAACCATCGACGTCCAGCTCGCCCGGGCGCTCCGCGACCTCGGCGGCTACGTCCGCCCCGTGACGCGACCGTTCTCGCACGACGCGTTGGCGGCGGCGCTCGCCGGTGTCTTCGGGCTCGGCGCGCGACCGCTGCTCGACCGCCTGGAGCGATCGCGCGGACCCGAAGCGGCGATCGACCCCGCGGCCGCGTTCGCCCCGGATGCAGCCTCGGCGCCCGCCGCGACCGCGGAGCCGCGGCGGAGCCTCGCCGCGCGGCTCGCCACCGAGCGCCCCGAGGACCTCACGCCCGACGAGACCGAGGCCGTGCTCGCGCTCGCCTGGGCGGTGCGCCAGATCGAGGACATGCCAGCCGAGGCGGCCGGCGCGCTCGGGGCGGCCACCGCGCCCGAGCTGCGCGCCGGACTCGCGCGGCTCCTGGCCGATCGCGGTCCGTGCCTCACCGACGCGACGTGGACGGCCCTCGCAGCCGAATCCGACCTCGACCTGCTGCACTTCCTCCTCATCGTCGCGGTCATCGACCTCCCCGGCCTTCGGCTCGTGCGCCGCGCCGTGCTGGACAACCTCCCGCTCGCCCGCTTCGCGGCCGCGCAGCGGCGTGACGAGGTCGCCATGGCGCGGATCGGCGCCCAGGCCCGCCGCCTCGGGCGCGGGCGGCCGGGAGGCTCCCGGTAGTGGCTCGCCAACCTGGAGCGAGGATGGACTGTCCCTCGGCCGAACGTTATCCTTACCAGCGAGGAACGGTGATGCGAAGCTTGAAGGCACGTGTTCGAGGTGGGCGGCTCGTGCTCGATGTCCCGACGAAGCTGCCCGAAGACACCGTCGTGGACCTCGTGGTCGCCGAGGATGACGACGACCTCGACGACGAGGAGCGCGCCGCGCTGCATGCCGCCCTCGCGGAAGGGTGGGCATCCGCGCGTGCCGGCAGGACTCGCCCGGCTGAAGACCTCCTCGACGAGCTGCGTTCCAAGCGCAAGTGACTCGCGTCCGCACCTCGCCGGAAGCGGATGCTCAGGCGCACGAGGCTGACGCCTGGTGGCGCGCCAACCGGCCCGCAGCCGGTGATCGGTTCTCCGAGGAACTCGCGGGCTGTCTGGCGCTGCTCGCCGAAGCGCCCGCCACGGGGCGGCGGTATGCGCGGCGGCGACTACCAGGGCTGAGAAGGATTCTGCTGCGGGAAACCCGCTATCACGCCTACTACCTGCACGACGAGGCCACAGACGAAGTCGTGGTCATCGCCATCTGGAGTGCCGTGCGGGGCCGCGGTCCCCGTCTGAATCGTCGCTAGTCGTGGAGGGCTGGAAGGGAAGACGGGAGTCGGGGGAACAGGCGCCCGGCGGGAAGGCCGGGGGCACATAGTCCGTCTTTGCCGGGCGCCCCCGCCGGCATTACGGTTAGACTGAGGCCCGGATGGAGCAGTCCTACGAGATCCCGCTCGTGCTGACCCCGCAAGCAGAAGGCGGCTACACCGTCACGAGTCCCGTGCTGCCCGAGCTGTGCACCGAGGGTGATACAGTCGCGGAGGCGGTGGCCAACGTCCGCGACGCGCTCGCCGCGGTGATCGAGACGTATGAGGACCTGGGCCGGCCGGTTCCGGTGAGGATCGCGTGATGCCGAGCTGTTGAGGGTACCAGCGAGGAGCCGGGCCGGGCGCCCGGGCGGGGGCGGGCAGCGACTGCGCTAGTCCGCGGTCTTGAACACCCAGGTCGGCTCGACCGCGGCGCTCTTGCCGCCCTGGGCGGGCGGGAAGCGCCAGCCGCGGATCGTGGCCTTCATGCAGGCGAGGACCTCGGGGTCGCCGAGGCTCTCGTCGGCGACCGCGACGTTGCCGACGCTGCCGGCGCCGGTGACCGTGATCTTGACCGAGAGCTTGCCGCCGAGCTTGGGGTTGCGCTTGAGGCCGCGGTCGTAGCAGGCCTTGATGGCGGCGTAGCCGCGCTTGATCGTGGCGTTCGCGCCGGCCACGTCGAGCTCGCCGGTGGAGACGTCGTCGATCTTGCCGCCGGAGATCTTGATCTTGCGCTCCTTGACGACGCCGGTGCCGCCGCCGCCCTCGCCGACCTTGCCGGCGCCGGAGCCGGCGCGGCCGAGGTCCGAGATGCTGGTGATGCGGCCGCCGCCGCCCGCGCCGCCGGCGCCCGAGGCGAGGCCGCCGCTGCCGCCGCCGCGGCCGGCCTGGACGCCGCCGACGTTCTTGAGGGCGCGGTCCATGTCGCCCTGGACGCCGCCGCCGGCCATGCCGTCGAAGGCGCCGCCGCCGCCGCCCGCCCCCGTGGTGGTGAGGAGCGCGAGGGCGCCGACCTTGGCCGCCTCGCCGCGGGCGCGGGCGACGCGCGCCGAGGCCTCGGCCGCGGCGCGCTTGGCCTTCTCGTCGGCGCTGAGGGGCTTGCCGGCGCCGGCGACCTTCGCCGGCTTCTTGGTGGCCTTGCCCTCGTCGCCCTTGACGACCTTCTCCTGGCCGGTGCCGACCGCCTTCTTCGGCTCGGGCGGCTGGACCTTGACCGCGAAGACCCTCTGGAACTGGCGGAACTCCTCCTCGATGTCGACGTTCTTCGGGATCTCGACGAAGAAGAGCATGTAGACGAAGAACGCGACGTGCAGGGCGAGCGAGCCGCCGAGCACGCCCGCCATCATGCCGTCGACCTGGCTGCCGAAGCTGCCGCGGACCGACGGCGGGAGCTGCGGGCGCGGCTGGCGCGGCGGCGGCGTGACGAACTGGAACAGCAGCGTCATGTCGCCGGCGATGACCTTGCCGCGCGCCTTGTCGTTCAGGGGCAGGCAGAAGGTGCCGCCGGGCCGCGGCTGGGAGCGGCTCTGGAGCTGCGAGATCGGCACGACCGCGTCGCCCAGGCTGATGCGGCCGTCCATCTGCGGCGTGTAGTTGAGCGCGTAGCCCTGCGGGCCCACCTCGAACATGACGAACGTGCGCGGCAGGGCATCGCTCGGCACGACGAACATGTTCTTCGCGGACTGCCCCACCGTCACCGAGATGCGCTCGCGGACGAGGCGCTCCTCGACGATGCGGCCGCCCTGGATGATGCCGATGCGCAGGATCTTCGGCTGCGGCGGCGCCGCGGGCGGGCGCTGCGGGATCGGCGCGCGGCCCGGCGGGGGGCCCTGCGGGGGACGCTGCGGGGGTCTCTGCGGGTTCGGCATGCTGTCCTCGCTAGAACGGGCTCTTCGAGACCGCTTCCACGATCTTCGGCGTGAAGTCCTGCTTGAGCTGCTCCCAGTCGTACTGGATCGACGAGCGGGCGAGCACGAGGGCGAGCGGCTTCTGCACCTTGCCCTCGACCACGATCGGGCTCAGCTTGATGACCTTGCCGCCGCCGGCAGTGCGCTCGATGCGCGCCTCCGGGTCCTTCTCGCCCGCGGCCGGCGCGGGCGCGGCCGGGCTGCCCTTGGGGGTCTTGAGCTTCGCCCCCTTCGGCGCTTTGTCCGCCTTGTCGGCTTTGGCCGCGGGCTTGGCCGCGGCGGGCTTCTTCTTCTGCGCGCCGGCCGGCGCCGGGGCCGCGCACACGAGCGCCCCGGCCACCGCCAACCCCAGGCCCCACGAAAGGAGACTCCGCATCGCGAACCTCACGAACCGGATTCTACTACGTTCCGCGCGCGCACTCGATCTGTCCCGTCAGGACGCGCGCGTTCTTGCCTACTTGTTGCCCTTCTCGGGCGACGGGGCCGCGGGGGCCGGCGCCGGCTGCGCATCCGCCTCCGGCTTGGCCTTCGCCTTGGCCGCGTCCTTCTCCGCCTTCTTCTTCTTGCGCTCGAGCGCCTTGCGCTCGTCCTTCAGATCGGAGTTGGCCCGCTTGAGCAGCTCGTCCACCTGGTCGTCCTTGGCGAGCCGGCCGCTCGAGCGCGCGCGGCCCTTGTACTCGAGCAGCATCTTGATCGCCGTCTCGAGCCGCTCGATGGCGGTCATGCCCGGGTACTCGGTGGCGTCCATGTAGAGCAGGCCCAGGTCGAAGTAGGCCTCGGGGTAGCCGGCCTGCAGCTCGAGCGCCTTGCGCAGCTCCTGGTTGGCCTTCTCGTACTGCTTGCTGCCGCGGTACGCGCTGCCCAGGTTGAGGTGCGCCTTGGCGACGTTGCCCCCGAGCGCGACCGCCCGCTCGCCGGCCGGGACGGCGTTCGGGTAGTCCTTCTGCTGCACCAGCAGGGCGCACAGGTTGATCCACGCGGCGAGGTGGTTCGGGTTCTTCTCGGTGGCCGCGCGGAACTGCCTCAGCGCCTCGTCCCGGTAGTTCTTCTTGAGCGCGATCATGCCGAGGAGGTTGTAGATCTCGGCGAGGTCGCGGCCGTCGACCGACAGCTCGTTCTTCGCCATCGGGTCCAGCACGCGGGTCCGGAGCACGAACATCGACTGGTCGCGCCGGCCGAGGTAGTAGTAGGCCTTCGCCATGACGATCATGGCCGGGACGAACCGCTCGTTGCGCGACAGGGCCAGGCGGCACTGGCGGATGGCGTCCTCGTAGCGCCCGGCGCGCAGCGAGGCCTCGGCCTGCGAGGTCTCGTTCGCCGGGTCGACCGCGACGGGCGCGGGCGCGGGCGCCGGCGCGGGCGCCGGGGCGGGCGCCGCGGCCGGGTCCTTGGGCGCCTTGCTCGGCGCCGGGTCGTCGGCCTTCGCGGGCTTGGCCGGGCCGGTGTCGAAGCTGGCCCCGCTGTTCTGCCGGTTGTAGGTCGCCGCGGTCGCGGCGGCGTTCGGGCTCGCGGGCTGGCTGGCCGGCTTCGGCGGCCCGCCGCAGCCGCCGAGGACCCCGGAGACGAGGATGGCGGCGCAGAGGCTCACGTGGGCGCGGGTCATCGTCATCCTCCGTTACTCGAGCTGGAACTCGACCGCCTCGTCGCGCGCCAGCGGGAACTTCTCCGGCTGGTAGTCGTGCAGGCGCGACTGGCTGAGCTTCGTCCACTCGTTCGACAGCGGCACCTTGGCCGCGTACTCGAGCACCTTCACCCACTGCTCCTGGGCGATCTTCTCGCCGGGGCCGGCGTACTGCTGCATGAGGTCGTTGTACTGGCCGAGGATGCCGGCGTCCGGGTTCTGCTGGTCGAGCTTGATGATCTTCGGCGACGGCGGCGCGTCGAGCAGCTTGCGCGCGGCCAGGCGGAAGACCTCGCCCGTGCGGTAGCCGGCGGCGGTGACCCACTCGGGCCGGTTCCACTGGATGACCTGCGAGTAGTCGGTGCGCAGCTCCTTCGCCTTCTCGAGCGTCCCGTCGATGGCCTTCTTGGCCTTCTTGGGGTCGTCGTACGAGACGTACTTGTAGGCGACGTAGGCCTGGTACTTGGGCTCGATCAGCTTGAACTGCGCGTTCGCGGCGTACTCGGCGGCCTCTTCGCCCGGCTTGATGCCGCGCAGCTTCGCCTCGGTGACCACGCGCTGCAGCGCCTGGGTCGCGTCCTTCTTCTTGCCCTGGGCGTCGAGCGACTCGGCGATGCGGAAGTAGGCCTCCATCGCGAGCGCGTTCGTGGCCCCGGCGCGCTCGCCGTAGCGGCGCAGGAACTCGTGCATCGCGGTGATGGTCCGCGGGTGGTCCTTCATGGCGACGTACTGCATGGCCGCGAGGTGCAGGGCGGCCGGGGTCTTCCTGGTCGGGCTCGTGCGCGTCTCGTCGGCGTAGCGGCGGTAGAGCTCGGCCGCCTCGGCGAAGTTGTTGTCGCGCGAGCGGATGTCGGCGGCGCGCAGGATCGCCTCGTTGCGGTTGATGTCCTGGGGCGCCTTCTGGTCCTTCCAGCCGGCGTAGCGCGCCGAGTCCGCGAGGCGGCGGTAGAGCGTGACCGCGCGGTCGAAGTCGAAGAAGCGGTCGTAGGCCGCGGCCGCGTTCCAGATGGCGCGGGGCGCCTCGACGGTGTCGCCGGCGTACTCGGTGAAGATGCGCTCGTAGACGCGGGTCGCCTGGCCGAACTTCTGCAGGTTCTCGTAGCAGATGGCGAGGTTCTTCATGGACGCGAGCCGCTTCTTGGATTCCTTGAAGCGCTCGATGTGCTCCTCGAAGATGCCCGCGGCCTCCTCCCACTTGCCGGCCTTGGCCGCCTCCTCGCCCTTGCGCAGCAGGATGGCCTCGTTGAGCTTCTTGAGGGTCTCGCGCTGCTCGGCCTGCTTCTTGGCCGCGTCGGGGTCGGCCTTGGGGCCGACGGCGATGAAGCCGCAGTTCATGCTCTGCAGCTTGCCGGTCCACTCCTCGATCTCCTTGGCCTTGACGCCCGCGCCGCCGTCCTCGATGAGGTAGGAGTTCAGGATGGCGTTGCCGGCGTCGATGCCGAGGGCCGACTCCTTGCAGTAGCGGGTGAGGATCGGCTCGAACCGCTTGCGCGCGTCGGGGAAGTCGAGCGCGCGGTAGCTGATGAGCGCCGCCTCGTAGATCCGCTCGGGGTTCTGCGGCGACTTCGGGAAGCGCGGCACGTACCAGTCGATGGCCGCCTGCAGCCGCTTGTAGAGGTCGTCGACCGGCTGCGCCTGGACCGGCGGCTTGACCGTGTCGGTCGAGGGCAGCGGCGGGCGCTTCATCCGGCCCTCCTTGATGGCGAGCTGGATGGCCTTCTCGTAGCTGAGCACGACGCCCGAGGCCGAGTCCTCGAAGTACTTGTTGTCGAGGACCGAGTCGCGCACCTTCTGGTACTGCTCGGCCGCCTGCTCGAACTGGAACGAGAAGTAGTAGGTCTCGGCGAGCGAGTAGCTGTACTCGTAGAAGTTCTTCGAGTTGGGGTACATCTCGAGGAACTTGATGTAGTACCCGCCGGCGACCTTGTACTCCTCGACGGCGCGCTTCATGGTCGCGTCGTCGCCGCTGGCCTGGGCCTTCTCGCGCAGGTTCTGGGCCGCCCGGTGGTGCACGAGGGCGGCCTCGATCATGTTGCCCTCGGCGAGGTTGCGGGCGTCCTTGAGGGCGTCGGGGTTGCTGCGGTTCGCCTTGTACCACTCGCCGCCCTTGAGGTAGTCGCGCGCCAGCCGCTCGCGCGCCTCGAGGGCCCGCTTCTGGTCGCGCAGGCGCTCGGCGCACGAGACGATCTGGTCCTGCACCTTCGGGTTGTCCGGGTGCAGCGGCCAGCGCTTGAGCATCTCGTTGTAGATCGCGATCGCGGCCTCGAGCTTCTCCTGGTTGCCGGCCTTGCCGGCGTCGAACCACATCTCGGCGAGCTTCTGGTACACCTCGCGCACGTGCGGCTCGTTGTCGCGCCCCTGGTAGAACGTGGTGAAGCGGTGCAGCGACTTCTTCGGGTCGCCGCCCTGGGGGTCGCCCTCCCACGGCTCGGCGAACGAGATCGCGATGTAGGTGACGGCCTCGGGGCGCAGCTCCTCGTAGTCCTTCGAGCGGGCCTTGTTCTTGTCGGCCCACATGACCAGGCTGTCGAAGAGCTTGATGGCGTCGGTGAAGCGGTCGAGGTTGTAGTACGACCAGGCCAGCATGTAGGTGGCCTTGTCGAAGTACTTGTCGTAGAGCGCGTGGCCCTTGAGCGTCAGCACGCGGCCGAAGGCGTAGATCGACGGCACCAGCTCGCCGACGCTGAAGTGGTCCTCGCCGATGCGGGTCCACAGCTCCGGCAGGAAGCGGCTCTTGGCGTCGAAGGCGACGCAGTCGGCGTAGGGGTCGGGGCCGGGCAGGGGCTCCGAGGGCCTGGGCTGCGAGCGCGGGCGGATGCGCGGCGCCGGCTCGTCGAGGGCCTTGTACTTGTTGTTGCACACGAGGGCGAGGAAGGCCTGGCGGCCGCGGGCCTCGTCCTTGGTCCTGGCCTCGGTGGTGGTGAGGACGTAGCCGAGGAGGTAGTGGGTCGCGTCGTTGAAACGGTAGTCCGGGAACTCGGTGAGCAGGCGCCGGTAGAGCGAGGCGACCTTGTCGTAGTCGGCCTTCGGGTCGACGACGGGCGTGAGCTCCTCGGGCTTCTTGCCCGACTCGAGGGCCTTGGCGTAGGCCTCCTGCTGCTTGGGGAAGTCGTCGAGGGCGAGGACGTAGTCCTCGAAGGCCTTCTCGTAGTAGAGCTCGGCCAGGCGGAAGATGGCGTTCGGCGACCACTTGCGGTCCGAGGGGTGCTTGCGCAGGAACTCCTCGAAGACGCGGATGGCGTCGAGGCGCCGCTGGCGCAGGGCCTCGTCCTCGACCTTGATCTGCTTCTCGTAGCGATCCTTGGTCTCGCGGATCTTGCGCAGGAAGGCGCGCTTGACGATGTGGTCGACGGTGTTGCGGTAGTCCTGCGCCGCCTGGTCGTAGCGCTTGAAGTCCTTCTGGACCGCGCGCAGATCCTCCAGCTCCTGGGCGGTCGGCGGCGCCAGGGGGCGCGCGGCCGGGGGCGCCGGCGGGGGTGCCGCCGGCGCGGGGGCGGCCGGCTTCGGCCCCGCCCACGCGAGCGCCCCTCCGAGCAGCAGCACCGCGGTGGTCGCGTACTTGCGCATGGTCATGGCCCCTACTTCTGCTGCCGGACCTGCTGGAACTCCTCCTCCAGCAGGCGGCGCTCGCGCTCCTGCTCCCGCTGCAGGCGGGAGACCGACTGGCTCTTCTCGTCCTTGCGCGCCCAGGCGACGTCGGTCACGCCGACGTCGGACTCGACGACGAGCTTGTAGGCCCGCTGCCGCACGTCCTTGAGCGCCTGCAGCGACGCGCCGCCGCCGAGGTCGTCGGCCTCCTTCTCGTAGGCCGTGATCTGCTGGCGGTAGCCGGCCACCTTGATCTTCTCCTCGGCGAGGACGGTCTTGGCGTCCTGCAGCCGCTGCTCGACCGCCTGGTCGATGCGGCCGTTGAAGGCCTGCAGCCGCCCCTCGACGGTCTCGAGCCGGGCGAGCACGCTCTGGAGCTGCTCGACCTTGGCCCGGGCCGGGCCCTGGAGCCGCGCGAGGACGCGGCCGGCGAGCTCGCGCTCCTGGGCCACCACCTGCTTCAGCTCGTCGCGCAGCTTGGCCTCCTCGAGCGCCAGCGCGTCGTCGACGCCCACGTTCTCGCGGGCGCTGATGATGTCGTTGCGGACCCGGTCGTGCTCCTTGCGCAGATCCTCGATGATCTGGCGCATCTCGTTGATCTGCGACTCGAAGATGGCGGCCGGGATCTTCTGCTTGCCGCGCGTGTCGGCGAAGTAGCGCTCGATGGCGACCAGCTGCGCCGAGAGGCTCTCGATCTGGATCCACAGCTCCTTGGCGCGCTGCTCGAGGCCCTCGTACACCTTGCGCGCCTTGTTCGCGCGCTGCTCGTAGCCGTCGGAGCTGCGGGGGATGTTGGCGACGGCCTTGGTGAGCGTCTGGCGGCGGTCGTGCAGGCGGTCGGCCTGCTGCCGCTCGGTCTCGCTCCAGGCGCCCTGGGTGAGCTCGCGCTGGCGCGCGGCCAGCCGGCCGCGGATGTCGGTGACCTGGTTCTCGACCTCGAGCGCGCGCTCGCGGGCGCGCGCCATCTCGGGGAAGATGTTGACGCGCGCCGGGCTCATGATGGCGCGCTCGACGCGGGTGACGAGCTGCTCGGCCTCGGTGAGGCTCTCGCGCAGCGCGTTGATGTCGCCCGCGACGCGGGTGGCGTGCTCGACGAGGCCGTGGGCGCGGACCCACTTCTGCACCTGCTCCGGCAGGGCCACCTGGATCTCGAACTTCTCGGCCTGGCCGCGCATGAGCGAGCGGAAGAACGCCTGGGCGTCGGGGCGCTTGGCCATGAGCTGGTCGAGCTTCTGCTGCACCGGCTCGAAGGTCACGCGGGTCTTGTCGAAGATCTGCAGCGCGTCGCCGCTCTCGCCGACGCGCAGGTGCAGGTTCGCCATCAGCAGCCGCACCTCGGCCCCGTTGGAGGCGTCGGGGCGGGCGAGCATGAGCAGGTCGAGCGAGCGCAGCGCCTTGCGGTGGTCGCCGGTCTTGATGAACGACCAGCCCGTCTCGTAGAGCGCCTCGGGGAAGACGTCGGACTGGCGGCCGATGTTCTGGTACTGGTCGATGGCGCGGTCGATCTTGCCGAGCTCGAAGTACAGGCGGCCGAGGGCGAGGTAGGACAGCTCGAGGATCTGCTGGTCGCCGGCGTGCTCCTTGCGCGGCTTGAGGCGCAGGATCTGCATGAAGCGCGACATCGCCATGTCGTACTGCTTGCGCATGACCAGGCCGGTGGCGATGAAGTACTGGGCCTGGAAGTAGTACTCGCTCGTCGCCGGGATGGTGTCGAAGATGCGCTGCGCCTCCTCGTGGCGGCCGCGGAAGAACTCGAACTTGCCGCGCACGTAGGGCACCGACGGCAGGAGCTGGCTCGGCGGGAGCTGCTCGAGGGTGCGCAGGTGCTCCTCGACGGCGGCGAGGTCGCCGGTGCGCAGCGAGAGCTCGACCAGGCGCTGCAGCGCGAGCTGGAAGTTGCGGTCGGACTGGCCGCGCGCGACGACCTTGGCGAAGTAGCGCTTGGCCGAGAGGAAGTCGTGCTTCTGGTAGAGCGAGTCGGCGAGGAAGAAGAGCGCCGCCGGGTAGGCCGGCGACTGCGCGTACTTCTCGACCACGTCGAGCAGCACGATGGCCGCCTCCTCGTACTGCTTGAGGCGGTAGAGCACCTCCCCGTCGAGCGCGCGGCGCTCGGCGTAGTCGGCCCCCGGACCGGCCGGCGGGCGCAGCCCCTCGTCGAGCTCGCGGATCTTGCTCTCGAGGGTGACGGCGCGGGCCGCGAGGTCGTCGATGTCATCGGCGGCGGCGGGGAGGCTCAGGAGGCTCAGCACGGCGAGCAGACAGCAGCCAGAGAGCTTTTTGTTCATCACGGACCTGGGCGCATGTGCGCTGGGGTGGCGTCCTCCCCCGATCCGGCGGAGCCAGGCCGCGGAACGCCGCGCGGCCCGCGTGCCGAGGCGGCTACTTCTTGGCGGCCGGCTGACCGGCGGGCTTCTCGCTGAGGACGTTCAGCTTGAAATCGACCGCGGGGCGCTCGGCGAGCGGGGTGGTGATGTTGCCCTTCTCGTAGCCGCGCGCCGTGATCTCGGTGAGCTTGCCCTCACCGGCGGTGAAGGTGTGGCTCGAGCGGACCGTGAACTTGTAGCCCTTGAAGTAATTGAACACGCCGAAGCCGCTGCCGCGGTAGACGAGCATGACCATGACGGTGTGGGGGCCGGGCACGATGGCGCCGTTGAAGACCTCGAACTTCTCGGCGTCGTTGAGCTTGCCGGTCTCGTCGCTGAGCGCCTTGATCTGCACGCCGTCGAGGGCGAAGACGACCTTGACGAGCTTGAAGGCGCTGCCCATCTCGTTCTTGAACAGGATCATCGCCCGCGAGCCGGCGATGACGCCGTGGAGGACGGTCTCCTTGAGCAGATTGAGGCGCGCCTTCGAGCGGAAGATCTGCTCCTTGAGCTCGCTCACCCGCTGCTCGAGCTGCTTGAGCTGCACGGAGTAGCCTTCGCCAGTCGCGGGCGCCGCCGGGGCGGCGGCCGGGGCCGAGGCGGGCGGCGGCGGGGCCGGCGCGGCGGGGGCGGGCTGCCCGAAGGCGGCGGGGGCGGCCGTGACGAGGAGCGCCGCGAGCGCGAGACCCAGACTGCGAACCTGGCGAGGTGACATTCGGACGCTCCCTCCTGACCTCCGATCTGGAGGCCCTCGGTCCAGC
>DASXVK010000352.1:0-23621 GCA_036504295.1 Polyangia bacterium
AGCGGCGGCGGCCGTCACCGCTGACGGCGCGCCGCCGGCGCCGCCCCGTCCCCGCGACTCCCCCTGCGAGTTACCCGCTCACGCCGAAGCTGACGGCCGCGCGATCTCGAGCACGCGCCGGATGGCGTCGAGCGTCGAGGGCTTCGCGAGGTGCGCCTGGAAGCCGGCCGCGGTCGCCCGCTGCCGGTCCTCGGCCTGGGCGTAGCCGGTGAGCGCGACGAGGTAGACGTCGCGCAACCGCGTGTCCTCGCGGAAGGCGTGCGCCACCGCGTAGCCGTCCATCCCCGGCAGCCCGATGTCGCACAGCAGCACCTCGGGTCGGAAGTGGCGGGCCGCCGCGAGCCCCTCGGGGCCGCTGTAGGCGATCTCGACCTTGTGGCCCTCGATCTCGAGGACCTCGCGCAGGGTGTGCGCGGCGTCGGGGTTGTCCTCGATCACGAGGACGCGGCGACCGGCGCGCGGCGTGGCGGCCACGTCCACCGCGACCGCCGCGGGCGGCGCCTGCGGCAGCGTGAGCGTGAAGACCGAGCCCTTGCCCGGCCCGGCGCTGGTCGCGGCGACGAGACCGCCGTGCAGGTCGATGATGGTGCGCACCAGCGCGAGCCCCAGCCCGAGCCCGCCGCGCGAGCGGGCCAGCGTCTTCTCCGCCTGGTAGAACGGCTGGAACAGCCGGGCGATGACCGACTTCGACATGCCGAGGCCGTTGTCGGAGACGCGGACCAGCGCCTCGTTCTCCGACGGCACCTCGAGCGACAGCACGACCTGGCCACCCTTGTCCGTGAACTTCGCCGCGTTGGCGAGGAGGTTGCCGATCGCCTGCGCGAGGCGGGTGGCGTCCCCGTCGACCCACACCGGCCCCGCTGGGGTGCGCAGCTCGAAGCGCGTGCCCGCGTCCTCGAGCTGAGCGCGGTGGTCGTCGGCGGTGCGCTGCACGACCGCGGCGAGATCGACGCGGGAGCGGTGCAGCTGCACGAGCCCGCCGCTCATGCGCGTGATGTCGAGCAGGTCGTCGACGAGGCGCGTGAGATGCGCGCTCTGCCGGTCGATGACCTGCATGGCGCGGTTCGCCTGCGGGCTGCCCGCCGGGACCCGCTGCAGGATGTAGATGCTGTTGCGGATCGGGGCGAGCGGGTTGCGCAGCTCGTGGCTGAGCATCGCGAGGAACTCGCCCTTCTGGCGCGCCTCCTCCTCGGCGAGGTAGCGCTGCTCGCGCTCGGCGTCGCCGGCGCAGGCGCGGTCCACCGCCAGCGCGTACTGGGCGGCGAGCACGTCGGCGACGGCGAGGTCCTCGGGCGCCGGCCCCAGGGCGCCGCTGCGGTAGCTGAGCAGCACGAGCCCGAGGTTGTCGTCGACGATGTGGACCGGCACCGCGAGCGTGCCCCAGATGCCGAACTGCGTGAACCAGCTCATCTCGCCGCCCTCGGCCTCGGGCAGCGTGAAGTAGACGCCCCGCTTGCGCGTCACCGCCTCGCGCACGTGCGGGCAGGCATCCACGTCGATCACGACCTCGGCGCGCGCGCCACCCGCGACCTCCACCTCGCCGGCGACGTGGCGGTCGTCGGGCTCGAACATGAAGAGCCCGGCGTCATCCGCGCCCAGGCTCCGGGCGACGCGCATCAGCGAGGCCCCGAGGACGTCGGGCAGCGTGCGGGTGCCGTTGAGCTGCATCGCGAGGTCGGCCAGGGCCTCGGCGCGCTCGCGACCGCGGTGCTGCTCGCGGGCATAGGCGAGCTGATCCGGATCCTTGGGCACCGGCTCGCGGCGCCTGAGGGCCACCGGCTTCGCGGCGGTCGCCTTCTTCGGCGCCTTCGCGGACGTCCCCTTCGGCGTCTTGCTCGACGGGGCCTTGGCCCGCCTGCGGCTGCGATCACTGGTGACCATCGGACCTCGAAGCCCCGCCCTGGGTATGCGCC
Organism: Polyangia bacterium; assembly: GCA_036504295.1. GTDB lineage: Bacteria > Myxococcota_A > Polyangia > JACRCY01 > JACRCY01 > DASXVK01. Next base: position 1,914 of record DASXVK010000352.1, read on the forward strand.
TCGGGTATCAACCCGGCAACAAAGGAAAGGTGCCGTGTTTGATATGATAGCCTGCGCTTTGATGCCGGTGAAGCGGGTCCGGATTCCCTACGGCATGACGCACTGCGTACTGCCGCGGCGCCCGGGCCGCGGCACGCCGTCGGGCCGCGACGCGCCCCCGCCGGCGCGCGCGCGCCGGGCGGCGAGAGCCGGCCCCAGACGACCTCGCCGCCCAGCGTGAGCCCGTCGAGCCAGGCCGGGTCGTAGCCGCGCACCCGCGCCGGCAGCAGGTCCCGCTCCCAGGAGGCGGCCGGGGCCTCGTAGCCCTCGAGCTGCGCGAGCACCTCGCGCAGGCCCGCGACGCCATGCAGCAGGGCGCCGGGGGCGACGTGCTGCCAGCGGGTGAGGAACCGGAGCAGGACGGCGGCCGGCACCGGCTCGATCTCGCGGCGCAGGCGGCCGAGCGTCCGGTGGTGGATGCCGGCGGCCACCGACCCTGGCGCCGGCGCCACCGCCGGTGCACAATCGCCCGCCGTGGCTGCCATCCTCACCGTCCAGGACCTCGCCAAGAGCTTCGGCACCCGCCGGGTGCTCGGCGGGGTGTCGTTCGCGGTGGGGCCGGCGGACCGGCTCGGGCTCGTCGGCGTCAACGGGTCCGGCAAGTCGACGCTGCTGCGGCTCGTGGTCGGCGCGGCGGACGGGGCGCCGGGGACCGACGACGGGCCCGACGGGGGCCTCATCACGCGGCGGCGTGGGCTCACCCTCGCCTACGTGCCGCAGGAGCCGGTCCTCGACCTCGCGCGCACCGTCGTCGAGACGCTGCGCGAGGGGCACGCCGCGCACGCCGCCGCGCTCGCGCGGCTCGAGGCGCTCGGCGCGGCGCTCGGGTCGGGCGCGCTCGCCGGGAGCGCCCTCGACGGCGCCCTCGCCGAGCAGGCCGCGCTGCACCACCGCGTCGACGAGCTCGGCGGCTGGGACCTCGACCACGAGATCCGCGGCCTGGCCGCGGCGCTCGGGCTGCCGCCGTTCGCGGCCGTCGTCGGCACGCTCTCGGGCGGCGAGCGGCGCCGGGTGGCCCTCGCCCGGGCGCTCCTCGGCCGGCCCGAGCTGCTCGCGCTCGACGAGCCGACCAACCACCTCGACGCCCGCACCATCGGCTGGCTCGAGGAGCGGCTGCGCACCTACCCGGGGGCGCTGCTCCTCGTCACCCACGACCGCTACTTCCTCGACCGCGTCGCCACGCGCATCCTCGAGCTCGACCGCGGCCAGCTCCACGCCTACGAGGGCGGCTACACCCGCTTCCTCGAGAAGCAGGCCGAGCGCCTCGCCGGCGAGGCGGCGCGCGAGCGCGCCCGGGCGATGTTCGTGCGCCGCGAGCTCGACTGGATCCGCCGCGGGCCGCAGGCGCGCGCGACCAAGCAGCAGGCCCGCATCGACCGCTTCGACACGGCCGTCGCGGCGGGCGAGGCCCAGCGCGCCGGCGGCGCCCGCCCGGGCGACCGGACGCTGCAGCTCGAGCTGCCCACCGGCGGCCGGCTCGGCAAGACCATCCTCGAGCTGCGCGGCCTCGGCAAGAGCCTCGGCGGCAAGCAGCTCTTCCGCGATCTCTCGCTCATCTTCAAGCCCGGCGACCGCATCGGCGTCATCGGCCCGAACGGCGCCGGCAAGACCACGCTCGTGCGCCTCGTGCTCGGCCTGCTCACGCCCGACGCGGGCGAGGTCGTGCGCGGCCAGTCGACGCGCTTCGCCTTCCTCGACCAGGGCCGGGCCGACCTCAAGCCGGAGCGCACCGTGCTCGAGGAGGTCGCCGACGGCAACGACTTCGTCGTCCTCGAGAGCGGCGCGATCCACGTGCGCACCTTCCTGCGCATGCTCCTCTTCGACGACCAGTTCGCCGACACGCCGGTCGGCACGCTCTCGGGCGGCGAGCGCAACCGCGTGCAGCTCGCGCGCATCCTGCGGGCCGGGGCCAACTTCCTCATCCTCGACGAGCCGACGAACGACCTCGACCTCTTCACCCTCGGCGCCCTCGAGGACGCCCTCGCCCGCTTCCCGGGCTGCGCGCTCGTCGTGTCGCACGACCGCTGGTTCCTCGACCGCGTCGCGACCGGCATCCTCGCCTTCGACGCCGACGGCGTGGTGCGCTTCCACGAGGGCAACTACAGCGACTACCTCGCACGCCAGCCCGCCGCGCCCGCGCCCGCGGCGCCGCCCGCGGCCACGCCCCGCCCGGCGCCGGCGCCGAAGACCGAGCCGCCGGCCCCCGGCGCGCGCCGCCTCACCTGGCGCGAGCAGCAGGAGCTGCGCGGCATCGAGGCCGCGGTCGAGGCCGCCGAGGCCCGCGTCGCCGCGCTGACGGCCACGCTCAACGACCCGGCCCTCGCGCGCGAGCGCGGCCGGGAGATCCCCGCGCTCGTCGCCGCGCTCGACGCGGCGCGGGCGGAGGTCGAGCGGCTCTGGGCGCGCTGGCAGGAGCTCGAGGCGGCGTCGCAGTAGGGCCTGAGCTAGGCCGGTCAACTCGCCTGCTCGTCCTAGCGCAGGTCGGGCCGCCTGCCGACCGCCTGCACCGAGAGGCTGGGGCCAATGTACCCTCGACCAGATTCACCACGCCATACCGGCACACGTCCTCCGCCAGATCGACACGCGTGGCTCTGACGAGTTCGACACCGACGGCACGGCCGCACAATTGGTGCGCGGCTCCCGAACAGGCGAGCCGGAATGGAGTTGTTGCCGGCCTTGTGCGTGGCGGCCGAGGCGGCGCCGGTTGTCGAACTCGCCCGCATCCGCGGCGCCACCGTCGAACGACGTTTGCAGGCCGGGCACCGTCCGTCGAGAACCCGAGCGGCGTTCCTCTACATAGTCCAGCGGCCGCTTCGAGGAGTTGGTATCATGGCCGCCCAAGGGCCGCGGCAGGTTGCGCCCAGGGCCGAGAAGCGCCAACTTAACTTGTTAGGGGATGCATCATGGGGAAGCAGAGACGCCTCAAGATCGGGCGGAGCGGAAGTCGGGGGCGACCCACGGCTACCAAGACAACGGCCATCCCCGGCCTCACCCTCTCTGCAGACGGTGAGACTGTCAACGTCGCGTCTTGGGCACAGCCCGCGCCAGAGGTGGAGTACCTTGCCGATAGTTGCGAGGCTGTGGTCGAATCCGGTTGGCCAACGCTGTACTTCGGCCAGCACGCGAAAGGCCAACGGCTGACCACGTACGGTGTGGCCATGGCGCCCGCGCGCATCAAGGAAATGGTCGATTCGTTCGCCGGCGTCCGCTCAAAGTTGCCCGACATGATCAAAGCCTGGCCCGAGGCACCGCAGCCCTCTCCCCTCGACCTCTCGGGGCTCGAGGCGAGGATCTGCCGCAAGGTGTTGGCGACCTTCGTCAGGGGGGCCTGCAGCCAGGATCTGGCGATGATGGACTTCTATCGCATTAGTCCACTCCCGAAGGAGCAACTGGCGTACCCGCTACCCCCTGATTTCGTTTCGGCCAAGCTCCGCGTCATGCTGTCGCCGCCTCTGTTTGCCTTCATGTTTGTCCGTATGGAAGAGAACGGGTTGGTCCAGCCATGAGTTCGCGCGCCGTATTCGCAACATCGGGGCGCAGGGCGCAAACAGGCGCACTGGGTTCGAAACATGCCGAGGCGCCCAGCACGGGGAACTACGGTGCGAGTCCGGCGCTCGGTTCGGTCGGTGCATGGGGCATCAGGCTGGCACTTGCCACTGCGCTGCCCTTGGCGCCGATGGTAGTAGTTGAGGCAACCCGCGTCGTCCTCCATGAGCACGCCATCTCGGGAGTGATGGAGGTTCACGCGGCGACCGGCGCGACGGTTCGCGATGAGTCGGCTTGGCAGAAGTACCTGACCCGACTCCAGGAAACCGGCAGGCTTTCCGAGGAGCATGTCGCACATACGAGGAGTTTCTGGCGCCACGTTCGCGTCAACGTCAGCCCGTGGTTCCCCTTCCCTCAGGCTATGCCCGGCCCTGGCGATCGGATCCAGCTCTCGTGGGACCGAGGTGCGCACCACGTCGACGTGGACATCTTCCCGACTGGCCGGTATGAGTGGTTCTACAGGGACGGCGGCACTGGGTCCTTCGAGGGGGCCGAGGACTGCGACCTGACCCGTTTTCCTGCACGCCTCGCCGAGTGTCTGCGGCGGGTCTCTTAATCGCTCCGACGGCCTGTTCAAGTGGAGGAACTCCCCCCCGGCTCCGAAGTGATGCGTCTTCAGCGAGAGGAGCTATTCCAGCCAGACGCTCCTCCTCCACCCAATCTCTTTCTACTGTCGGACGCCGATTGGGCAGAGGCGCGAGAGAAGAAGCGCCGGCCCTGGCTGTCGGTGTTCGACCGTGAGCTCACGACGCTCGATCAAGCGATAGCAATCAGGGGAAGGCCATGCGTCGCGTTCGGGCTGCGCGTGAGTGAGATCAAGAGCATTGCCCTGCTCGGAGAGCCGCCCACCAGGCTGCGCGTCTGGCCGGATCCGATCCCCAGCCGCCCCGGGGGCGAGGGTCACGCCGGAGTCGAGGGCCTCGATGGAATTGAGGGCGAACCGAACCGCAAAGCCAAGGTCAAGTCATTGATGGCTCAGCTCGCGCAGCGCTGTCGTCTTATCGGCGTGGTCCCGGGCTGACGCCGTCTCGTCGCGGCCTGCCCGAAACGGCGGCGTGTCTGCCCCTCGCCCGCGCGGCCAAGCAGGGTGGTGATCTCGCACACGTAGAAGATGCGCGGGGCAACTCGGCCGTGGCCAGAACCCGTCCGACATCATGAGGCCTGCGGTTGCACGCTGCTGCGGTGTGCAGCCCGCTGACTGACTGCGTCGCGGCCCGTGGGCCGGCCGCGCCTGAGGCGCCGCGTCCTCGAGGGCCCGACGTGTGGCGCCTCGCGTTAAGTCGTCTGGGCCGCTCCCGCGCCTACTCGAACGCCGCGATCCCCGTGATGTCCTGCCCGACCACGAGCGTGTGCACCTCGTGCGTGCCCTCGTAGGTGTACACCGACTCGAGGTTGCACATGTGGCGGCCGCACTGGTACTCGTCGGTGATCCCGTTCGCGCCGAGGATCTCGCGCGCCGTGCGCGCGATGTTGCGCGCGTGGAAGACGTTGTTGCGCTTCGCGAGCGAGACCTGCTGGTGGCGCAGGATCCCCGACTCCTTGAGGCGGCCGAGCTGCAGCGCGAGGAGCTGCGCCTTCGTGAGCTCCTCGAGCATGCCGACGAGCTTCTCCTGCGTGAGCTGGTAGCCGGCGATCGGCTTCGCGAACTGCACGCGACTCTTGGCGTACGCGAGCGCCTCGTCGTAGCAGGCCAGCATCGCGCCGACCGCGCCCCAGGCGATGCCGAAGCGGGCCTGGTTCAGGCAGCCGAGCGGGCCGCGCATGCCCTTCACGCCCGGGAGCAGCGCGTCCTCGCCGACGCGGCAGTCCTCGAGCGCGAGCTCGCTCGTGACCGAGGCCCGGAGCGAGAACTTGCCGTGGATGTCGCGGGCGCTGAAGCCCGGCGTGCCGCGCGGCACGAGGAAGCCGCGCACCTCGCCGTCGAGCTTGGCCCAGACGACCGCGACGTCGGCCACCGACCCGTTGGTGATCCAGAGCTTGGTGCCGTTGAGCAGGTAGCCGTCGCCCTGGCGCCGCGCGGTCGTGCGCATGCCCGTCGGGTTGGAGCCGAAGTCGGGCTCCGTGAGGCCGAAGCAGCCGATGGCCGCGCCGGTCGCGAGCCGCGGCAGCCACTGCTGCTTCTGCGCCTCGCTGCCGTACTCGGCGATCGGCCACATGACGAGCGAGCTCTGCACCGAGCAGAAGCTGCGCACGCCGCTGTCGCCGCGCTCGAGCTCCTGGCAGACGAGGCCGTACGCGACCGGCCCCATGCCCGGGCAGCCGTAGCCCTTGATCGACGTGCCGAGGAGGCCCAGGCGCCCGAGCTCGGGGATCAGCTCGACCGGGAAGGTGCCCGCGCGGAAGTGGCGCGGGATCAGCGGCAGCACCTTCTCCTCGACGTAGGCGCGCACGGTGTCGCGCACCATGCGCTCGTCCTCGCCGAGCAACGCCTCGATGCCGTAGTAGTCGACGCCGCGGAAGCTCATGGGTCTAGCCCTCCTCGCGCCGCGGGACCGCCCGGCGCGACGTGGATGTGCGGGACAACGCCCCCGGGAACACGAGGGCCTCGGCGAGAACGAACGCCGCCTGGAGATACGACGTCGGGCAGAGCGGGAAGCACTCCTTGCAGCCGTCGCACTCCTGCGCCGCGATCGCCGGGACGAAGCTGATCTCCTTGGCGATGCCCCGGCCGACGAAGCCGACCGCGTGCAGCTGCTTCACCTCGGCACAGTAGCGGACACAGAGGCCGCAATGCACGCAGAACGAGGCCTCCTTCTCGAACCGGTCCCGGTCGGCGCCGTACTCCCGCGCGAGCTCCTGCAGCTGCGGCGCCTCCGGGGCATGCGCCAGGAGCAGCTCCAGCACCGAGCGGCGGATGCGGTCCACCTTCTCGGACCGGGTGCGGACGACGAGGTTCGCCTCGACCGGGTAGGTGCACGCGGCCACGAGCCGCGGCTGGCCGCGGACCTCGGCCTCGACCACGCACAGGCGGCAGCCGCCGAAGGGCTCCAGCCGGTCGTCGTGGCACAGCGTCGGGATGGCGACCCCGACGGACCTCGCCGCCTCGAGGATCGTCATGCCCGCGCGGGCCGCGACGGCCCGGCCGTCCACCTGCACCGCGATCCCGCTCATGCGGCCCCCGACGTCTTCATCACGGCGCCGAACCGCGCCGGGCACACCTCGAGGCAGATGCCGCACTTCGTGCACTGCTCCTGGTCGATGACGTGGACCTGCTTCTTGCCGCCGGCGATCGCCTGCGCCGGGCACTTCCGGAGGCAGATGAGACACGCCCGGCAGCGCGCCGGATCGATGGTGTACCGGATGAGCGCCTTGCAGGACCGGGCCGGGCAGCGCCGCTCGTTGATGTGCGCCTCGTACTCGTCGCGGAAGTAGCGCAGCGTGCTCAGGAACGGGTTGGGCGCCGTCCGGCCCAGCGCGCAGAGGGACGCCTCGCCGGCCGTCTCCGCCAGCTGCTGCAGGGTCGCGAGGTCCCGCGGCCGCCCGTGGCCCTCTGTGATGCGCGTGAGGATGCGGTGCATCTGCCGCAGGCCCTCGCGGCACGGCACGCACTTGCCGCACGACTCCTCGGTGAGGAAGTCGATGAAGTACCGGGCGACATCGACCATGCAGGTGTCCTCATCCATCACGATGAGGCCGCCCGAGCCCATCATCGACCCGGCCGCGGTGAGCTCGTCGAACCCGACCTGCAGGTCCAGCATCCGCTCCGGGATGCAGCCGCCCGAGGGGCCGCCGGTCTGCATGGCCTTGAACTGCTTGCCCCCGGGGATGCCGCCGCCGACCTTGTAGACCACGTCCCGCAGGGGCATGCCCATGGGCACCTCCACGAGACCGGTGTTCGCGATCTTGCCGACGAGCGAGAAGATCTTCGTGCCCTTGCTGCCCGCGGTGCCGATGGCGGCGAACGCCGCCGCGCCCTGGTTGACGATCAGCGGGACGTTGGCCCACGTCTCGACGTTGTTGATGTTGGTGGGCTGGTCCCAGAGCCCCCTCACGGCCGGATACGGCGGCCGGGGCCGCGGCTCGCCCGCCCGGCCCTCCAGCGACATGAGCAGCGCCGTCTCCTCGCCGCACACGAACGCGCCCGCCCCGCGGTGCACCTTCACCGTGAAATCGAAGCCGGAGCCGAGGATGTCCCGGCCGAGCAGGCCATGCGCCTCGGCCTGCGCGATGGCGAGGCCGACGTTCTGCACCGCCAGGGGATACTCCTGGCGCACGTAGACGTACCCTTCGTGCGCGCCGATGGCGTAGGCGCCGATGATCAGGCCCTCGAGCACGCTGTGCGGGTTGCCCTCCATGACCGACCGGTCCATGTAGGCGCCCGGGTCGCCCTCGTCGCAGTTGACGACGACGACCTTCGCCTCGCCCGGCGCCCGCCGCGCCGCCTCCCACTTCACCCCGGTCGGGAACCCGGCCCCGCCGCGCCCCCGCAGCTGCGCCGCCTTCACCTCCGCGATGACCTCGTCGGGCGTGAGCTCGAAGAGCGCCTTGCCCAGGGCGCGGTACCCGCCGATCGCGAGGTAGTCCTCGATGCGCTGCGGATCGATCTTCCGGTTGGCGCCGAACACGAGCCGCTTCTGGTGCTGGTAGAAGGGGATGTCGGGCTCGCGGGCGATCGGTCCGCCCGAGGCGGGGTCGACGTAGAGCAGGCGCTCGACGACCTCCCGCCCCTGCAGCGTCCGGGCGGCGATCTCGGGCACGTCGCCCGGCGTCACCTGCAGGTAACAGGTCTCCTCGGGCTCGACGACGACGATGGGTCCCTTCTCGCAGAACCCGTGACAGCCCGTGCTCCTGAGCTGCACCTCGCCGGTCAGCCCCTCCTTATCGATCGCGGCGGCGAACGCGGCGATGACCTCGCTCGCGCCGCACGCGAGGCAGCCCGTGCCCGCGCAGATCGCGACCCCCGGCCGCTGGGGCTCGCGGCCCGCGGCCAGCCCCTGCCGGAGCTGCTCCAGCTCGGCCGGCGATGTGAGGCGCCTACTCATGGCGCTTGATCGCCTCCGCGGCGTCGGCCGGCGAGAGCTTGCCGTGCGTCTTCCCGTCGATGACCATCACCGGCCCGAGCGCGCAGCAGCCGAGGCAGTTCACGGTCTCCAGGCTGAACTTCAGGTCCGCGTCCGTCTCGCCCGGCGCGAGGCCGGTCTCGTCCTGCAGCGTGTCGAGGATGCGCGACGCCCCCCGCACGTGGCAGGCGGTGCCCATGCAGACGTGGACCTCGTGCCGCCCCTTGGGCACGAGGCTGAAGGCCTTGTAGAAGGTCGCGATGTGCCGGATCCGGCTCAGCGGGACCCGCAGCTTCTCGCTGACGCGCGCGAGCGCCTCCGGGGGCAGCCAGTGGCAGGTGCGCTGGATCTCGAGCAGCACCTGGATGAGCGCGCCCGCCTCGCCCTCGTACCTGTCGATGATCCGCTCGACCTCTTCCATCTCGCCTCTCGACCTCACGTGAGCGCGTAGCTCCTGCGGCTCACGTCGTAGCGGACCAGGCCCTGGCGCGCGGACTGCGTCACGTGGCGCGCGACGGTGGCCGGGGTCAGGCCCAGCCGCGCCGCGATCGCGCCCTGGGACATGGCCCCCTCGCCCAGGAGCAGGAGGATCCGGCTGAGCGCGAGCTGGTCGACGATGAGCTCGTCGAACAGCCGGTTGAAGTCCGCGCTCGCGAAGAACTCGTGGTAGGCCGCCTCGGTGCGCACCGGCATGCGCAGGCGCTCCATCTGCACCAGCTTGATGTAGGGCACGAGCCGCGTCGCGGCCGCGAGCCCGAGCTGCAGCGCCGCCGCGTCTTGGCCCTCGCTGCTGCCGAGCGGCCCGAGCTGCTGCACCTGGGCGCCGTACTCGTTCATGATGTTCGCGAAGCGGATGCCCTCGCCGGCCGACACCCACTCGAGCCGCAGCCGCGCGGGGTTGATGCCGATGTGCGGCAGCAGCCGCTGGCACATCTGCACCATGCCGAGGGCGTCGTAGTTGCCGTTGGTGACGTAGTGGCAGTCGTTGAGGTGACAGCCGCCGATGAAGACCGCGTCCAGGCCCTGCGCGAAGGCCCGGAAGACGTGCGCGAGGTCGACGCGGGCCGAGCACATCACCCGGACCAGCCGGATGAACGGGGGGTACTGGAACCGCGAGACGCCGCACAGGTCGGCCCCGCCGTAGCAGCACCAGTTGCAGATGATGCCGAGCATGCGCGGCTTGTAGTCGACGGTCTCCGAGCTCACGCTCACCTCGCTCCCGCCGCGGCCGCGTCGATCTGGCTCATGATCTCGTCGTCGGTGTAGTGCTGCAGCGAGATGGCCCCCGTCGGGCACTTGGTGGGGCAGAGGCCGTCGCCCTTGCAGAGCACGGGGTTGACCCGGGCCTTCCGACCCTGCGCGGTGTCGTGGAAGTCGATGGCGCCATAGGCGCACGCGGCGATGCACGCGCCGCACGACACGCAATCGCGCTCGCGCACCCGGCACACCGATCCGGAGGCGGTGACCGCGTCTTGCGCCAGCAACGTGACGGCGCGCCCCGCGGCGCCGTAGGCCTGCGCCACCGCCTCCCCGAGGTGCTTGGGATAGTGCGCGGCGCCGCACAGGAAGACGCCGTCCGCCGCGAAGTCCACCGGCCGCAGCTTGGCGTGGGCCTCCTGGAGGAAGCCATCCGGGCTCGTGGTCACCTTGAAGAGGCGCGCGATCTCCTGCGTCTCCGCGCGCGGGACGACGGCGACGGACAGCGCGAGCAGATCCGCGTCGAGGGCGAGCCGCTGGCCGAGGATGGGGTCCGGTACGGTCACCCGCAGCACCGGCCTCCCGTCGGCCTCCGCCGCCGCGACCCGCGGCTTGTCGTCCGCCGCGTACCGGATGAAGCGCACGTCCCGGTCCGCCGCCGCGCGGTAGTAGTCCTCCCGGAACCCGTAGGTCCGCAGGTCCCGGTAGAGGACGTACACCTCGGTCCGGGGGTTCCGCTCCTTGAGCTGCAGGGCGTTCTTGACCGCCTGGCCGCAGCAGATCCGCGCGCAGTAGCTCCGGTCCGGCTCGCGGCAGCCGACGCACTGGATCATCACCACGCGCGGGGCGCCGTCGAGCCGCGCGTCGCCCGCGGCGATCCGCTGCTCCAGCTCGAGCTGGGTCATCACCCGGTCATCGGCGCCGTGGAGGTACTCGGTGGGCCGATGCTCCGCGGCGCCGATGGCGAGGACCGTGGCGCCGTGCGCGATCGCGACGAGCCGCCCGCGGCTGCGCACCGTGGTCGCGAAGCTGCCGACGTAGCCGGCCGCCTCCACGACGGTGGCGTCGGTGTGGACGTGGATCCGGGGGTGCCGGTACACCTGGCGCACCAGCTCCGCCAGGTACGCCGGCACGTCGAGCCCCTCGAGGGTGCGGAAGATCCGCCGCGCCATGCCCCCGAGCTCCGCCTCCTGCTCGACCAGGTACACCTCGTGGCCCTGGTTGGCGATGCTGAGCGCGGCCGTCATGCCGGCCAGCCCGCCGCCGACGACGAGCGCCCGCCGGTCGACGGGCAGCTTGAACTCCTGCAGCGGCTCCAGGTGGCCCGCCCGCGCCACGGACATGCGCACGATGTCCTTGGCCTTCGCGGTCGCCTGCTCCTTCTCGCGGCAGTGCACCCACGAGCAGTGCTCGCGGATGTTCGCCATGTCGAAGAAGTACTGGTTGAGGCCCGCCTCGCGCAGGGTGTCCCGGAACAGCGGCTCGTGCGTCCGCGGGGTGCAGGCGGCGACGACGACGCGGTTGAGGCCCTGCTCCTTGATCGAGGTCGCCAGCCGCTGCGCCGCCTCCGTGGAGCAGATGAAGAGGCTCTCCTCGGCGTGCACGACGTTGGGCAGCGTCTTCGCGTACTCGACCGTCGCCGGCACGTCCACCACGCGGCCGATGTTGGCGCCGCAGTGGCAGAGATACACGCCGACCCGCGGCGCCTCGCCGGCGACGTCGCGCTCGGGCGGGTACACGCGGTCCCGGGCCAGCTCGCCGCGGCGCTCCGCCAGGAGCTCGCCGCACTGCGCGCCGGCGCCGCTCGCGGTCACGACCGACTCCGGGATGTCCATCGGCCCCTGGAACGCGCCGCTGACGAACACCCCCGGCCGGGTGGTCTGCATGGGGTTGACGGGGCTCGTCTGGCAGAAGCCGTGCGGCTCGAGCTCCACGCCGAAGGTGCGGCCGAGGGCCTCGGCGCCGCGCGGCGGGCTCACCCCGACCCCCAGCACGACCAGGTCGAACTCCTCCTCCCGCACGCCGTCGTCGTCGGTGGCGTAGCGGATCGTGACGTTCTTCGTGCCCGCGATCTCCCGGCCGATGGCGACGGAGCTGCGGATGAAGCGGACGCCCGGGAGCTTCTCGGCGCGCTCGTAGAAGCGCTCGAAGTCCTTGCCGTAGGAGCGGATGTCGTGGTGGAAGATCGTGCACTCGGCCGCGGCGTCGTGGTCCTTCGTCAGGATCACCTGCTTCTGGATGTACGTGCAGCACACCGACGAGCAGTAGCTGTGGCCGCCCGGGAGCACCTGCCGCGAGCCCACGCAGTGGATCCACGCGATCCGGTGCGGGTGCCGCTGGTCGGAGGGACGCAGGATCTCGCCCTCGTGCGGCCCGGTGGCGCACAGGAGGCGCTCGAAATCGAGGCTGGTGACCACGTTCTGCATCTGCCCGAAGCCGTGGTCGCTGCGCGGCCGGGGGTCGAAGGGCTCGTAGCCGGGCGCCAGGATGATCGCCCCGACCTTGACCGCCACCTGCTCCGCGGTCTGGTTGAAGTCGATGGCGTCCTTCTTACAGACCGACACGCAGATGCGGCACTTCTTCTCCTTCAGGTAGAGGCAGGTCTCGTCGATGTAGGGGACGAGCGGGATGGCCTGGGCGAAGTAGATGTGGACGGCCTTGCTGCGCGAGAGCTCCTGGTTGAACGGGTCGGGGATCTGGACGGGGCAGTACCCGACGCACGTGGTGCAGCCGCTGCACCGCTCCTCGTCGATGTAGCGCGGCTTCCGGACGAGGGTCACCGTGAAGTCCCCCGCCTCCCCCTCCACCCGCTCGACCTCGGTGTAGGTCAGGATCTCGATGTTCGGGTGGCGGTCGCACTCGATGAACTTGGGCGACTCGATGCACATCGAGCAGTCGTTGGTGGGGAAGGTCTTGTCGAGCTGCGCCATCTTGCCGCCGATGGTGGGCGACTTCTCGACGAGGAAGACCTTGTAGCCCGCGGTGGCGAGGTCGAGGGCGGCCTGGATGCCGCTGATCCCGCCGCCGACCACCATGACGTCGCCGCGCTGCTGGTCAGGCACGGTCATCACGTCACGTCCTGCAGGATCTCGGTGAGATCCTTGATCGCGATCGCGTCCTCGTCCGCGCGGCTGAGCCGGCTGTCCTCGAACATCGTGATGCAGTAGGGACAGGCGGTCGCGAGCACCTGGGCCCCGACGTCGGCCGCCTGCGCCAGCCGCACGTCCGAGAGGCGCTCGCCCCGGGGCGTGTCCATCCAGATCCGCCCGCCGCCCCCGCCGCAGCACAGGCTGTCGCGCCGCGCGCTCGCCATCTCGCGGAGCTCCAGGCCGGGGATGGCCGTGAGGAGCTCACGCGGCTCGTCGAACACGCCGTTGTGCCGCCCGAGGTAGCACGGGTCGTGGAACGTCACCCGCTGCGGGTACGGCCGCCTGATCGCGAGCCGGCCCGCCCGCACGAGGTCGTGGAGGAGCTGGGCGCTGTGCACGACCTCGAAGTGCACCATGAAGTCGGGGTACTCGTTCTTGAGCGTGTGATAGCAGTGCGGCGACGAGACGAGGATCCGCTTCACCCCGTGCTCGATGAAGGTCTTGATGTTCTCCTTCGCCAGGGTGCGGAAGACCCCCTCGGCGCCGGTCTTGCGGATGCTCTCCCCGCAGCAGCTCTCCTGCTCGCCGAGGATGCCGAAGTCCACCCCGGCCCGGTCGAGGAGGCGGGCGGTGGCCGCGGCCACCTTCCGCAGCCGCGGGTCGTAGCTCAGGTAGCAGCCGACGAAGTACAGGACCTCCATGCCCTCGGTGTAGGGACGGACGCCGAGCTCCCTGGCCCAGTCGGCCCGGCGCGCGCGCTCCTGGCCCAGCGGATTGCCGTCGGCGCGCAGGCTCGCGCCGGCGGTGCGGGCCGAGCGGGCCGCCGCGGGGAACACATCGTACTTCGCCGCGATCCGGCGCAGCGACACCCCGAGCTCGATCTGCTGCACCCCCCGGGGGCACTGCTGCGGGCAGTGGCCGCAGGTCGTGCACCGCCAGATGTCCTCGCTCTCGATCGCGGTCAGGCCGAAGGTCGCCTCGCGGATGAGCTTGCGGATGCTGAACTTCCGCACCCGATTCCACGGGCACACGACGTCGCACTTCCCGCACTGATAGCAGTACTTGAAGGCCGCGCCGCCGGCCGCGCGGATCTCGTCGATCGTCTCCGGGAACGGGGCGACGGGCTCCACGGCTAGCCCTTCCTCGACAGGCGGGCGACGGCGTCCAGCATCTTCCGCAGGCCGTGCTTGTTCGCCAGCGCCTCGAGCCCGGTGTCGAGCTCCTGCCTGGTGGCGACCTCCTCCACGACCGCCACTACGCGCTCCTCGTAGATGAGCGCGTCGGCCAGGCACCACTGGACGCACATCGGCTGCACGAGCGGCGGATCGCTCTCGCACATGTCGCACTTCAGCGGCAGGCCGGAGTCGGGCTCCGTGAACAGCGTGCGCGACGGGCACGACGCCCGGCAGAAGGCGCACTCGTCGTACGCCTTGCCGTCGATGGTGTAGGTGTTGCGGCCGGCGCACTCGGCGGCCGCGTACTCGCCCGCGTACACGGGCACGAAGAGGTTCCGCAGCGGCTCGTGGATCACCCGGATGCGCGACCGCTCGGGGTTCGTGCTGCTGTAGCGCGGCGTGGCGTGGAAGGAGGAGCAGATGAGCTCGCAGGCCCGGCAGCCGTTGCACTTGTCGACGTCGACCCTGATGGTCTTCACGGTCCGCGTCTTCATCGGCGCCGTCATGACAGCACGCCCCGCGCGGTGAGGTCCTCGGCGACGGCGCCCAGGCCCAGCCCGGTCAGCGTCTCCCGGGTCGGGACCCCGTCGCGGTTCCACCCCTTGAGCTCGTAGTAGGCGTCGAGGAGCTGGGCCTCGAGCTCGGGGAACCGCTTCTTCCAGTGGTTCTCCGGCGGCCGCTCGTCCGCGCGCGTCAACCCGCGACGGTTGTTGAAGGCCCGCACCAGGGTCCGGTTGCGCCGCGCGGCCTGCGTGAGCGCGGCCTCGTCGATCGCGATGCCGGTCGCCGCCGAGATGATGGCCGGGTAGTTGTGGATGTGATACGGCGGCTTCAGCGGGAACGACGACAGGCCGGCGCACATGCCGAGCGCGTCGTCGATGTAGTGCATCCGCTCCTGCCAGTCGACGATCTCGCAGGACATCTGGACGGTCGGGTAGTACGGGTTCGAGCGCTCGCCGCGCGGCTCCCAGTCCAGCAGGTACTGCTTGAACTTCTCGTCGGGGACCTGGACCCAGTCCTTGACGAACTCCTCGCGCTCCTCCTTCGTCGGGAAGGGCGACTGCGGGAACTGGCCCTCGATCTGGGTGATGTTCGCCTTCTCGCCCGTCGAGTACATGAGGTAGTAGACGGGGTTGAGCATCCCCAGCTTGAGCGGGAGCTGCTCGTGCTTCTTGATGTTGTTGTGCGCGTACGCCTCCGCGCCCTTGCCGATGCGCCGGGCCGCCCAGTAGGTGCCGTCGGCCAGGACGTCGCCGATGCCCTCGCGGCGCACGATCCGGTCGAGCAGCCAGTAGAACTTCCCTTCGGTGTCCTGGGGCATGCCGGCCATGTCCTCGGCGGTCAGGATGCCGGCCTCGTGCAGCTCGAGCCCGAAGGCCATGATCTGCGGGCCCGAGAACGCGTCGATGCCGTACTCCGTGGCGCGCTGGGCGATGCGGAACCCGAAATCCAGGTCCGAGTACGCGGCCATGGTGTAGGTCAGCTTGGAGAAGCACTTCATCATGTAGGTCGAGACGCCCGGGACGGAGATGATGGCGCCGCACTTCATGGGGCAGTTGTGGCAGCTCACCAGGCGGCGGCGGGCGCGCTCCTGGGAGCCCCGCCACTGCTCCTCGATCTCCTTCGACCAGAAGTCCTTCCGGCGGGTGCGGGAGTTGCCCCACATGAAGTTGGTCGTGTGCCACGCCTCGTCGACGACCTTCATCTCCTGCGGCGAGCCGAGGCCGGCCAGGATGGGCATCACGCCCGGGATCGGGTGCTGGTCCCGGACGCCGATGTACCGCAGCACCGCGTTGCAGTGCTCCATGAGCTCGGCGGGGCGGGCGACGTTGACGTCCTTGGTCCCGCGGACGACGATCGCCTTGAGGCCCTTGTCGCCCATGACGGCGCCGATGCCGAGCCGGCTGGCGCTGGAGCGGCCGTGCTCGATGGAGGCGAAGAAGACCCGGTTCTCGCCCGCGAGGCCGATCGCGGCCACCTGGGCCTTGGGCTCGTGCAGCTCCGCGCGGATGAGCTCGGCGGTCTCGCCCGCGCCCTTGCCGTGCAGGTGCGTGGCGTCCCGGATCTCGACCCGGTCGTTGTGGATCCACAGGTAGACCAGCCGGGGCGACTGGCCGCGGATGACGACCTTGTCGTAGCCGGCGTGCTTCAGCTCGGGCGCCCAGAAGCCGCCCATCATCGAGTACGCCATGAGCAGCGTCTGCGGCGAGACGGTCGAGACGATGGTCCGGTTGGCCCCCGGCGCCGGCGTGCCGACCAGGAGCCCGGCGCTGAAGATCAGCAGGTTGTCCGCCGAGAAGGGCGCGACCTCGGGCGGCACCCGATCCCACAGCAGCCGGGCGTTGGTGCCCAGCCCGCCCAGGTGCAGCGCGGTCAATCTCGGGTCGGTCTCCACCTTCTCGACGTTGCCGGTGGACAGGTCGACTTCCAGATTGAATCCGGTCTCGGCGAACCTCATATCGCGATCCTTTGCGCCGGCAGGTCGACCCGCTCCGGGCAGGCGGCGATGCGGAAGCCGGTGCCGCGCACGTACCCGAGGAGGCCGATCTTCGCCTCCACGCAGATGCGGACGGCCATGTCGGTGGGGGCGGTGCGGGAGGCGATCAGCGCCACGCCGAGCGACGCCGCCTTGGCGGCCATCTCGGACGAGACCCGGCCCGAGGTGAGCAGCAGGCAGCCGGCCAGGTCCACCTCGGCGATGAGCGCCTGACCGGCGAGGCGGTCGATGGTGTTGTGCCGCCCGATGTCCTCGGCGTGAAACAGGATACGGGCGCCGTCGCTGGCGGCCGCCGAGTGGATCCCGCCGTGGCGGCCGTAGCGCTCGGAGAGCCGCGCCATCTCGCGCATCATGGCGAACACCGCGTCGGCGGCGAACCGGGTCTCCGGCGGGGCGGGGCGGGCCGGGCCGGCCGTGAGGGTGAAGCTGATGCCGGTGCCGCACCCCGAGGTCAGCACCGGCGACAGCCGTGCCGGGACCTCGCCGCGGATCCGGGCGCGCGCCTCGCCCGACTCCTCGCACACGCCCAGGAGCAGCAGATCGTCGGCGTCGCGCACGAACCCCTGGGTGCGCAGGAAGCCGGCGACGAGGAAGGTGAGCTGGTGCGGGGAGGCGATCAGGGTGGCGATCGCGCGGTCGTTGACCACGAGCTTGATCGGCCGCTCGATCGGCCACTCGTCGGCCACGGGGCTCAGCTCGCCCTGGTCGTAGCGCACCATGGTCACGCGGGCCGCGGGGCCGGGAGCACCCCGTGCAGGTAGAGCTTCACGACGTCCTCGGCGAGCGCCGCGGCGCTCGGACCCGTGGTCGGCCGGTACCAGGTGTGCACCCAGTTCATGGTGCCGAAGAGCGCCAGCGCCGCCGTACGCGGCTCGACGGCGCCGGGCGCGCGCAAAGGCGCGAGCTCGTCGAAGACGCGGACCAGGTGGCCGAAGTACTCGCGCTGCTTCGCCTCGACGCGCGCGCGGAAGTCGCCGCGGAGGCGATCAATCTCGCGCGAGCAGACGATGAGCTCCGCCATGTGGCCGAGGAAGTGCTCGAGGTGGTTGCGCACGAACAGCCGCAGGCGGTCGCGAGGGTCGGCGAGCGCGGCGCTGTCCGCGACGTAGCGGCTGACGAGCGAGTCGAAGACGTGGAACTGGATCAGATACAGCAGCTCCTCTTTGGAGCCGACGTAGTAGTAGAGGCCCGCGATGCTGACCCGCGCGCGCCGGGCGACGTCGCGGATCGTGGCGTGGTCGTAGCCCGCGTCGGCGAACTCGCGCGCGGCGGCGGCGAGGATCGCATCGAGCCGTCGGTCGAACTTGGCGACGCGGGCGGCGGGACCGAGGCGGGGCATGTATATGCTCCCCATACGAGAGCGAACGCTCGCTCGAAAAAACGTCTACCATTCGTCAGCACAAACTGTCAAGGGCAATCAGAACAGCTACATACGCACACACTGCCGGTCGGTCTGTTTTCAGGCTTGCGCTCCTGACCAGCGTATGAGAAGGTCCGGTCGTAGCACGGGTCGTCTCCTCAGAGGTCCTCAGAGGTCGAGATAGAGCCCGCATGGCAGCGGCCGGGGGCCCCGGTCACGCGGGCGCAGGCAGGCAGGGGAGCAGGAGAACGGCGATGCCTGACGGCAAGCTCATTGGCGTCATCGGCGCGGGTCCGGTGGGCTCGATCCTCTCCGCCCACCTCGCGCAGGCGGGTCACCAGGTGGTGCTCGTCGAGTGCGGCGCGCGGCGGTACGCCCAGTTGCAGGAGCACGGCATCACCGTGTCCGGCACGGCGGAGATCTCGCGCCAGGCGCCGATCGTGCTGCCACGGGTGGAGGCGCTCGCGGACTACCAGCTCGCCTACCTCTTCATCTGCACCAAGGCCTGGTCGCTCAAGACGCTGCTGCCGACGCTCGTCACGGTGATCACGGGCGTGCCGATCGTGAGCTTCCAGAACGGCATCGGCCCCGAGGACGAGATCGCCGCCGTCTTCCCGGCGGAGGACGTGTGCCGCGGCATCGTGAACTTCGCCGGCGGCGTGAACCCCGTCGACGGCCACGTCACGATGCACTGGTTCAACCCGCCGAACTACATCGGGCCGCTCAACGGCGGCCACGTCCCCCTCGCCGAGCTCGCCGACATGATGACGCGGGCGGGGCTCAAGACCAAGGTGGTGTCGAGCCACGAGATCAAGAAGGAGGTCTTCTACAAGACCATCCTCAACTCGGCGCTCAACGCCCTGTGCGCCAGCTCCGGCATCACGATGCGGCAGGCGATGAGCCTGCCCCACACGCGCAACCTCGCCCACCTGCTCATCCGCGAGGGCCTCTCGGTGGCGTCGGCGGTGGGCTACTACTACGGCGAGAGCCCGATGGAGGCGTGCCTGCGCTACCTCAACGCGGGCGGCGACCACCTGCCGTCGATGTGGGTCGATCTCGAGCGGGGGATGCGGACGGAGATCGAGTACATCAACGGCCGCATCGTCCAGATCGGCGCCATGTTCAAGAACGTCGACGTCGACGTGAACATCTTCTTCACCTCGATGATCGTGACCCAGGAGATCAAGTCCGGCGTCCGCACGGCCGACGACATCCCGGAGTACCTCGCCCACACCTGACGGGCACCGCCCACACCGACGGAGAGACCATGCTGGTGAACCACGACCTCCTCGAGCACGCCGCGCTGAGCGGCGTCCGCTACGAGCTCAGGACCGCGCGCACCCCGGCCGGCGCCGAGGCCCCGGGCGTCCACAACGCCTGGATCTGGCTCGACAACCCGCGCCAGTACAACTCCTACACGACCGACATGGTGAAGTCGGTGATCCTCGCGTTCCGCCAGGCCAGCAACGACCGCAGCGTGAACGCGATCGTCTTCACCGGCGCCGGGGACACGGCCTTCTGCACCGGCGGCAACACGAAGGAGTACGCCGAGTACTACGCGGGCAACCCGACCGAGTACAAGCAGTACATGCGGCTCTTCAACGACATGGTCACGACCATCCTCACGGTCGACAAGCCGGTCGTGTGTCGCGTGAACGGCATGCGCGTGGGCGGCGGCCAGGAGATCGGCATGGCCTGCGACTTCTCGGTCGCGCAGGACCTGGCCCGGTTCGGGCAGGCCGGCCCGAAGCACGGCTCGGCGCCCGACGGCGGCTCGACGGACTTCCTGCCGCTCTTCGTCGGCATCGAGCAGGCGATGGTGGGCTGCACGCTGTGCGAGCCGTGGTCGGCGCACCAGGCGCTCCGCCTCGGCATCGTCAACGAGATCGCCCCCGCCCTCGTCGTCGACGGGCAGTTCGTGCCGAACCCGCTGGTCGTGACCGACCGCTACCTCGACGCCTACGGCCGGGTCGTGCTCGGCGGCCCCAAGACCGGCGACGAGCTCGCGCAGGGCAAGGCGCGGCTCAAGGCGGGCACCGTCGATCTCGCGCGGCTCGACGCGGCGGTCGAGACGCTGTGCGCGAAGCTCCTCCTGACGTTCCCGAACTGCACCATCAAGACCGTCGCGAGCCTGCGCAAGCACAAGCTCGCGCACTGGCAGCGCAACGCCGAGAGCAACCGCGAGTGGCTCGGCCTCAACATGATGACGGAGGGCCGCGCGGGCTTCCAGGCCTTCAACTTCGGCCCCAAGGACCGGCGCGAGGTGGACTTCGTGCGCCTGCGGCAGCTGCTGGCCGAGGGCCGGCCGTGGACCGAGGAGCTGGTGCGCGAGATCTCGCCGCAGTACGCCAGCGAGCCCCAGTGACATGCGCGACGCCAAGATCCGAACGGACGAGTTCCTCGACGGCGCGGGCCTGCTCGTCACGCTCGAGGCGCCCAAGGGCAACGTCCTCGACGCCGCGATGATGGCGGACCTCGCGCGGCTGCTCGACGCCGCCCGCGCCCGCCCCGGCCTCAAGGCGCTCTGCTTCACCGGCGCCGGCGACCACTTCAGCTTCGGCGCCAGCGTGGCGGAGCACGTGAAGGAGCGCGCGCCGGCGATGCTCGCCGCGTTCCACGGGCTCTTCATCCGGCTCGCGAACCTCGCCGTGCCGACCATCGCGGCCGTGCGCGGCCGCTGCCTCGGCGGCGGCCTCGAGCTCGCGGCGTTCTGCAACCGGGTCATCGCGCACCCGGCGGCGCTCCTCGGCCAGCCGGAGATCCAGCTCGGCGTGGTGCCGCCGGTGGCCGCGGTGCTGCTGCCGTTCCGCCTGGGGCAGGGCGGCGCCGACGACCTCATCCTCAGCGGCCGCACCGTCGCGGCGCCCGACGCCTTCGCGCTCGGCCTCGTCGACGAGCTCGCCGACGACCCGGTCGCCGCGGCCACGGCCTGGGCCACCCGGGAGCTCGGCCCGAAGAGCGCCTCGTCGCTGCGCTACGCGGTCCGCGCGGCGCGGCAGGGGCTCTACCGGGCGCTGCGCGAGGAGCTGCCCGCCCTCGAGCGCCTCTACCTCGACGGCCTCATGGACACGCACGACGCGAACGAGGGCCTCGCGGCGTTCCTCGAGAAGCGGCCCCCGCGCTACACGAACGCCTGAGGCGAGCCGCGCGCACGCCTCGTCTGAATGCAACACGGAGACACGGGGACACGGAGGTCGCGGCGTGTTTGTTTGGAGGAGCCGGAGCAGCAGGCATCGTGGTCAGCACGACCACCAAGAGATCCTCCGTGGCCCTCCGCGCCTCCGTACTACTAGCCGCCACTTTCTTCGCGGCGCGGAGAGATTCTCGCACGGCTCCGTCGAACCATAGGAGCACCCCCGGAGGCCGAAGGTTGAGCAAGCCGAAAGCCGGCCGCGGGTGGGCGGGGCCCGAGGGCCGCGCCCTCCGACCCATCGCCCGCGAAACCGTCGCAGCGCGACGGTCCTGGACCACATGCCCACGCATCCCCCTCGCGATCATCGCCTCGCGACGGAATTGCGCGACATGGGTCGGTTGCGGCCCGGGGCCGCGCCGTGTCTCCGTGTTGCCTTTCTGCTGAAGGAGCCCGCATGACCCTCCCGTCCTCGATCGTCGCCTGGCAGATGGACGCCCCCGAGGCGCCGCTCGTGCGCCGCGAGCTGCCCTGCCCCGCCGTCGGCCCCGCCGACGTGCTCGTCGCGGTCGCCGGGTGCGGCCTGTGCCACACGGACCTCTCCTTCCTCTACGGCGGGGTCAAGACCAAGAAGGCGCCGCCCCTCACGCTCGGCCACGAGATCAGCGGCACGGT
>DASXVK010000353.1:0-5944 GCA_036504295.1 Polyangia bacterium
CGCCTCGAGCAGCACCACCGCCGACTCGACCTTGGGCGACGGGATGAACGCGGTGCGGCCGACGCGCGTGACCAGGCGCACGTCATAGTGCAGCGGCAGCATGACCGAGAGGCTGCCGTAGTCGTCGCTGCCGGCGGCGGCCACGAGCCGCGCCGCGACCTCGCGCTGAAGCATGAAGACGGCGCGCCGGATGAAGCGCCAGCCCTCTTCGAGCCGCCGCAGCATCGGGCTCGAGATCTGGTACGGCAGGTTCCCGGCCACGATGATCGGGCGGCCGGCGCGCGCGGCCACGGCCGCCAGGTCGAACTCGACCGCGTCGCCGAGCCACAGCTCCAGGTTGGCGTAGCCCGCGAGCTCGGTCCCCAGCACCTGGTGCATGGCGGCGTCGCGTTCGAGGGCCACGACGCGTCCGTCGGGCACCGCCGTAAGTATGCGCTTTGTAAGGGTTCCTAGCCCGGCGCCGACTTCGACCACCCAGTCTTCGGGCAAAAGAGCGATGGCGGCCAGAATCTGATCAAATACCCTACTCCCGACGAGGAAATTCTGCCCCAAACCATGTTTTGGCCGGAGGCCGTATTTCCCCAGCAGCCCCCGCACCTCCGCCCCGACGTCGCTCATGCGTCGAGCGGCAGGCTGGCGGTCGCGTTGAGGTCGAGACCGGCGCGCTCGCCACGAACGAGCCGGTGGTAGCCGGCGGCGGCGACCATCGCGGCGTTGTCCGTGCACCGTCGCGGCGGCGGGACGTACAGGGGCACCCCCTCCTCGGCGGCCATCTCCCGCAGCCCCTCCCGCAGGCGGCCGTTCGCGGCCACCCCGCCGGCGAGGACGATCGCGCGCAGCCCGGTCTGTCGCAGCGCGACCCGGGCCTTGCGGACGAGGACGTCGACCACGGCCTGCTGAAACGACGCGCACAGGTCGGCGAGGCCGAGGCCTTCGGGCCGGCCGTGGCGGGCGAGATGATTGCCGACGGACGTCTTCAGGCCCGAGAAGCTGAAATCGAGGTCGTCCCGGCGCGGCAGCGCGCGCGGGAACCGCACCGCCTTGGGATTGCCGTCCCGGGCCAGACGCTCGATGACGATGCCGCCGGGGTAGCCGAGCCCGAGCATCTTCGCCACCTTGTCGAAGCACTCGCCGGCGGCGTCGTCGCGGGTGGCACCGAGCAGGCGGTAGTGGCCGAAGTCCGTCGCGGCGATCAGGGCGGTGTGCCCGCCCGACACGAGCACCGCGAGGTGCGGGAACGGGGGCGCTCCCCGGCCGTCACCGTCGTCGAGGAACGCCGCCGCCAGGTGGGCCTCGAGGTGGTTGACGCCGCACAGGGGCAGTCCGCGGGCGAAGGCGATCGCCTTCGCCATCTGCACCCCGCACAGGAGCGCGCCGGCCAGTCCCGGGCCGCGGGTCACGGCGACGGCGTCGATGCTGGCCAGGCTGCCACCCGCTTCCGCGAGGGCCTCGCGCAGGACCGGGACGAGGTTCAGGACGTGGTGCCGGGAGGCGATCTCCGGCACGACCCCGCCGTAGGGCTTGTGGATGGCAATCTGGGTGGCCACCACGTCGGCGAGCACGCGGCGGCCGTCCTCGACCACCGCCGCGGCGGTCTCATCACAGGAGCTCTCGATGCCGAGGACGCGCATACGTGCTTGAGCTAGCAGTCTTCGGGCGGGGACGCAACGGCGGCGGTCACTGCTGCAGGAAGAGGCGGACCTCTTCGGCCTGCTTGCCGCGCGGGGAGATCTCGAGGTAGCGCTTGAAGGCGGCGCGGGCCTCGGCCTTCTTGCCGTTGAGCTGGTGGACGGTGCCGAGGACGAGGTAGCCGTCGGCGTTGCGGGGATTCGCCTGCACGGTCTTGTGTGCCCAGTCGAGCGCCTTGCCGTTCGAGCCCTGGTCCATGTAGATGTTGGCGAGCGCCGCCATGGCGCCGTCACCCTTTGGGTTCAGCGTCAGCGCTTGCTCGTACTTGGCGATCGCCGCGGCACGTTTGCCCTTGCGCGAGAGCTTGCGCGCCTCGGCGAGTACCGTCGGGTAGTCCGTCGGGTAGTCCGTCGGGTTGCCCGCGGCGACGGCGCTGGCGGCGTCGGTCGCGGCCGCGACGGGCGGCGCCGGGCGGCCTGCGTCGGCGGGCGCGACCGCGATGGGCGCGACGGGCCGGGCCGCGTCGGCGGGCGCCAGGGCCGCGGCCGCGGCGTCGTGGCCGCCGACCGCGGCGATGGGCGCGCTGCTCGGCGTGACCGCGGGCCGCGCCTCCGGGGCCGACGCGGGCGGGACCGGGGCGGCGTCCCGCGCGCTTATCCCCGCGATCGGGGGGCTGGCGGCGGCTGGCTTGGAGGGTCGACCGCCCAGCATGAGCATGAGGATGCCGCCGACCAGCATCGCCGCGGCCGCGAGGCCCCCGACGAAGAGGAAGCGGCGGCTCGGGCGGGAGCGGTATTCGAGAATGTCGTCGGATGCGATGGCGTCTGGTGCGACCACTGGCGGTTCGTCCGGTATCCTGGGTGGGGGGGTCGGCGCGACCGAGAAGACGCCGGACACGGACCGGCTGTCGCGAGCCGGATCCAGTCCTTCCTCGCCCCGCGGCGGAGCGACCAGCTCGCGGCGTTCCGGTTGCACCGAGCTCGGGAGCCCCGAGCAGTCGATGGGCGTCAGCGGGGGGAGCAGCGTCGGCACCGCGTCCTGCGGGTCGACTCGGTCGGGCGCGAGCGGCGCGGGCGCGGGCGCGGCGTTGAGACCGAGCGCGCGCTCGATCGCGGGCTCGAGCAGGGCGGGCACGGGCGTATCGTGCGCGACCGGCGCCGGCGCGGGCAGCGTCACCTGGAGGCGGGGCAGCGCGACCGGCGCGGGCGGCGCCCCGAGCTCGGGCTCCGGGTGCTCGGGCGCGGCGACGCGCGGCTGGGTCAGCATGACGATCGGCTCGCCGTCGAGATCGGCGGGCACGCCGGCCGTGGCCGCGGGCGCGAGGCCCACCTCGCGAGACCCGGGTGCGGGCGGCTCGGCGGTGCTGTGGCCGGCTGCATCAGCAGCCATAGCCGCGATTTCACGGGAAATCTCGGTCGGCGCGGAGTCGGCGTGAGTCCCCGGCGCGGCGGCAGCCGGATACCCTGCGAGTGCGCTCGGAGCCGGCGCGGGTCCGGTCACGGGCGGCGCGGCCACAGCCGCGCACACGGGCGTCATGACGGCGCTGACGGGCATGTCCGCGAGCTCCGCCGCGAGCTCCTCGAGGGAGGCGTTCCCGAGCGGAGGCGGGGCCGCCATGGCCTCGGCGGGTGACGACGCCGGGAGCGGGACCAGCGGGAGCGGCGGCTCGACCAGAGGGACGATCGGCTCGGGCGGCGGCAGCCGCGACATCAGCGGATCGGCGGGGACGACGCCAGGCGCCGGGGTGCGGTGGTTCGGCGGGAGCGCGATGTTGCGCAGGGTGGTGCGACGGGGAGGCAGAGAGGGGTCAGGTTCTGACCATGGGTCAGTATCGGCCGTCTCCGTCTCGGTACGCTCCGCCCGCGCGCCCGCGGCCCCGGGGCTCGGTGCGGGTGCGCCGCCGAGGTCGGCTGGCTCGTCGCGACCGCGATCGCGGGCCGCCGCCGGTTCGGGCGGTGGCGCCGGGTGGCTGGGCGTGGCGCCCGCCCCGGGCGCGATCGCTTCTGCCTCTGCACCCTCGGCCGCCATGCTGGCGGCGAGCGGCGGGCCGCTGCCGGGGTTCGTGACGCCGGTCCGCGGGCTGGTCAGCTCGTCGGCCAGCCAGCTCTCGACCTCTTCGCTCGGCACGGTCTCCTGGGCCGCGCCGGTGGCGGTTCGCGATCGAGCGTCGAAGATGAGCCCCTCGAAATACAGCTTGCCAATGAGGTTCAACGTCTCGAGATCACTGAATTCAGAGTCGTCTACGACCTGCACCAGATCGCGGCGCCCGTCGAACAGCCGCAGGATGCCGTTGACCTCGTCGGGAATCTCGCTCAGACGTTCGGCCAGCTCGTGGTAGTCGACCTCGAAGACCGTGTCGAGCGGGGGGAGCTGCTCGAGCATGCGGCCCCACTCGTCCACGCGCCGCATGCCCTCCATGAGCAGCGCCTGGCTCGAGAGCTCGACCACGTCGTTGCGGCGAATGCCCTTGAACTCGACCTCGAACTCCCCTTCGGCCCAGAGCAGCAGCCGATAGACCGCGGCCTCGCCTTGCAAGCGGCCCATCTCGGCGTCGATCACCTTGCCGTTGCGGAAGTAGATGTCGCCGCGCTTGCCGTCCTCCGACCGGAAGTGAATGACCCCCGATTTGCGACTGATCTCGATGGTCTGGATGAGGTCCACGACCGCCATGTCGCTCAGGTGGCCGGCGAACTTGGTGCGCTGCTCGCGCCGTTCGCCGGGCTGCTGGAGCTGGTCGCGCGCCCGCTTCTGGAGGAGGATCTTGACGCGGGTGATGATCTCCTTGATGTAGATGGGCTTGGTGAGGTAGTCCTCGACCCCGAGCTCGAGGCCCCGGATCTTGTCCTCGATGGACTTCTGCCCGGTCAGGAAGATGAACGGGATCGGGGCCCAGTCCGGGTTCTGCTTGAGCCGGCGGCAGAGCTCGAAGCCGTCCATCTCCGGCATGCGCGTATCGGAGAGGATGAGGTCGGGCGCCGCGGTCTCCACCTTGCCGAACGCGTCGAGGCCATTGACCGCGGTGGTCACGACGAAGCCGGCTTTCTTGAGGCTGACCTCGAGAACCCTCAGGCTCTTCGGGTCTCCATCAACGAGCAGCAGGCTTTGTTTTGCCACGATGTGACCTTGCTGGAGCCCCGACGACGGGTCTCACGCCCGGTGAGCAGGTCCTGAGACGGTCCTCTCGCGACGGACGCCCGCGTGGGCTCCGGTCGGTCCATAGTGTAATCCAACCCTGCCCGTGAAATCAAGGTTTGCTGCGCTGGCCAGCCGCCTGGTCGCGTTCGGCCCGCCGGGCGAGCGCCGCGCTCGCCAGCGTGCGCACCTCCTCGTCCTCATCGGCGAGCGCGCGGCGCAGGGCGGCGGCAGACTCGGGGTCGCGGGCGAGCGCCAGCAGCGTGGCCGCCTGGCGCCGTACGGCGCGGTCGCTGTCGGCCCCGAGTGCGCGCCCGAGGTAGACGAAGCCCGCCTTGTCGGCCGCTTCGGCCAGGGCTCGGGCGATCACGAACCGGACGGCCGAGCTCGGGTCCCCGCGGAGGCGGTCGCGCAGGGCCTGGCGCACCCGCACCTCCGGCCGCCGGCCCAGCGCAGTCGCGGCGACCAGGCGGAGCTCGAGATCGTGGCTGCGCAGGGCTCGCAGCAGCGGCGGGAGGGCGCGGCTGTCGGCGGTCCGCGCGAGCGCCTTGAGCGCCGTCGCTCGGACGTACCGATCCGGGTCGTCGAGGAGCCGGCCAAGCGGCTCGATGGTGCGCGTCCCGCCGAGCTCCCCGACTGCTTGGGCCGCGCTGCGCCGCACCTCGGCGCTCTCGTCGGCCAGCGCTCGCAGGAGCGCGGCCGTGGCCGCCCGGTCGCGGGTGATGCCGAGCGCCCAGGCGGCGTTGGCTCGCGTCTCGGACCCGTGCGCGCCGAGCATGTCCTCGAGGAGTCGGCGCGCGGTCGGGTCCTGCAAGTGCCGCAGGCGCTCGGCCGCACGGTTCCGCTCGGCCATGCTGCCGCTGCGGATGGCCTCGACCAACCTGACGATCTCGCGCGGGTCCGGCTTGCCGGCGCGGGCGGGAGCCGCCACCAGGAGGGCGAGTGCCAGGAACGCGGCGTGGCAGAGCGCGCGTCCGACCCGCGGCGGCACCAACCGGCAGCTCACGAGGATCGAGGCTACGCCTGTGGGCCCGGGGGGTCAAGGTGGAGCGAGGCTCGCGTGCGGCCCGCGCTGATCGCTCAGTACCAGGGACGACGGAAGCGGGCAGGGGCACGGGCAGGGGCACGGGCACGAGGGTGCTGCTCCGCGCCGGGGACCGCCCGGCTCAAGATTGGCGCTCGT
>DASXVK010000354.1:0-8178 GCA_036504295.1 Polyangia bacterium
CCCGCGCGTCATCCACAATGAGCGCGATGGCGTCCCGCGCTCGGTCGGGGGGGCTCGCGGAGGTGCTGCGCGCTCACGTTCCCGCGGCGGCCGCGGTCGCGCGGGAGGCGCTCGAGGCGCGGCTCGCCGAGCTGATCGCCGCGGCGCGCGCGGCCTGGCCGGGCCTCGCGGTCGCGCCGGCCGAGTTCGTGCGCCACCTCGGCGAGCGGCTGGGGGAGCAGCCGGACGTGCTCGCGGCGCTGCGGTCGTGGCACACGGCCGACCTCTACCTCGCGTGCGGCTGCGCCGCGGGGGATCCGGCCGCCCTCGCGGCCTTCGAGCGGCGCATCCTGCCCGGCGTCGCGTCCGCGCTGGCGCGGGCGGGCGTCACGGGCGCGCTCGCCGACGAGGTCCTGCAGGCGGTGCGCGTGCGCCTCTTCGCCACCGGCGAGGGTGGGGCGCGCATCGCGGCTTACTCGGGCCGCGTGCCGCTGCTGCCCTGGGTCCGACTCACGGCCACGCGTCAGGCCGTGAACCTGCGGCGCCGGCGCAAGACCCACGGCGAGCCGCAGCCGGACGCCGAGCTCGAGCAGCGCGCCGCCGGCGGCGACCCCGAGCTCGGCTACCTCAAGGCGCGCTACGCACCGGAGCTCAGCGCCGCGTTCCAGGCGGCGCTCGCCACGCTCTCGAGCCGCGAGCGCAACGTCCTGCGCCAGCGCTTCGTGCACGGGCTCAACATCCAGCAGATCGGCCTCCTGCACCACACCCACCGCGCCACCGTCGCGCGCTGGATCGGGCACGCCCGCACCGTGCTGCTGGCGGAGACGCGGCGGATCCTGGGCGCGCGGCTGCGGCTCGACCCGGGCGAGCTCGACAGCCTCATGGGCCTCGCGCGTAGCCGGATGGACGTCACGCTCGGCACCGCGCTCGGTAGTCAGCCCTGAGCGCGCGCCAACCTTCGGGGATCAGGGCGGTGCACGCGCGGCGCGCACGGCGGCCGGGCCGCGGGTGTACCTCGACCCGGCGGCGAGCGGGGCGAGCCCCGAGATCCGCGAGCAGGCGATGGGACGGCTGGCCGCGTTGCTGCGTATGTGAGGGGGAGGCCGCGCGCACCTAACCCTCACTGGCAGCCGGGGCGCTAGTACTTCTCCGCCAGCGCCTCGTCGAGCCCCTGGCGGATCTCGTACCAGTAGTCGCGCCCCGCCTGCCACGGGTCCTGCTCGAAGCGGGCGAGCCACTCATCGAGCTCCGGCCGCTTCGTGCCCTCCTCGGCCTTGCGCTTGAGGTAGGTGTGGACGAGCGCGACGACGCGGCTCGACTCCCAGAAGGCCGCGGCGTTGCGGGCGTTGATGCGGCGGGCGAGGGCGAGGTGGTG
Organism: Polyangia bacterium; assembly: GCA_036504295.1. Classification (GTDB taxonomy): domain Bacteria; phylum Myxococcota_A; class Polyangia; order JACRCY01; family JACRCY01; genus DASXVK01. Next base: position 1,355 of record DASXVK010000354.1, read on the forward strand.
GGCGCGCAGGTCGACGTCGACGCCCCAGAACTCGCGGAACATCTCGGGGACCAGCTCCTCGGCCCAGTCGCGGTGGAAGCGGCAGCAGCCGAAGTTGTCGAGCACGAGCTCCTGCACCATGCGCTCGGCGTGGGCGCGGCCGAGGGCGCGCGGCGGCGAGAAGTCGTCGCCGTAGTACTCGTAGTACTTGCCCATCACCGGCATGGGCGAGAACATCCCCGGCACCCAGTACTGGTTCGGCACCATCCAGCCGCGCTCGCTCGCGCAGTTGACGACGAGCCGGTCGAGGATCTGGCGGGTCATGCCGGTGCGCTGCCCGAGGCGGCGGGCGACCTCGCGGGCGCCCTGGCGGAAGTCGAGGTCGGCGCGGTGCTCGACGATGGCGCGCAGCAGCTCGCAGGCGAGCGCCGCGTTGTGCCGCGAGTCCTCGACCACGCGGAAGCCCTCGGGCTTGAAGACCGGCGTCTGGGCCAGGCCGAGCTCGTTGCCGTCGACGAGACCGTCGTCGAGCAGCTCGAAGAGCCACGACAGCACGCCGCCCACCTGGATCGAGTCGAAGCCCATCGCGTCGGCGTAGCCGACCACCTGCTCGGCGGCGCGCTGGTCGAAGATGCCGAGGTTCGGACCCATCGTCTCGTAGGGCTCGTAGTCCTTCTTGTACGGGCCGCGCATCTTCTTGCAGGCGGCCATGCACGGCTCGCCACAGTGCGAGAACTCCTTGGTCTCGATGGTCTCGTCGTTGAACTGCTTGAGGTAGTGCGGGAGGATCACGTCCTGGTGCAGCGCCAGCCGCTGCGCCGTCGGCCAGTCGACCGAGCGGTAGTTGAAGAAGAAGAGCTTGTCCTTCAGCTTCGTCAGGTTCACTCCGAGGGTGCCGCCGGTCTGCAGCGCCGGATCGTAGCGGTACTTGGTGGTGGCCTCCTTGTCCTTGAGCACCATGCGGACGTGGTAGCGCTTCTGGAAGAAGGCATCGGCGACCTTGCGGTCGTCGAGGTCCACGTCGATGAAGGAGCCGCCGAAGACGATGCCGACGAGGTTGTGGTGCTGCGCGAGGCGGCTGCCGAGGCCGCCGCGGCCCGCCCAGCAGTCGACCTTGGTCAGGCCGGTCGACTCCACCTTCGACGAGCCGATGGCGCCGAAATCGCTCGCGAGCGCGGCCGGCCCGACGGCGAGGATGCGCGGCTGGGTCGAGAACGTGCTGGCGTAGCGGTCCCACAGGTGCCGCTGCAGGGCGTAGAAGCCGCCGCTCTCGGCCTCCTCGGCCGTGCGCGGCAGCGGGCCGAAGACGGCGCGCACGTCGACGGGCGCGAGCTCGACCTCGGCCTCCTCCTGCCCCTCGCGCCGCAGCACGAGCACCGAGGGCACGGGGCAGCGGCCGTTGAGCCCGACGTAGTTGAGGCCCACGTTCTCGAACGTGAACGCGGCCCCGCCGACGGTGGAGACGTAGAAGCCGTCCCAGCAGGGCGAGTGGCCGGTGACGACGAGGCGGTTCGAGCCCGGCAAGACCGAGCCCATGAACGCGCCGCCGCCGAAGCAGGTGGCGCCGCTCTGCAGCCACTCGCGGTAGCCGTAGTCGACGGGGCCCAGGATGCGTGCGTCCCGCAGCCGCTCGACGCGGTAGTAGCCGGTGCCGAGGTCGATCGCGAGCGCCTTCTGCTGGTACATGGCGGAGATTCTACCGGCAACGCGGGGCGGGAGGCCAGCGGTCAGAACGGCCGCGCTGGACCGCGGCGCGGTGGTACCCTCGTGTCCGCATCGCGGCCGGTGCCGGCCGGGACGCTCGGAGGGCAGGAACCATGAGCACGCGTATCTCGTTCGACGTCCTTTGCTCGGTCCTCGTGCTCGCGCTGGGCGGCTGTGGCGGGGAGGCCGCTCGGCCCGCGGGCGCCGACGCGGCCGCCGATGCGCCCGCGGGCGACGCGGCCGTGCCGGCCATCGAGGCGGGCGCCGAGGCGGCGCCGCTCCCGGCCGACGCCGGCTGCGGCGCGCACTGCGACGGCCCGCCGCCGGCCCTGGACGAGTGCCTGAGCCCGCAGGCGGACTGGGTCTTCTGCAGCGGCTTCGAGGAGGGGACCAAGGCCATCTGGGACGACTACGACGGCAACCCGGACGAGACGAACCTGCTCATGGCGGATCCGGGCCCCTTCGGCCTGGCGGGCAACCACGTGATGCGGCTGCGGGTGCCACCCGGCCGGGGCGGCGCCGACCTCGTCAAGGTCCTCCCGCCGCACGATCGCCTCTACGCGCGCTGGTACATCAAGTGGGAGGCGGGCTTCGACTTCGACGCCATGAACCACGGCGGCGGCCTCAACGCCGGCGCTCGCGACTGGCTCGGCCACTCGGACTACCGGCCGAGCGGCGACGACTGGTTCGGCTCGTGGATCGAGTACAGCACGCAGAGCCACACGCTGCAGGCCTACACCTACTACCGCGGGATGTACCAGGACTGCGCCGACCCGAACGGCGCCTGCTGGGGGGACATCTTCCCGTGCACGGTCGACGAGGGGCAGACCTACTGCACCAACCCGGCCCACCGCGAGACGGTCATGCCGCCGGTCCTGGAGTCCGATCGCTGGTACTGCGTCGAGATGATGATGGACGCCGGCACGCCGTCCACGAGCGGCGCGGGCGCGGACGGCCAGCTCGACTTCTGGGTCGACGGGCTCGCGATCGGCCCGTGGACCGACCTGTGGCTGCGCACGACCGCCGACGTGCAGCTCGACCTGCTGTGGCTGAGCCTGTTCCACCACGGCGACCACAGCGTCGCCGGAGTCATGGTCGACTCCGTCGTCGTGAGCACGAGCCGCGTCGGGTGCGTGCCGTGAGCGGCCGGCGGCGCCGCGTGCGCCCACATCGCGCCGCCGGCGCGCCGCCGCGCTGAGCCGCGCCCGGCCCGCTGAGCCCGCGCGCGTCGGCGGAGCGCTCGGTCGGGGTTGACACCTCCATCGAACATCGGCAGGTATGCCCAGCGAGGCGATCCGCGCCCGCTGCGGCGAGGCTCGGCCGGCTGGAACCGGCGCGCGGAATCCTGGACGGGAGGTCACCATTGGGGCGGCACTCCGACCCGCATGACCACGCAGCCCCGGACGCGGCGCGGCGCCCGAGCGGCTCCGCGCCGCCGGCCGGCCAGGAGCGCATGTTCGCCCTGGTCGCCGCCATCGCCACCGCGTTCGTCCGCTCGCAGGACCTCGACGGGGCGCTGCGTCGCTGCACCGAGGAGCTGGTCCGCCAGCTCGAGGTCGCCTTCGCCCGCGTCTGGACCGTGGACGACACCGGGCGCGTCCTCCTGCTACGCGCCAGCGCCGGCCTGTACACCCACATCGACGGCGGGCACGCGCGGGTCGAGATCGGCCGCTACAAGATCGGCATGATCGCCCAGCAGCGCTGCCCGCACCTCACCAATGCCGTGATCGGCGACCCCCTGGTGCCCGAGCAGGACTGGGCGCGCCGCGAGGGGCTGGTGGCCTTCGCCGGCTACCCCCTCGTCGCGGGTGACCGCCTGGTCGGCGTCATGGCGATGTTCGCCCGCCATGCGCTCCCGCCGGCGACCCTCGAGGCCCTCGGCTCGGTGGCCGAGGTGGTCACGGTCGGCATCGAGCGCGCGGGCGCCGGCGAGCTCCGCGTCGCCATGGAGCGGGCCGAGGAGGCCGCGCGGGCCAAGAGCGAGGTGCTCAACGTCGTCGCCCACGAGCTGCGCACCCCGCTGTCCGTGATCGGCATCGTCACCGACCAGCTGCGCCGCGGCCAGGTGGAGGGGCGGCCCACCGAGCCCGAGACCCTGGAGCGCCTGGAGCGCCAGACGCGACGGCTCACCCGCCTGGTGGATGACCTCCAGGCCGCGGCTCGGCTCGAGCGCGGCCAGCTCGCGCTCACCCGCCAACCGATCGACCTCTACCCGGTCGTCGCCGAGGCGGTGGCCGACATGCAGGAGCGAGCGCCGGGGCGCACGCTCCGCCTCGAGGCCGCCGACGCCCCGGCCCCCGTCGACGCGGATGCCGCGCGGATCGCGCAGGTCGTCGGCAACCTCCTCGAGAACGCGCTCAACTACTCGCCGGAGCAGGCGGACGTGGAGGCGCGCCTGTCCACCAGCGCCGGCGAGGTGCGGGTCGCGGTCACGGACCACGGGCCCGGGATCGCGGCCCGGGACCGGGAGGCGGTGTTCGCGCCCTTCGTCCGTCTGCCGGCGGCCGGCGGCGGCGGCGCGGGGCTCGGGTTGGGGCTCCACATCTGTCGCTTGATCACCACGCTCCACGGCGGACGGATCGGCGTCGACAGCGAGCCGGGCCGGGGCAGCACGTTCTGGTTCACCCTGCCGCGCCGCGGCTAGCCCGCGGCATCGAACCAGTGCGCGCCCGGGGCGCGCCGGGGACACGGCATGGACGGGCGAGGCGAGCAGGGCGTGACGCGCCGGTCCTTCGTCGACTGGCTGCTCGCGACCTCGCTCGGCGCGACCCTCGTCGCGGCGCTCTACCCGGTGCTGCGCTTCGTGGTGCCGCCGAAGGTGGCCGAGGCGCCCACGCGGAGCGTGCTGGCGGGCCGCCTCTCGGCGCTCCCCCCCAACACGGGGCGGGTGTTCCGGTTCGGCGCCCGGCCCGGGATCCTCGTGCGCACGCCGGCCGGCGAGCTCGTCGCCTTCTCGGCCGTCTGCACGCACCTGAACTGCACCGTCCAGTACCGCCCCGACTTCCAGCACATCTGGTGCGCCTGCCACAACGGCCACTACGACCTCGCGGGCAAGAACGTCGCGGGCCCGCCGCCGCGGCCGCTCGAGGCCTACCGCGTGGACGTCCGCGGCGACGAGATCTTCGTGACCCGAGGCGGGTGACGTGCGGCTGCTCGGGCGGGTGTGGCAGGCGCTCGACGAGCGTGTCCAGCTCGCGCCGCTGGTCGACTTCGCGCGCGCCAAGGAGGTGCCGCGGCACCGCTTCGGCTTCGCCTACTACTTCGGCGGGCTGACGCTCTTCTTCTTCGGCGTGCAGGTCGTCTCCGGCATCCTGCTGCTCCTCTACTACCGGCCGACGGCGGAGGCCGCGTTCGAGAGCGTGCAGTTCATCGTCACCCGGGTGCAGTTCGGCTGGCTGGTGCGCTCGGTCCACGCCTGGTCCGCGAACCTGATGGTGCTCGCGGCCTTCCTGCACATGTTCTCGGTCTACCTCCTGGGCTCGTACGCCCGGCCGCGCGAGCTCACCTGGTACACCGGCGTCCTGCTGCTCGTGCTCGTGCTGGGGTTCGGCTTCTCGGGCTACCTGTTGCCGTGGAACCAGCTCAGCTTCTTCGCCACCCGCGTCGGCACCGACATGGTCGGCAAGACCCCGCTCGCCGGGGCGTGGCTGCTGCGGTTCCTCCGCGGCGGCGACGAGGTCACGGGCGCGACGCTGACGCGCTTCTTCGGCTTCCACGTGGCCGTGCTGCCGATGCTCACGACCGCGCTCGTCGCCGTGCACCTGCTGCTCATCCAGCGCCAGGGCATGCACGTGCCCGCGGCCGTCGCCGCCGAGGCGCGCCGCCGGCCCGCGATCCGCTTCCTGCCGGGCTTCATGCTGCGCGAGGCGGTGGTCTGGCTGGCGGGGCTCGCGGCGCTCGCGGCCTTCGCGGCGCTCTTCCCGTGGGAGCTGGGGACGAAGGCGGACCCCTTCGCGCCCGCGCCCGCCGGCATCCGGCCCGAGTGGTACTTCCTCTTCGTCTTCCAGACGCTGAAGCTGCTGCCGGCCCGGGTGCTCGGCGTCGAGGGCGAGCTCGTCGGGCTCGCCGCCTTCGCCGTCCTCGCGCTGGCCTGGTTCCTGGTGCCGGTCCTCGACCGCGGCAGCCGCCGCGGCCGCCGCCGCCCGGTCTTCGTCTGGCTCGGGTGGCTGGCCCTCGCCTACGTCGCCGCGCTCACGATCCTGCCGCTGCTCGGGGTCATGCGATGACGCCCGCGCGGGCCGGTCTCGCCCTCGGCCTGTGCGTCCTCGCGGCGACCGCGGCCGCGGCGCCGCCGACGACGGGGGTGGGCGCGCCGGGGAAGCCGGCGCAGGACTCGTGCACGACCTGTCACGCGGGCCTCGGCGACGCGCGTCTGCGCGCGCCCGCCGTGGCCGCGGACGACGTCCACCGCCGGCAGGGCATCACCTGCGCGGGCTGCCACGGGGGCGATCCGCGCGCCGCCGACCCGGGCGCCGCGATGGACCCGGGGCGCGGCTTCAAGGGCCGGTTCGCGCCCGCGGCCGTGCCCGAGCTGTGCGGCTCGTGCCACGCCGACCCCGCGTTCATGCGGCGCTACGCGCCGAACGTGCCGACGGACCAGCTCGCCCAGTACCGGACCTCGCGTCACGGGATCCGGCTCGCCGCCGGCGACCCCAACGTCGCCGTCTGCACCTCGTGCCACGGCGCCCACGGCGTCCTGCCGGCGGCCGACGCCCGCGCGCCGGTCTACCCGACGCGCGTCGTCGCCACCTGCGCCCGCTGCCACGCCGACGCCGCGCTGATGCGGCGCTACGGCCGTGCCGGCACCGAGGTCGCCGACTACCAGCGCTCGGTCCACGCCGCGGCGCTCACGCGCCAGAACGACCTCTCCGCGCCGACGTGCGTCTCGTGCCACGGCGCCCACGGCGCGACGCCGCCGGGCGTGAGCTCCGTCGCGAACGTGTGCGGCTCCTGCCACTCGACGCAGCGCGAGCGCTTCGACCGCTCGCCGCACAAGGACGCCTTCGCGGCGATGAAGCAGCCCGCGTGCGAGGCGTGCCATGGCAACCACGCGGTGTTGCGGCCCGCCGACGGTTGGGTCGGCGTGGGCGCGGGGCAGGTGTGCGCGCAGTGCCACGCCGCGGGCGACGGCGGCGCCGCGG
>DASXVK010000355.1:0-13495 GCA_036504295.1 Polyangia bacterium
GCGCCGGCGCCTGCGCCGCGGCGTGGCGGGCCATCGGCGGCGCGGCCGCGGGCGGCGGCGCCGCCGGTGCCGCGGGCTGCGAGGCGGCGGGCACGGGCACCGCGCCGACCTGCCCCGTCGCCGGCCCCGGCACGCCCTGGAGCACGACGCCCTGGCTGCGCGCGTACTGCCGCATGGCCTCGTTGATGAGGTAGTCGATCGAGCAATCGAACGAACTCGCCATCTGCTCGAACGCCTCCCAGAGGACGTCCCGGCAGTAGTAATGGCGCATCGTCTTCTTGCTTGGATCCATGGCGCGCGCCCCGTCGACCGATGCTACCTCTTCTGCTTCAGCCGCTCAACCGCGGAACGGGCCTCGGGGCCGATGGTGGCGCTCCCGGGCCATCCGCGGATCTTGGTGCCGTCGCCGGCGAGCTTCTCGAGCGCCGGCGCGTCCTCCGAGGTGCCCAGCTCCGCCAGGCACACGACCGCCGCCAGCCGCGCGGCAGGGTTCTTCGAGCCGAGCTCCGCGATGAGCAGCGGACGTGCATCCTTGCCCGCGTGGTCCTTCACGTGCCTCACCAGGAAGTCGGGCAGGTCGTCCTTCTTCGCCAGGTGGCGGAGCTGCAGCTTCTCGAGGCCGACCTTGACCCCCTCGCCCTTGAGCGTCGCCATGACGACCTCGAAGGCGTGCCAGCCGAGGACGAGGTCGGGGTCCTCGATGACCGGCGCCGCGCCCTCGCCGGCCGCCTTGCCGCCGATGCGCCGCGCGAGCTCGAGGCCCTCGTGGCGGATGGTGTCCTTGTTCTTGCGGTTCTGAGCGGCGCGGAGCGCCAGCGGCAGCGCCTCGGAGCGCGGCGCGAGCTGCAGCGCGAGGAGCGCCCGCCGCGCGTCCTCCTCGCCGTCGCGACCCCGCTCGACGATGTCGCCGAGGAACTTCACCACCGCGGCCCCGCCGACCCGGCCGAGAGCCTCGAAGGTCGAGTCCTTGATCGGCTTCTCCTTGCGCGCGAGGTCGATGAGCACCTCGCCGCCGGCGTTGCGGGCGGGCTCGTCGCCGATCTGGCCGAGGAGCCGCGCCGCGAGGTCGAAGTCCGGGCCCGGCTTCTTGAGCAGCTTCACGAGCGCCGGCCCGGCCTTGGGTCCGATGGCCTTGAGGATCTTCGCCGTCGCGTGGCCGCCCGCGGTCTGACGGCCGGTGAGATCGACGGTGCACCACTCGATGAGGGCGGCGTCGACGGCGCCGTGCTGCGCGCCCGGGGCGGCGTCGCGCAGCAGGAACAGCGCGTCCTTGGCGTTGCGCTGCTTGCGCGACGGCGGCGCCGCCGGGTCGCTCCCCTTCGCGGTCTCGATCAGGCGGGGGCCGAGCACGCCGAGGAGGGCGGTCTGCGAGGCGGGCTTCAGCTCCTTGACGTCCTGGGCGAGGTCGTCCTGCAGGGCCAGCTCGACCAGCGCCTCGGCCGCGGCCGACCGGATCTCGGGCTTGAGCGACTCGTTGCGCACGGCGTCGCGCAGCTTGCGGGGGCCGCTCTCGATCCCCTTCCACTGCTGGATCTTCTCCGGCGTCACCTCGCAGCCGAGGGTCCCGGCGCAGAGGGCCAGCAGCAGCAGTGGGTACGCGACCTTCAAGCGCACGGTGTGTTCCTCGAGGTCAGCGCCGTATGCACCCCCGGCTTCCGGACCACGTGTCCACCCGGGGGAATGCCGCCCTCATGTTGGCGAATTTCGACGCATAATAGCCAGCGCCGGCCGTCGAGTCAAGCGCGGCTCGACGGTGGCGCCGGTTGCACTTTCGCCGCCCCGCCCCTACGATCCGGCCGATGCTCCCCCAGGCCGCGTCGCGCGATCCGCACCGCCGGACCCTCGCCGTGGCGGGGTTCGCCTTCGCCCTCGGCCTCACCCAGGCGGCCGCCGCGCAGCCGCTCGCGAGCCCCTGGGTCGGCGGCGTCGCCTTCTCGGGCCCGGCCAGCTCGGACCTCACCTCGATCTACTACAACCCCGCCGCGATCGGCGTCCGCCGCGGCACCAGCATCCAGCTCGGCTTCGCCGGCACGCTCGGCACGGCCAGCATCGACCGCAGCCCGATCGACCCCGCGACCGGGGCGCCCGTCGCCGCCGGCGCGGCGGGCGCGCGCGCGTTCTCCGGCGTGCGCGAGAGCGTCTTCACGTCCACGGGCTTCGCCGCCCTCGCCACCGACCTCGGCACCGACAACGTCACGCTCGGGATCGCCGCCTACACGCCCTTCGTCGAGCACCGCGCGCCCGGCACCCCGCAGCTCTCGCCGGGCCAGGACGCCCCGACGCGCTACCACCTCATCGACCTCACGCTGTACCACGTCTACCTCACCCCCACCGTCACGATCCGGGTCGCGGACTTCTTCTTCATCGGCCTCGGGCTCGACATCATCTTCTCGCAGCTCGGCGGCCTCACGCTCGACCGCGACACGGCCCTCGACGGCACGGCGTTGTGCAGCGTCGCCCGCCAGGGCGTCGAGTCCGACCTCTGCGCCGAGCGCATCCACACGAGCGGCTCCGCCGTCAGCGTCGGCGTGCCCGTCGGCATCCTGCTGCGGCCGACGGAGCGGCTGGACATCGGCGTCTCCTACCGCAGCGGCGCGTTCGGCACGTCGCGCGACGACGTCCCGCTCATCGGCAGCGGCGTGCTCACCTCGTCGCAGGCGGCGGTCGCCGCCGGGCAGCCCCCCACCCAGAACCTCTTCGCGCGCACCAGCGTCCACCTCCCCCACACCGTCGTGGCGGGTGCGCAGCTCCAGCTCTCACCACGCTGGGACCTCGGCCTGACGGCGCGGTGGATCCACTGGGCCGGCGAGGAGGTGCAGGACATCCGCCTCTCGACCGCGGCGACCAACGAGACCAGCGTCCCCGAGCGGATCCCGATGTACCGCGGCTACCGCGACAACCTGCTCGTGCGCGGCACTGCCGGCTACCGCCGCGGCCCGCTGCGGCTCGGCGCGGGCGCCCTCGTCCAGACCCCGTCCGTCGACGCGAGCGCGGTGAGCCCGGCCGTGGTCGACGGCTGGCAGCTCGGCGGCGCGCTGATGCTCGAGGCGCAGCTCGGCAAGCACGTCGCCGTGACCGCCGGCTACGGCCTGCGCGGCGTCATCCCGCGCACGATCACGACGTCGGCGTTCGACCCGCTCTATCAGCTCGACTGCGTGCAGAGCCGCTACGACATCCCCACCTGCCGGCTCGCGAACCGCGGCCGCGGCGTCCCGCAGACCGCGGGCGACTACGGCGCCCTGCTGCACGAGCTCGGGGCGACCGCCGTGCTGAAGTTCTAGGTCACGGCAGCGGGTTGGCCGCGAAGAAGTCGAGCATCGTGTCGGTGGCGCTGATGTCGGTCGAGGTCTTGCCCAGGGTCGGGAGCGGCACGCCGCCGGGCCAGGTGTGGCCGCCGCCGTCGATCGTGCACAGGATCACCGGCGCGCCCCCGTCCCAGCGCACGCAGGTCGCGTCGCCGTGGTCGTAGATGGTCGCCCCCGGCGCGACGTCGCCGTTCTTGGCCCGCCAGATCGCCATCGTGTCGGCGACGGAGGGGAAGTTCAGCCAGCCCGCGACCGGTACGCCGAGGAGCGGGGTGCCGCCCTCGTACGGCACGAGCGGGTCGCTGGTGCCGTTGAACTCGAGCACCGGCACCGGCCGCGACGGCTGGCACGCGGCGGGCGCGAGGCCGAGCACGCCCGCGACGGGGGCGATGGCCGCGAAGATGTCGCTGGCCTCGCAGCCGAGGCGGTGCGAGAGGAACGCGCCGTTGGACATGCCCGTGGCGTAGATCCGGCGCGGATCGACGCAGTAGGCCGCGCCGATCTCGGCGAGGAGGTCGCGCACGAACCCGACGTCGTCGACGCCGCCGGTCCACGCGTCGCCGCAGCAGAACCCGGCGTTCCAGCCCGCGGCGACGCCCGCCGGGTACACCACGAGGAAGCCGCGCGCGTCGCTGGCGTCGTCCATGCGCGTGAGCAGCTCCTCCTGGTAGTCGGCGGAGCCGAAGCCGTGGAAGTTGAAGACGAGCATGGCCGGCTCGCGCGGGTCGTACGAGGGCGGGACGTGCAGGATGGCGGTGCGCGGCAGCCCGCCCGAGACGATGGCCACGACGTGGCCGCCGGTGGGGCCCGTCTTCCCGGTGCACGCCGCGGGCGGCGCGCCGCCGTCGCCGCCGGCGCCGCCGTCGCCGAAGGCGGGCCCGGAGTGGACGCCGCCGTCGGGGTCCGGGTCGACCGTCGGCCACCCGAAGTCCACGTCCGCCGGCGCCGCGTCGCGCGCGGCCGCCGCGTCAGCGCCGCCGTCCGCGCCACCCGCGACGGGCGCGCGGCCCTCGTCGCAGGCCGTGCACAGCAGCGCCGCCGCGAAGCTCATCACCCAACCTGCGCGCATGCGACCGCCTCCCCTGTCCGCGATCCGGTTCGGTTCGATGCCGCGCCCGGCGGCGCGGCCGCCGGCTACAGCCCGAGCGCCCCGCGGACGCGCGCCGGATCGTTCGCCGCGAGCGCGTCGACGCCGGCGGCGGCGAGCGCGGCGGCCTCGTCCGGGTCATCGACGGTCCAGGCGAGCACCGCGTACCCGCGGCCGTGCCACGCGTGCACCGTGGCCGGGTCGCACAGCGTCGACTGCGCCGCCAGCAGGCCGACCCCGAGGAGCGGCGCGAACCAGGCGCGCCGCAGCGGCAGGACCTGGTCGTCCGCGAAGATGATGCCGCTCGGCACCTCGGGCATCTGGCGGCGGAAGCGCCACAGGGCGGCGGGGTGGAACGAGGACACGCACACGCGCGGGCCGACGTCGTGCCGGCGCAGGATGGCGGCGGTCTTCGCCTCCAGGCCCAGGTCACGGGCCGTCTCGGCCTTGATCTCGACGTCGACGAGGAGGTCGCGCCCGGCCTCCTCCAGGATCTCGTCAAGGGTGGGGACGCGCTCGCGGTGGCCGAGGTCGAGGTCGCGCAGCGCCTCGAAGCCGAGGTCCGCCACGCGCATCGGCACCTTGGCCATGCGGCCGAGATCCTCGTCGTGGAAGACGACGACCTCGCCGGTGCGGCACAGGCGCACGTCGATCTCGACCGCGTCGGCCCCGGCGGTGCGCGCGGCGCGGATCGCGCCGACGGTGTTCTCCGGCTCGGTGGCGCTCGCCCCACGGTGCGCGACGAGCAGCGGCGGCGTCGCCCGGCCCCAGCCTCGAGCGCTCATGAAGCGGCCTCCCCAGTGGCGGCGGCGACCACGGCCGCCTCCTCGATGAACTCGCGGTGCAGCGCGCGGGTAAGATCGTCGACGACGTCGCCGGCGCAGTGCAGCGTGATGCAGAGCGGGACCGTCGCCAGGCCGCGGAGCGCGATGCCCGCGCCCCGTGCGAGCGCCAGCGCGCGGCCGACCACCGCCGCGTCCGCGCCCGCGCCCCAGCCGACCACGCTCACCGAGCCGAGGTCCTCCTCGACGGTGAGCGCCGGCCCGAGGGCGGCGGCGAGGCGCGCCCGGAGCCGCCCGAAGTCGGGCAGGTCGTCGCGCGCGAAGGTGCAGGTGACGCCGGCGCCGGGCTGACCGCGGAACGCGCCGAGGGCGACCCCGTCGCCGGCGAGGAGGTCGAGGAGCGCCGCCGGGTCGGCGTCCGCGCGCAGCGTGAGGCGCACGAGGCCCCGCTGGCTGGTCACGCCGACGACCCGCTGGTCCTTCGGCGCGCCGACGACGACGGTGCCGGAGCCGGTGCCGTTCGTCTTGCGCGCGAAGATCGCGATCTTGGCGCGGCGCGCCCACTCCACCGCCTGCGGGTTGAGCACCTTCGCCCCGTGCTCGGCGAGGGTCTGCATCTCCTCGTAGCTCACGTCGTCGAGCTTGCGCGCGCCGGGCACGACGCGCGGGTCGGCGGTCCACACGCCGTCGACGTCGGAGCAGATCTCGCAGTACTCGGCCTCGAGCGCGGCGGCGAGCGCGACGGCGGTCGTGTCGGAGCCGCCGCGGCCCAGCGTCGTCACCTCGCGCTTGTACGACATGCCCTGGTAGCCGGCGACGATGACGATGCGGCCCCGGTCCAGCTCGTCGAGGATGCGGAACGGCCGCACCTCGATGATGCGGGCGCCGGTGTGGCGGTCGTTCGTGATGATGCCGCACTGCGACCCGGTGAACGAGATGGCCTCGTACCCGAGGTTCTGGATCGCCATCGACAGGAGCGACATCGAGATGCGCTCGCCGACGCTGAGGAGCATGTCGAGCTCGCGCCGCGGCGGCTCGGGCGACACCTTCTGCGCCAGCGCGAGCAGCTCGTCGGTGGTGTCGCCCATGGCCGACACCACGCAGACGACCTTCTTGCCCTGCGCCGCCGTGCGCGCCACACGCTCGGCCACCGCCTGCAGCTTGGCGACGTCGGCGACGGAGCTGCCGCCGTACTTCTGGACGACGATGGCGCCCACGTGCACCTCGGGGTGGTTGTACCGCGAGGCGGCGGCGCTCGCAAGAAAGGGCGGACGTCCGTCGGGGGGAATCAGCGGCGGCGGACGGCGAGGCCGAGCGCCGCCAGCAGCAGCGCGAGCCCGCCGGCGGCCCCGCCGGGCGCGCCGCCGGTCTGGCAGCCGCCGCCGCCGGCGTCGCCCGTGGGCGGCACGACCGCCGAGCTCGGCGCCCCGCACACCTTCGTGCCGTCGATCTCGTGGCACGCGGCGTCGTGCGGGCAGTCGCTGTTCTGCGCGCACACCTGCGTGCAGTAGCCCTGGGGCGTCTCGCCGAGCACGCAGAGGCTCGACTCGCAGTCGCTGTTCTGGTCGCACACCGAGCCGGTCGTCCCGACGGAGGGCGTGGTCGCGACGCACTGGCCGCCGCTGCACTCGTAGCCCGCCGGGCACTCGCTCGCGGCGCCGCAGGTCGTGCTCACGTGCACGACGCACTGGCCGATGATGCAGTCGAAGCCGTGCTGGCACGGGTTCGCCGCCGAGCACCCGCTCGGCGTCTGCGCCACGCACGTCCCGCTCACGCAGTCGTAGCCCGCCTGGCACGGGTTCGCCGCCGAGCAGCCCGCCGGCGTGTGCGCCACGCACGTCCCGTTCACGCAGTCGTAGCCCGCCTGGCACGGGTTCGCCGCCGAGCAGCCGCTCGGCGTCTGCGCCACGCACGTCCCGCCGACGCAGTCGTACCCCGCCTGGCACGGGTTCGCCGCCGAGCAGCCCGCCGGCGCCGTCTGCACGGTCACGGTGATCGTCGCCGAGCCGGTGCCGCCGTCGGCGCCGGTGCCGCGCACCTTCAGCTGGTGGCTGCCCGCGGCGACGTTGCTGAGGGCGAAGCTCCACGGCGCCGCGCTGAGGGTCTTCTTGACCGCGCCGTCGAGCAGCAGCTCGGCCTTGCTGACGCCGGCGGTGCTGGCGACGGTCGCCGTCACGGTGAAGGCGGCGCCCTGGGTCGAGCCGTCCGCCGGCGCCGTGATCGCGACGTTCACGGGCGCGATCGTCGTCGAGGTCCCGGCGTACTGCTGGATGAACGCGGCGTAGGTGTCGACGCGGGTGTTGGCCCCCTCCTGGACGCAGGTGGAGTCGCCGAACGAGCAGACCCCGACGAGGACCTCGGACCCGGCCGAGCCCAGGAACGCCGGGCCGCCCGAGTCGCCCTGGCACGTGCCGCTGTGGCCATCGCCGTAGTAGATGAACATGCTGTCGACGCTCGAGACGGGGTTGGTCGTCACACGGCGCGTCCCGTTGCCGGTCTGGCTGGAAGCGTTCGTCACGCCGTAGCCGACGAGCGTCACGGTCTCGCCGGTGATATCGCCCATGGCGGTCTGCTGCCACGCCATGGCGGGCGCGGGCGCGTCCTCGGCCAGGTTCCACACCGAGACGTCGTTGATGGGCGCGCCGTCGTTGCGCACGCCGTACTGCGGGTGGGCGTGCGCCGTCGTGACGGCGAGCTCCTGGCCGCTCCCGCCGACCGTCGTGCCGAAGAAGATGGTGCAGTCGGCGGCGCGGAAGCCGGGGGTCTGGCTGGCCATCTCGACGAGGCAATGGCCGGCGCTGAGGATGGCGCGGGGCGCGATGACGGTGCCGGTGCAGAACTGCTCGCCCTGGTAGACGAGCGCGACGACCGAGGGGTGGGCCGTGTCGACGGTGCCGTTGATGATGGGCCGGCGCGTCAGCGTGAACTGCGGGGCGTCCTTGTTGCCCATCGTGCAGGCACCGAGCGCGGCGGCGGCGACGAGGCCGAGGACTGCGAGCGAGCTCGAGCGATGGCGCATCACGGCGAGTAGCTCCTTCCACCCCGGCGCGAGACGTAGCAACGTTCGGGCCAAGCGCAGGGAACGCACGGTCAGCCGAGGATCAGCTGCGAATCCGGCGTCTTGGCCGTGACCTCGGGGCGCGGCCCGACCGGTGGCCGCAGCCTCGCGTCCGGGGGCGCCACCCCCCGCTGGGGGATGCCAGGCCGCACCCGCGCCGCCGCCGCGAGCGCGACCATCCCCATCGGCGCGCCGCATCCAACCGCCGATGAGCCGCCTCGTCCGCCTCGCGTTGCTCCGCACCGGCGTGCTGATCGCCGCCGCCGCCGCGCTGCTCTCCGCGCACCTCGTGGGCACCCGCGACCCCGCCCGCGCGATGCCGCTCGCCACCGGCGCGCGGGTCGCGGCCGCGCCCGACGCCTCGGTCCTCCAGCACCACCGCGACGCCGCCCGCGACGGCCTCTACGTGGAGCCGCGGTTCACGCCGGCCGCCGTCGCCCGGCTGCGCCGCGACCCCGGCTTCCAGGCCGAGGTGCGCGGGCCCGTCTACGCCCAGCCCCTCTACTTCGAGCACGGCCCCGGCGGCCGCGCCGTGCTCTTCGTGGTCACGGAGCACAACGAGGTCCTGGCCCTCGACGCCGAGAGCGGCCGCCGCGTGTGGCGGCGGACCCTCGGCGCGCCGGTGCCGCTCGTGCGGCTCGCCTGCGGCAACATCGACCCCCTCGGCATCACTCAAGGTCGCCTGGTGCGCCGCGCAGCACGGCCGCGGCTCGCCGATCGCGACCGCCGCCGGCGGCCACGCGACGCCCATCGTCTGGGGCCTCGGCGCGGGCGAAGACAACCGGCTGCGGGCCTTCGACGGGGTGAGCGGCAAGGCGCTCTTCGACGGGGGCGGCGACGCGGAGCGGATGGGGCCGGTGCAGCCGTACCAGACCCCCATCGTCGCCCGCGGCCGGATCTACGTCGCCGGCAATCGCGGCGTCTACGCGTTCCGCGGCGCGGGAAACTAGTGGGATGTCGCGCCCCCGGGTTTCGGTCGCAGCGAAAAAACGTATGCGGTACCCACGTTTCGACACACAGGAGCAGCGTGACCGCTGCATCTAACGCAAGCCACAGTGGATTGGAACCAAGAGGCGGGACCTTGATGAGCATGCGGCGACCGATCATCCTCGGAATCGTCGGTGACAGCGCGGCGGGCAAGACCACCATCACCCAGGGGCTGGCGAACATCCTCGGCGCCGACCGCGTGACCCACATCTGCACCGACGACTATCACAAGTACGACCGCACGCAGCGCGCGGAGCTGGGCGTGACGCCGCTGCACCCCGACAGCAACTACGTGGACGTGCTCGAGCAGCACATGGAGCGGCTGCGCTGGGGCCAGCCGATCCTGAAGCCGGTCTACGAGCACGCGACCGGGTCGCTCGTGCGCCCCGAGTACGTGCTGCCGCGCCAGTTCGTGATCGTCGAAGGCCTCCTCGGGTTCTCGACGCCGACGCTGCGCAACTTCTACGACGTGAAGGTCTTCCTCAACCCTCCCGAGGAGATGCGCACGGCCTGGAAGATCAAGCGCGACACGACCAAGCGCGGCTACACCACCGCCCAGGTGCTCGCGGAGCTCGCCCGCCGCGAGCACGACTCCAACCTCTACATCCGCACGCAGCGCGAGCACGCCGACATCGTCGTCGCCTTCTATCCGCCCGCCGGGGTCGCCCCGGAGGACGCGGGCTCGAACCTCAACGTCCGGCTGGTGCTGCGCCCGACGATCCCGCACCCGGACCTGAGCTACCTCGTCGCCAAGGACGGCGCCTCGCCGGGGCTGCGGCTCATCCTCGCGCGCGACCAGGGCCGGCCCGCCGATTTCCTCGAGATCGACGGCGACGTCGCCGCCGCCCACGCGGCCGAGCTCGAGGACGCGATCTGGCAGCACCTGCCGAGCCTGCGCCCGGTGAGCGACGACCTCTTCGGCGCGTACCAGGACCGTAGCGTGACCAGGCACAGCGCGCCGCTGGCGCTCACCCAGCTCCTGGTCGCCTTCCACCTCCTGCGGTGCCACAGCGATCTCGCGGATCTGCCCCTCGCGCCGCCCGTCGCGGCCATCGGCCGCGCCGCCCCCCCGCAGTCCCCGCGGGCCAAGCACGGGAGCTAGCCGATGCTGCCGCAGCGCGAGCCGATCGTGGGCGCCGAGCTCGACGAGCTGTGCGTCAACACCCTGCGCACCCTCGCGCTGGACGCCGTCGAAGCGGCCAACTCGGGCCACCCGGGGGCCCCGATGGGCCTGGCCCCGGTGGCCTACTGCCTGTGGCAGCGGGTGCTGCGCTACGACCCCGACGACCCGATCTGGCCGAACCGCGACCGCTTCGTGCTGTCGTGCGGCCACGCGTCGATGCTGCTGTACGGGATCCTGCACCTGGCAGGCGTCAAGGAGGTCAACGGCGCCTACGAGCGCCTCGACACTCCCGCCGTCCCGCTCGACGAGATCAAGCGGTTCCGCCAGCTCGGCAGCAAGACGCCGGGCCACCCCGAGTACCGCTGGACCTCGGGCGTCGAGGCCACCACCGGGCCGCTCGGGCAAGGGCTCGGCATGAGCGTGGGCATGGCGCTCGCCGAGCGCTGGCTCGCGGCGCGCTACAACCGGCCGGGCCTCGAGCTCTTCGACTACAAGGTGTACGCCCTGTGCGGCGACGGCGACCTGATGGAGGGCGTGTCCCACGAGGCAGCGTCGCTGGCCGGGCACCTCGGGCTCGGCAACCTGTGCTGGATCTACGACAACAACCGCGTCAGTCTCGACGGGCCGACGGCGCTCTCGTTCAGTGAGGACGTGGCCGGCCGCTTCGCGAGCTGCGGCTGGGACGTGAGCCGGGTGGCCGACGCGAACGACCTCGACGCCGTCGAGGCGGCGCTGCACGCGGCGGGCGGCGCGGGCCGCCCCACGCTCATCATCGTCGACAGCCACATCGGCTACGGGGCCCCCCACGCCCAGGACACCGCGGCGGCGCACGGCGCGCCGCTCGGCGAGGCCGAGGTGCGCCTCGCGAAGCGGGCCTACGGCTGGCCCGAGGACGCACGGTTCCTCGTGCCCGCCGAGGTGCGCGCGCACTTCGCGGACGGCCTCGGCGCCCGCGGCCGCGCCGGGCGCGACTCGTGGATGAACCGGCTCGAGGCCTACCAGTCGCGCCACCCCGAGCTGCACGACGAGCTCTTCCGGCTGCAGCGCCGGCTGCTGCCCGACGGCTGGGACCGCAACATCCCCGAGTTCCCGCCGAGTGACAAGGGCCTGGCGACCCGCGAGGCCGCCGGCAAGGTCCTGGACGCCGTCGGCCGCGACGTGCCCTGGCTCGTCGGCGGCTCCGCCGACCTGTCGTCGTCGACCAAGGCGAAGCTGCCCGGCGACGCCATCGCCGCCGGCGCCTTCGCGGGGCGCAACGTCTTCTTCGGCGTGCGGGAGCACGCCATGGGCAGCATCGTGAACGGGCTCACGCTGTCCAAGGTGCGGGCCTTCGGCGCCACCTTCCTCACGTTCAGCGACTACATGCGGCCGGCGATCCGGTTGAGCTCGCTGATGGAGATCCCGTCGGTGTGGGTGTTCACCCACGACTCGATCAGCCTCGGCGAGGACGGGCCCACGCACCAGCCGGTGGAGCACCTGCTCACGCTGCGGGCGGTCCCGGGGCTCCTCGTGCTGCGGCCCGCCGACGCGAACGAGGTCGCGTGGGCGTGGCGAGTGATCCTTCAGCTCCGGCACCGGCCCGCCTGCCTCGTCCTCAGCCGGCAGGCCCTGCCCGTCCTCGACCGGACGCGCTACGCGCCGGCGGCGGGCGTCGCGCGCGGCGCCTACGTCCTCGCCGACGCCCCCGACGGACGGCCGGACGCGATGCTGCTCGCGACCGGCAGCGAGGTCTCGCTCTGCGTGCGCGCCCGCGAGCAGCTCGCGGCCGAGGGCGTGCGCGTGCGCGTCGTGAGCATGCCCTCGTGGGAGCTCTTCGACGAGCAGAGCAGCGCCTACCGCGACGAGGTGCTGCCCCCGGGCGTCACGGCCCGCGTGGCGGTGGAGCAGGCGGCGGCCCTCGGCTGGGAGCGCTACGTCGGGCCGCGCGGCACCATCCTCGGCCTGCGCACCTTCGGCCGCTCCGCGCCGCAGCGCGACCTGCAAGACGTCTTCGGCTTCACCGTCGAGCGCATCGTGGCAGCGGTGAAGGAGCAGCGGCGCCGCAGGTAGGGCTCACGGACGCGCCGGTTGACGAGAGCGCGTGGCTGGGCGACCGGCTGGGCAGCCGCACGGGTGCCCGCCATCGATGCCGAGGCTCGTCGGCAGCTCGTCGGCGGCGGACCTTGAACTCGCCTCGGTCCCGCCCTAAACTCCCGCCATGATCGGGCATCTCGTCATCCTAGGGGCGACGGCTCTCGCCGCCTGCGGCGGCCCACGGGCATCTGCGGACAGCGGGTTCGCAGGGCCGCGCGCTGCGGCCCCCACCTCGCCCCGGTGCCCGTCCACGATCACCCCGCGCACCGAGGGCGCTGCCATGACGCCTGACTCCCATGACGAAGGACTCGCGCCGGTCCTCGCCTCCTGGCAAGTGCACGTCGGGGCGACCTACCGGGGGACCATCGTAGCGGAAGCGGTGCTCCCGCCCGGCACGACCGTGACCGTGGGGACCCGGGCGGACTGCACCCTGCGCCTGCCTGCGGCGACCGGCGTGGAGGCGCTCGTCATAGCCGAGGCGCGGTCCGACGGCGTCTGGCTCAGGCTGCCCGATGACGCACGCGTCCAGGCCAACGTCGAGATCGCCGGACAGCAGATAGCACTGCGCTCACAGGTGGCCGAGGCGCGCCGGCTAGAGCCGCGCCTTCGAGCGGAGGCCCGGCTGGCCGCGCCAAAGGTGATCGTGCGCCACCGCGACCTCACCATCCTGCTCCACTACGCCCCGAAGCTCGCACCAGACCGCTAGCCCCGATGCCGGGGGACACGCAGCCCCCCACGAACATCTCAGTAACACACGCAGGGGGCGCCGAGGTCGTTGACGCAATCGTTGACGTAATCGTCGACATTGACGTGAACGGGGTCGCCACCGTTGACGTCAACGCGACGCGACCACGTCCAGGTCCACGTTCACGTCAAGGTCCACGTCGACGACGACGTCAACGTTGAAGGGGAGGTCCGTCGGGCCCCACACAAGCGAAGGCCCCCAGGGGTGATACCCTGGGGGCCTTCATTAACTCCGGCGGCGTCCTACTCTCCCACACGATTTCTCGTGCAGTACCATCGGCCCTGGAGGGCTTAACTTCCGAGTTCGGGATGGGATCGGGTGTGGCCCCTCCGGAA
>DASXVK010000356.1:0-19455 GCA_036504295.1 Polyangia bacterium
GTAGAGGGCGCGGGCCCTCACGCGATCGACCGGCCCGCCCTCGCCCTGCCGGTGCAGCACGGCGAGGCGGTAGCAGCTCTCGGGCTTGCCGCGCTCGCACGCCGCGTCGAAGAACTCCCGGGCGCGCGCGAGGTCCTTCGGCCCGCCGGTGCCGGTGGCGTGCAGGTCGGCGACCAGCTCACAGGCGGCGGCCTGGCCCCGGTCGCACAGCCGCGTCGCCGACGTCTGCGCCGCCGCGCAGGCCGGCGTGTCGCCGGCGCGGCACCGGGCGGCGAGCGCCTCCGGGGTCGGGGCACACCCCGCTGTCAGGGCGAGCGTCACCAGCGAGAACCAGAGGACCGAGGCATTCATGGGGGGCCGCCGCACGCGTCCATCCTACTGCCATCACCGGGCGACGGCAAAGCCGTCCGCAGGCGGCGTCAGCGCCCGCGGGGCGGCATGGCATGCCCGCGCCGGTGGTATGCTGGCCGTATGACGGCGCGCGTCGACGTCCTGCAGCTCCTCGATGGCACGTGGGGGGACGGGACCCGGCCGAGGGACCTCTTCCGCGGGCCGCTCCAGGAGGACCCGGCAGGGTACGCCCGGGACATCGTGGCCGGCCTCACCGGCGGCAGCCGCAAGGTCCAGAACGGCTGCGCCGAGCTGGCGTCGCTGCTCTCGGAGCAGCGGCCGGAGTTGCTGTACCCGCACCTCGCGCTCTTCGTGGCGAACCTCACGGCCAAGGAGCCGGTGCTGCGGTGGGAGGCGGTTTGCACCATCGGGAACCTGGTCGCGACGGACGGCCCCGGGGCCACGCGCGCGAGCCTCGACACGGTCGCCCGTCACCTCGACGACCCGAGCATCGTGCTCCAGGGCCACGCGGCGCGGGCGCTCGCCAAGATGGCCCGCGCGTTCCCGGACCTCGCCCCCGCGATCCTGCGCCGGCTCATCGCGGCCGCCGAGAACTTCCCCGGCAGCCGCGTCGGGTACGTGGTCGAGGCGATGGAGGCGTTCGCCGGCGGCGCGCTCGCCCGCCAGGCGGCGGCCTTCGTGGCGCCGTACGCGGCGAGCGCGATCAACCCGGTCGCCACGAAGGCCCGCCGCGCCCTGAAGAGGCTCGGCGCCGCGCCGCCCCGGCCCGCCCGCGCGCGCTCAGGGCGGTGAGCGAGAAATTGACCCGACCGTCAGACGGCGCGTAACCGTGGCAGAAACCCGTGGACGGCCCGTACCATGGGAGAGACCCGGGGGGCTAATCCCGAGGAGGCGCGAAGAGCCGACGCTCGTGGTACGCAGCAGTCGCACTGTTCGCGGGGCTCCTGCTCCTCACCTCCGACGCGTCGGCCCAGGAGCCGCCGGCGCCCGCGCCGGCGCCGCCGCCCCTGGCCGCGGCGCCGCCGCTGCCGGCCGCGGCCCCCGCGCCTGCGGCGCCCGTCGCCCAGGATGGCCCCCGCTTCCGCGGCGGCATCTCGGCCGGCGGCGGGCTCGAGTCGGTGTCGGTCGTCTCCGGCGCCATGTTCGGCGTGGACGGCCGGCTCGGCGTGCAGGTGACTTCTTCGCCGGCGCCGGCTTCGGCTACGGCATCCTCAACAACCCGTCGGGCGCCATGTTCCAGGCGCGCGCGGGCGGCTACCTGATGGGCAAGGGCGAGAACGGCGTTCGTCGCAAGGGCCTCATGATCGGCGTCGACCTGCGCACGATCTTCGTCCAGGGCGCGACCGGCGTCCTGGTTACTGGCTCGATCGGGTACGAGGCGTTCTAGCCTCCGCCGCCGTCTCGCTCCACCGCTCGCCCGCGTCAGAACCCCAGCAGCGCGCGCGCGTTCTCGCTCGTGACCCGGGCGACGGCCGCGGCGTCGAGGCCGCCCGCGGCGAGCGCGCGCGCGACCCGCGGCACCGTGAGCGGGTCCGACGCCACGTGCGACAGGTCGCTGTTCACGACGAGGCCGGCGGGGCCGTGCTCGCGCACGACGCGCAGGACCTCGGCGGCCGTCGTCTTGCCCGGCTGCACGGTGAGCCCGGCCACCGCGCCCAGGGCGCGGACCGCGGGAACCAGAGCGGGGGTGAGGTGGTCTAGGATGACATGGCTCGGGTCGACCCGCTCCGCGCGCAGGATGGCGAGCGTCGCCTCGAGCATCGCCGGCTTGTTCGCGCGCGGCGTGTGCACCACCGCGGGCACGCCGCGGCGGGCGGCCAGGCGGAGCTGCCGGGCGAGCAGGTCCTGCTCCTCGGCGGAGCCGGTCTCGAGGCCGATCTCGCCGACGGCGGCCGCGGCCCCGCGCGCGATCCAGCCGTCGAGCTCCGCCACGAGGTCGAGGGCGCCCTCGCCGGGGATGCAGCGCGGGTGGAGCCCGAGCGCCACGCGGCCATGGAGGCCCTGCGCGGCGAGCCGCGCCGTCTCGCCCTCGGCGAGCCAGCGCCACAGGTCGCGGACGGTCGCCGGGCCCGAGGGCTTGACCGGCACGAACGCGCACACGGTGACCCCGTCGATGCCGGCCAGCGCCATGGCCTCGAGGTCCTCGGCGCTGCGCAGATGGGTGTGGGTATGGGAGTCGATGAACATGCGCCCACTATACCCCCGCCATCGTCGCTGGGAGGTCGCGTGAGTGCTGGCGGGCTGCGCCTGCCAGCACTCGACGCGGGGGGTCAAGGGGACCCTCCGAGGGTCCCTTTCCTGGTAGTGCAACGCGCTGTTGCGCCCCTGCAACCGTTGCACGTCGCGCGGTCAGCCGCACGATTTCGCTGCCTTACGGTTCGTAGCCGCTGGCACGGACTCTGCTACACCACGGGGCGCCGATGCCGACCCTGACCGAGACGCCGGTTGACGTCGCCGCCGCGTCCACCATAGAATCCGCCCAGCCGGTGGGGGCCCCGGTCTCGTCGGCCGTGGTGTCACCGCGGCGCCCACCCATGGACGACACGCCGTCAGCGCCGCCTCGCCCGGTCATTGCCCTCGAGCAGGTGAGCAAGATCTACCGCAGCGGCGACGTCGAGGTCGGCGCGCTGCGCGAGGTGTCGCTCGCGATCGCGGCCAGCGAGATGGTCGCCATCATGGGCGCGAGCGGCTCGGGCAAGTCCACGCTCATGAACATCCTCGGCACGCTCGATCGCCCCACCGGGGGCCGCTACCTGCTCGACGGCACGCCGGTGGAGCAGCTCGACCAGGTCGAGCAGTCGCGGCTGCGCAACCGCAAGATCGGCTTCGTCTTCCAGGCGTTCAACCTGCTGCCGCGGCACACCGCGCTCGCGAACGTCGAGGTGCCCCTCGTCTACGGCCGGGTCGGCCGGGTCGAGCGGCGCCGCCGCGCCCTGGCGGCCCTCGCGCGCGTGGACCTGGCCGCGCGCACGGACCACGTGCCGAACCAGCTCTCCGGCGGCCAGCAGCAGCGCGTGGCCATCGCCCGCGCCATCGTCACCGAGCCGCTCATCCTGCTCGCCGACGAGCCGACCGGCGCCCTCGACTCCCAGAGCACCGAGCAGATCATGGACCTCTTCTGCGATCTGCACCGCAGCGGCATGACCGTCATCCTCGTCACGCACGAGGCGGCGGTGGCCGCCTACGCCCAACGCATCATCCGCTTCCGCGACGGCCGCATCGTCGCGGACGAGCACAACCCGAGACCTATCCATGCGACTGCTGGTCCTGACGACGCTCCTGTGCGCACTGCCGGCGTGGGCTGAGCCGCCCGCGGCGGCGCCCGCCCCGGTCGCTCCCCGACGCCTCGGGCTGTACGAGGCGATCGACTGGGCGCTGCGCAGCGATCCCACGGTGGCCGCCGCCGTGATCGCCCAGGGCCGCGGCGCCCTGGCCACCGAGCGCGCCCGGCTCGACCGGTTCAGCCTCAAGGTCGACGGCACCCTGAGCGAGCAGTGGCAGATCTTGAACCTCCTCGGCCCGACGCTGAGCTACACGGATCCGACCACCGGCCTCACGGTCAAGTCACCGGAGCAGACGCCCCACACCTGGATCGGCGCCTTCAACTTCTCCGGCAGCCTGCGGGTGCCGATCTTCGCCGGCCACCGGGTGACGGCGACCATCGCCCGGGCGGGCCTGCTCGAGGACGCCGCGCGCGCGGCCACCTCGGCGACGGCGCGCAGCGTGGCGCTCGACGTGCTGCGCTCCTACTGGGGCGTGCGCCGCGTCGAGATGCAGCGCGAGGTCTCGCAGCGCGCGCTCGAGCGCTACCAGGAGGCGGTGCAGGTGGTGTCGGCGCGCATCCGCGCGGGCCTCGCGCCGCCCGTCGACCTCAACCGCATCGAGAGCCGCCGCCAGCGCGAGGTGGCCCGGCTCGTGAACCTCGAGGGCGTCGCCCGCGAGGGGCGGGCGCAGCTCGCCGTCGCGCTGGGCCTCGGCCGCACGCCCATCGAGCTGACCGAGCTGGCCGTGGTGCCGGAGCCGCCGCCCGCCGACTCCGGTCAGGTGGAGGGCCTGCTCGACGACGCGGTCCGCGGCCGCGCCGAGATCGCCGTGGCGCGGCGCCAGACCGAGGCCGCGCGCCAGGCGGTGGTCGTGGCGCGCGCGGGCTACTACCCGCAGCTCACCGGCTTCGGCCTGGCGCAGTGGGGCAACAGCCCCTACATCCCCATCGCCGGCTACACCGCCACCGACAACGACTCCTGGAAGTTCTGGAAGAACATGTCGGGCTCGTTCTTCGTCGGCGCGACGCTCAACGTCAACCTCTTCGACACCTGGAACACGCGCACCCAGGTCCGCGACGCCCGGTACGAGGTGAGCCGCCTGCACGAGGAGGAGCGGCGCGTCGGCCGGATCGTCGAGCTCGACGTGCGCGTCGCCCACGCGAAGCTCCTGCGGCTCTACGACAGCCGCGGCCCGCTGGCGAAGAGCGCCGAGGTGGCCCGCGACACGCTCGACATCATCGAGCGGCGCTACAAGAGCGGCGACGCCCTCATCCTCGACTACCTCGACGCCCAGCTCGAGCTGCTCGGCGCCGAGATCGACCTCGTCGACTCCACCGCCGCGATCGCCCAGGCCTGGGGCGAGCTGTGGGCCGCGACCGGCCGCATCCCCGGCGCGCCCGCGAGAGGTAGGGGACCATGAACGCGGTGCGCCCGCGCCGTCGCTGGCCGTGGATCCTCGGCGGCCTCGTGCTGGTCGGCGTCGCCTTCGGGGCGCTCGCGACCCGCGCCCGGGGCAGCAAGGGCTCCGTCGTCGACCCGACGCTGGTCGTGAAGCTCGGCCGCGGCGACCTCGAGATCTCGGTCGTCGAGATCGGCAAGATCGAGCCCCGCGAGAAGGTCGCCGTGAAGTCCAAGGTGGCCGGCCAGGCGCTCAAGATCCTCGTCGACGAGGGCCACAAGGTGAAGAAGGGGCAGCTCCTCATGCAGCTCGACCCCCTCGACTACCAGCGCGCCGCGACCCGCGCCCAGCAGGAGGTCGAGCGCGCCCAGGCCGCCGTCGAGCTGGCGCAGATCACGCTCGACCGCCGCAAGCGGGCGCTCGCCGACCGCGGCGTCACGCAGGCGGACGTCGAGGTGGCCGAGAACGACCTCAAGCAGAAGCGGATCGCCGTCGCCACCGCCCGCGAGGTGTACGCGACGGCCCGCGACCAGCTCGTCTACACCCGCATCACCGCGCCGCTCGACGGCACCATCACCCAGCGCAACATCCAGCCCGGCGAGACGGTCGTGCCGGGCGTCGCCGCCACGTTCGACGACCGCTCGCTGCTGACGGTGTCGGACCTCTCGGTCCTGCTCGCCAAGGCGGAGCTCAACCAGATCGACGTCGCCAAGGTGCAGCTCGGCCAGGCGGTGACGCTCACGCTCGACGCGCTGCCCGGCAAGACGTTCAAGGCCAAGGTCACGAAGATCGCCCCGGCCTCGGTGCTGCCGAAGGGCAAGGACGTCGAGGTCTTCCCCATCGAGGCCACCCTCGAGCCCGACGGCATCGAGGTGATCAAGCCCGGCATGACCGCGGACGTGAAGGTCCACGTCGAGACCAAGAAGGGGGTGCTCAGGCTCCCGATCGAGGCGGTGGTCAAGGACAAGGGCAAGGCGTACGTCCTGCGGGTCACCGACGACCCCGCCGGCGGCGGCAAGGTGCGCACCACCCGCGTCGAGGTGAAGGTGGGCGCGCGCAACGACCGCGATCAGGAGATCGTGAGCGGCCTCGCCGAGGGCGAGCGCGTGCTCATCAAGCCGGCCTCCGCCGACGCGAACGAGTGGAAGTAGCAGGGGCGCCGGAGCGGGACCATGTGGCTCGAGTACCTGCGCATCGCCCTCGGCGTCCTGCGCAGCCACAAGTCCCGCTCCGCGCTGACCGTGCTCTCGATCACGATCGGCGCGTTCTCCATCGTCCTCATGACCTCCCTCGCCGACTCGGGCCTCAAGACCCTGTGGCAGGGCATCGAGGAGATCGGCGGCGCGCGCCTCATCGGCATCTGGCGCAAGCAGCCCGACGCCATGGAGTCGAAGCAGCTCTCGTACGGCCGCGGCCTCACGCGCTTCGACGTCGAGGCGCTCGGCGACATCCCGCACCTCGGCGAGATCACGCAGATGGTGGCGCTGCGCGGCAAGGGCATGCAGACCGACACCGGCGCGCAGGGCGCCGGCGACATCGTCGGCGCGGACCAGCGCTTCCTCGGCTTCTTCCACTACCGCATCGCCCAGGGGCGGCGGCTCGATCGGGATGACGTCCAGAACCACACCCGCGTGGCCGTCATCGGCGACGACCTCGCGGACAAGCTCTTCGGCAAGGGCGAGCAGGTGATCGGGCGCACCGTGACCATCTTCGGCATGCACTACCGCATCGTCGGGCGGCTGGCGAAGCTCGACCGCTGGGGCGTAGGCTTCGGCTGGAAGTGGGACGAGATCCTCGCGGTACCCATCGAGACGCTCGTCGATCACGCCCGGAAGGAGGCCGAGGCGCGGCGCCAGGTGTGGATGCTCACCACCGACCCCACGCACAACGAGATCGTCAAGCGCATCATGAACGCGCGCCTGATGGATCGCCACCACGGCGTCGACGACTTCGCCATCTTCGACTTCGAGAAGCGCATCGCCGGCTTCCTGCAGATCTTCCTCATCATGAAGGTCATCGTCGGCCTGCTGGCCTCGATCGCGCTCCTCGTCGGCGGCGTCGGCATCATGAACATCATGCTGGTGTCGGTGTCGGAGCGCGTGCGCGAGATCGGCATCCGCAAGGCGCTCGGCGCGAGCCCGAGCGACATCGGCCGCCAGTTCCTGGTCGAGGCGATCCTGCTCTCGACCATCGGCGGCGCGGTCGGCGTCGGCGCGGGCATCGGCAGCGCGCTGGGCGCCTGCGCCCTCATCCGGCACTTCAAGCCGACCTGGGTCACCGCCGTGTCGCAGCCGGCGGTCGTCGCCGCCGTCGTGGTGGCGCTGCTCATCGGCCTCGTCTTCGGCTACTTCCCCGCGCGCCGCGCCAGCCGCCTGGACCCGGTGCAGGCGATCAGGGCCTAGGCGATGTGGACCGCGCTCCTCGACCAGCTCCACAACGTGGCCCACACGTTCGGCCACAACAAGGGGCGCAGCTTCCTCACGCTCCTCGGCATGATCATCGGCGCGGGGTCGGTGGTGCTGCTCTCGGGCCTCCTCGCGGGCGGGATGGAGGCGCTCATCAGCACCAACCAGTTCCTCGACGACGCCGACGTCATCGAGGTCGAGACCGCCGACGCGCCGCCGAAGCAGCGCGCCCGCACCCAGCGCCCGCTCGACGACGCCGACCAGCAGGCGATGCACCTCAGCCCCTCGGTCGGCGGGGCGTCGGTCGAGGGCGAGCTCTTCGACTGGGGCAAGTGGGCGCGCTTCGGCGACCGCAAGAAGCGCACCCTCGTGCTCGGCGCCACGGAGCGCGCGGCGGACCTCTACCGCGTGCAGGTGGCGATGGGCCGCTTCTTCGACGCGACCGACATGCTCCTGCGCAAGCGCGTCTGCGTGGTCGGCGACGAGGTGTGGCAGGAGCTGCTCGGCGCGCCCCCGCGCCTCGAGGGCGTGGCGCTGCGCGTCTCGGGCGTGCGCTGGGAGGTCGTCGGCGTGCTCAAGCGCAAGCCGCCGCTCAACGCCGGCCCGGGCATCTGGATGTGGGCCCGCCGCATCGTCGTGCCCGCGACGACGTTCCAGAGCACGGTGCGCCACTCGCGGCGCGTCGACACGCTCTACGTGCGCCTCGCGCCGCTGCCGGGCCCGCTCGGGGACCGCGTGACGGCGGAGATGGGCCTCATCAAGCGCATGCTGACGCGCCGGCACTACGGCGTGCAGAACTTCCGCATCGAGGGCGAGAAGGGCGAGAAGCAGCAGGAGCAGCTCATCTTCCTCGTCATCAACGTGCTCATGCTGTGCACCGCCGGCCTCTCGCTCTTCGTCGGCGGCATCAACATCATGAACATCATGCTGGTCACGGTGGCCGAGCGCACCCGCGAGATCGGCATCCGGCGGGCCATCGGCGCCACCCCCGGCAACATCATGCGCCAGTTCCTGCTCGAGTCGGCGATCATCGCGGGCCTGGGCGGGGTCATCGGCGTCGTCGGCGGCGCCGGCCTCGTCTTCCTCACGAGCAAGGGCCTGGCCGCCGCGCTCGGGCAGTGGACCGCGCACTACAAGCTGTGGGCGATCCTGCTCGGGCTGGCGAGCAGCACCGGCACGGGCATCCTGTTCGGGCTGTACCCCGCGTGGCGCGCCGCGCGGCTGACGCCGGTGGAGGCGCTCCGGTACGAGTAGGCCCCGCGCCCGCAACACCCTTGTCAGTGGCTGTGCATGATCCTTGCGCGCCCGCGGGCCCGGCGGGACGCTCGCGCCGCGAAATGAGCGGGGGCATCCCCGGGTCTCATTCTTGCAACTGCTGGCTCTTTCGCA
The DNA here is from genome assembly GCA_036504295.1 of Polyangia bacterium. GTDB lineage: Bacteria > Myxococcota_A > Polyangia > JACRCY01 > JACRCY01 > DASXVK01. The sequence goes on from DASXVK010000356.1 coordinate 8,808, forward strand.
CGTTCGTGCCACAGTCTGTGGCGGGCGGCATCATTCCGATGGCAGGCAGGTTGCAAAGTCGCACGCGGAGCTGGCTCCTCGTCTTCGGCGCGTTCGTCATCATCGCGGCCCTGCTCACGACCACCTACGGCGCCGTCCTGCACGAGACGCGCAAGGTCCAGGAGCAAGTCCGGGCGATCACACAGAACGCCATGACGAGCACGCTCCTGGTGAGCCGGATGGGCCGCGCCATCTACCTGGAGCGGCTGCTCGTGGACGCCCACATCTTCGAGCGGGAAGCGGGCGGGATGGGGCGCGTCGAGGGCCGGATCGCGGCGGTCCAGGCCGAGTATGCCGCCGCGGCCCGCGCCTACGAGCCGCTCGCGACGTTCCCGGGCGAGCCCGGCGCGTGGCAGCAGCTCAAGCGCGACGTCGCGGCGCTCCGGGCCCCGCTCGGCGAGGCGCTGGCGCTGTCGCGCCAGAACCGCGACGCCGAGGCCCGCGCCGCCCTGCTCGCCCTCGAGGGCCGCTTCGCCGCCGTGCAGGGTGACGAGGCGGATCTGCTCGGCATCAATCAGCGCGGCGCGGAGGGGGCGCTCGCGCAGGTGGCCGGGCTGCAGCGGTGGACGACGACGCTCCTCGCCGCCCTGGCGCTGGTCGGCGCGGTGCTGACGGTCCTCATCGGCACGGTGACGACGCGCCTCGTGCGTCAGCGCGAGGACGAGGGCCGCCGGTACTCGGACATGCTCGAGACGCGCAACCGCGAGCTCGACGCGTTCGCCGGCCGCGTGGCGCACGATCTGCGCGGTCCGCTCACGACGATCGGCCTGGCCGCGTCGGTGTTCGCGCGTCGCCCGCCGGACGACGCGAGCGTCGCCATCCTGCGGCGCGGCGTCACGCGCATGGAGGAGCTGATCGAGGACCTGCTCGCGCTGTCGCGGGTCGACGAGGACGGGGCGCACCACGGGGTATGCGATCCGGCGCTCGTGGCGGCACAGATCGGCGACGACTTCGCCCCGCGCCTCGAGGCCGAGCGGGTGGCGCTGCGCGTGGCCGTCGAGCCCGCGACCGTGCGCTGCGCCGAGGGGCTGCTGCGCCAGGTGCTCGCGAACCTCACCGACAACGCGGTCAAGTACCGCCGCCCGGAGACGCCGGCCATCATCGAGATCGCCGGGCGTCCCGCCGCGCGGGGGTACGAGCTGCGGGTCACGGACAACGGCACCGGCATGACCCCGGACGAGGCGCGCCAGGCGTTCGAGCCGTTCTACCGATCGGTGCGCGTGCGCGAGCAGCAGGGGACGGGGCTGGGGCTGTCCATCGTCAAGCGGGTGGTCGAGGCGAGCGGCGGCACCATCGCCGTCGACTCCCGGCTGGGCGAGGGCACGACCCTCGTCATCCACCTGGCGCTCGCGCCCGCGGCGCCGGACGCCGCGCCCGGGTGAGGCCCGGCCCCCGTCCCACCACGGCGGGGGCTACTTCTTGTGGCAGGCGGTGCAGGTGGTCGGGGCGGCCGCGCCCTTCTGCTTGTGGCAGCCCACGCAGCGGATGTGGAACGGGTTCTTGGTGAGCGCCATCTCCTGGCAGCTCGGGGCCTTCCCCGTCGGGTTGAGGTGACAGGTCGCGCACTTCTTCACGCCCGTCGCGGTCGCGAGCGTGAGGCCCTTCTGCGTGTGGTGGCAGGTGTCGCAGGCGACCTTGTGCGTCGTGTAGTGCGCCTTGTGATCGAAGGCGACCGGCGCCTGCTTCGCGCGGCACTCGGCGAGCGTCAGCTTCGCCGGCGGCGCCTTGGCCTTCGCCTCGGCCGGCTTCGCGCCCTCGGCCGGGGCCGGCGCGGCGGCGCCCGCGGCGGCCTTGAGCGTGCCGGTCGCGGTGAGCTTGGCCGCCCCGCAGGTGATGGCGATCTTGAGCGCGGCGTCCTTCTTGCCCGGCTTCTTGGCCGCCGTGTAGGTCGCCTTGACCTCCTCCGACGCGCCCGCGGCGATCACGAGCTTGCGCCGGTCGAAGGCGAACCCCTTGGCCTTGCAGGTCACGCCCTTCGCCTCGGCGTCACCCTCGTTCTTCAAGGTGAACCCGACCGTCTTCTGCTCGCCGGCCGTGACCTCGCCGAGCTCCAGCTTCGCCGGCTCCGCGACCAGCTTCGCCTTCGGCGCCGCCGGCGCCAGCTGTGGCACCGTCGAGAACGCCACCGCCGCGAGCAGCGCTCGCACCCACGTCCGTCGCCCCATGTGTCCCTCCTCGCGCGCCGGAGCGGCGCGCCCAGCACGCATGCTTGCGGCGGGCCGGGAACCTGTCAAGGCGCGCCGGGCCGCGCCCTACGCCGTACCGGCGCCGGCCGTGAGCTGCGCGAGGCGCGCGAGCGCGCGCTCGACCACCACCTCGTCGAGCAGCGGCAGGGCGTGGCCGACGTCGGGGACGATCTCGAGGACGGCGCGGGGGATGCGGCGCGCGAGGACGCGGCTGTTGTGCGGCGGGATGAGGACGTCGTCGGCGCCCGCGATGACCACCGTCGGGCAGCGGATCTCGCCCAGGCGCCAGCCCGTCGAGTGGGCGGCGGCGGCGGCGAGCTGGGCGAGGAAGATGCGCGGGCTGACCGGGTCCTGCGCGAGCGCCGCGGGCCAGCGGGCGAAGAGCTCCCGCGCCCGCGGCAGGTGCCGCCGCGGCAGCAGCAGCCGCGCGAACGCCGCCGACGAGCCGGGCCGCGCGAACGGCAGCGACACCAGCGCCGCGAGCACCTCGACGCCCGGCAGGCTCCCGTGGGGCAGGCCCGGCGTGCTCGCGAGCAGCACCAGCCCCCGCACCCGCCCGGGGTAGCGGAGCGTGACGTGCTGGGCGATCATGCCGCCGAGCGAGATGCCGACGACGACGGCGCGCTCGAGGCCCTGCTGGTCCAGCACGGCGACGACGTCCCGCGCCATCGTCCCCATGCGGTAGAGCCCGCCGGGCCGGTCGCTGCGGCCGACGCCGCGGTTGTCGATGGTGACGACGCGGTAGCGCGCCGCGAGCCGCGCCGGGATGTCGAACCAGAACCGGGACGACAGCCCGAGCCCCTGGATGAGCACCACCGCGGGCCCGCGGCCCTGCGACTCGTAGAAGATCCGGGCCCCGCCGGGGCCGATGGCGTGCGGCATGTCCTAGGAACAGTCGGGCCGCCCAGCGACGGCGTCAAGGGCGGGGCGCCGTCGCGGGCGCGGTTCCACCCAGCCGGGGCGGCCGGGGGGAGCATGAATGCAACAGGGAGACGGGGAGGCGGGGAGGCTCTCCTGTTCTGGCTCACGACGCTGGCGTCGTGGACGACGCCAGCGTCGGCGCGACCCAACCTGACCGACTCCCCGACTCCCCGCCTCCCTGTTTTCCTGCCTGGCGTAGCCCGACTGGGCGGAAGCGCAGAGGGAGTCACGCCGTCCCGCGCCGGGCGATCTCCTCGAGCTTGCGGTACAGGGCCCGCTCGCTGATGCCCAGGATCACGGCGGCCTCGCGGCGGCGGCCGCGGGTGGCGCGCAGCACCCGCTCGATGTGGGCCCGCTCCGCGTCCTTGAGCGAGAGCAGCGCGCCCGCGTCCTCGGCCGGCGCGGGGGCCGGCGCGGCGGCGGGCGCCGGGGGATCACCGAGCGCGGACGAGAGGTGCTCCGGCCGGATCTCCGGGCCGTCACAGACGATCATCGCGCTCTCGAGCACGTGGTACAGCTCGCGGACGTTGCCCGGCCAGGGGTACGCGCGCAGCCGGTCCAGCGCCCCGCGTCCCACCCGGCGGGTGACGCCGAAGCGCTCGTTGAACTGCGCGACGACGTGGGTCACGAGCGCGTCGAGGTCCTCCCGCCGCTCGCGCAGCGGCGGCACCTGGACCGTGAAGGCGCTCAGCCGGTAGTAGAAGTCCTCCCGGAACAGCCCCTGGCGCACGAGGCTGGCGGTGTCGCGGTTGGTCGCGGCGAGGATGCGCACGTCGGCGCGCAGCTCGACCGTGCCGCCGACCCGGCGGTAGGTCGAGGTGTCGAGGACGCGCAGCAGCCGCACCTGGGTGGCCTGGTTCACCTCGCCGATCTCGTCGAGGAAGATGGTCCCGCCGGCGGCCACCTCGAAGAGCCCGGGCTTCGTGCGGTCGGCGCCGGTGAAGGCGCCCCGCTCGTGGCCGAAGAGCTCGCTCTGCAGCAGGTTGTCCTGCAGCGCGGCGCACTCGACGATGACGAAGGGCCGGGCCGCGCGGCCGCTGCGCGCGTGGATCAGCTTCGCGATCACCTCCTTGCCGGCGCCGGTCTCGCCGAGGATGAGGACCGTCGCGTCGGTGGGCGCGACCCGGTCGACGCGGCGGATGACGTCCTCGAAGGCGGGGCTGCGGCCGAGGAACACGCCGCTCGGCTGCGGCAGGGTCAGGCCCCGCTCGAGCAGGCGGTTGCGGGCCCGCAGCGACTGCCGCTCGAGGGCACGCTGGATGCGGATCTCCAGCTCGTCGACGGGACAGGGCTTGGCGGCGTAGTCGAACGCGCCCCGCCGGATGGCCTCGATGGCGGTGTCGATGGTGCCGTGCCCCGTGAGGATGATCACCTCGAGGTCCGCGGCCTGCGCGCGCAGCTGCGCGAGGACCTCGAGGCCGTCGGCGTCCGGCAGCCGGAGGTCGAGCAGCACCACGCCCGGCGGGCTCGCGGCGGCGGCGCCGAGCGCCGCGGCGCCGGTGGCCACGGCGGTGACGGCGTAGCCGCGGTGCCGCAGCTCCACACCGAGCACGGTCCTGAAGGTCTCGTCGTCGTCGACCACGAGCACGGCCCGGGGCTCAGTCATCGCCGCCACCCGCCCCGGCCGCGGCCGGGAAGCACACCTCGAAGCGCGCCCCCTGCCCGGGCGCGCTCTCGACGCGGATGTCGCCGCCCCACGCCCGGGCCGCCTCGAGCGAGATGAAGAGGCCGAGGCCGGTGCCGCCCGGCCGCAGGCTGAAGAAGGGCTCGAAGATGCGGCGCTGCTCGTCGGCGGTCATGCCGCGGCCCTCGTCGGCGACCGTGAGCCGCGGCGCCGGGCCGGCGGCGACGGTGACGACCACGCGCCCGCCGGGCGCCGAGGCCTGCACGGCGTTGAGCAGCAGGTTGAGGACGACCTGCTGCACCGCCGCGAGGTCGGCGCTGACGGTGACGGGCCCATCGCCGGCGGCGGCCGTGACCTCCACCCGGCGCTCGCGGGCGAGCGGCGCGAGCAGGCGGATCACCTCCGGCACGACCACCTCGAGGTCGATGAGGTCGGCGGGCGCGGCGTCGCCGCGGGCCATGCGCAGGAACTGCCGGGTGATCGCGCGGCACCGGAGGAGCTGCTCGCGGGCGACGCGCGCGCTCTCGCGCACGTAGTCGAGATCGGGGGCGGCACCGGCGGCGGTCCGCTGGATGCCCTCGACGCAGGTGAGGGTCGAGCCGAGCGGCGTGTTCAGCTCGTGGGAGAACCCGGAGGCGAGCATGCCGAGCGAGGCGAGGCGGTGGGACTCGGCCATGCGCGCCTCGGCGGCGCGCCGGTCGGTGATGTCGCGCCAGGCCTCGACCACGAAGCGCACCGTCTCGTCGCGGTCGCGCACCGGGGAGACCTGCACCTCCTCGGCGCGCGCGCGGCCGTCGGCGCCGGCACACTCGACGACGACCGGGCGGCGGACCCCCTGCTCGAGGTAGAGGCGCGCGGCGCAGGTGCCGACCCGGCAGAAGCCCCCGGCCGCCTCGCAGCACGGCCGTCCGACCACGGCGGCCCGCGGCTTGCCCGTGCGCCGGATGAAGGAGTCGTTCGCGGCGACGATCTTCAGGTCGCGGTCGAGGACGAGGATGCCGTCGTCGACGCTGTTGAGCACGGCCTCGAGGCGCTGGCTCTGGCGCCGCACGTCGGCGGCGAGGCCGGTGACGGCGTCCGCGAGCGTGTTGAACTCCACGGCGAGCCAGGTGAGCGTGTCGTCGCCCTCGACGGGGAGGCGGCGCTCGAGGTCGCCCGCGGCGATGGCGCGGGCGACCGGCGCGAAGCGCCGCAGGCGGCGCAGGATCGCGACGCGGATGGTCGCGGCCACCCCGCCCATGACCACGAGCGCGAGCAGGCCGCTGAGGAGGATCATCCGGCCGAGGTCGCGGTGCAGGCCGCGGCGCATCGCGCCGGCGTTGACGTCGACGATGAGCACGCCGTTGATGCGGCGGGTGGGGCCGTGGCAGCCGTGGCACTCCGGCCGGTTGCGCAGCGGCGTGACGATCCGGAGGATCTGCCCGCGGTCCGTGTCGACGACGCGGCTGCGGGCGCGGTGCTCGGGCGGCTGGTCGTGGCAGCTCCGGCAGGTGCGCCCGTCGCCGGCCAGGTCCGGGTCGGCGCCGGCGGGCAGGCTCGAGTAGACGACCTGGCCGGCGTGGTCGAGGATGCGCACCGCGCTCACGCTCGGGTCGGCGCCGAAGCTCGCCACCATGCGGTCGATCATGCTGCGGTCGCGGGCGACCATCTGGTGCTCGAGGGCGACGCGGATGATCTCCGCCTCGGACTGCGCGCTCGCGCGCCCGGCCTCGAGCATGCGGCCGTAGTGGTACGTCGAGTAGACGTAGGCGCCGACGGAAAATGCCGCCACCACCACCGCCGACACGCCGAGCGTGAGGCCCACCGCCATGTTGCTCAGGCGCAGCCGCCGCACCGCAGCCCTCCACCACTCCCCGCCGCCCCTCCGATCGACAACGTAGCAGAGCGCGGGCACGCTGGCCATCGGTCGGCAAGACCTGTCGATCCCGTCAGGGGCGACCTGTCATTTTCGTCAGCCGCGCCGCGGCATGCCCCAGCGCCGACGGGCCAACGCCGAGGGATCGCGGTCCCGGCGCGCCTGGCACGGCGGCTGCAATTGCCCGCTGCGAACCGGAAAGGGGAATCGCCATGATGTTCGCGGTGGGCGTGATCGGGATGGTGGTGCTGGTGGTGGGGTGCGGGCTGTTCCTGGGGTTGGAGCGGGCGGAGGCGCCGGGTGAAGGCTCCCCCCGCGCGGGCGTCATGGCGGCCCCTTCCCGGTTCTTTCAAGCACCCGTGGCGAGCGGCGACGCCCAGGTGCCCGTCGCCTTCGTGCTGAGCCAGATCGAGCACCACATCCGCCTCGAGGAGGCGGCCGCCGAGAGCTTCCTGTACGCGCCGACGGCCAAGAGCCTCCACGCGCCCACCGCCTCGCGCCTGGTGAACTAGGTCCCCCATGCCGGCCGTCGAGACGACCGGGCCGCGGGAGCTGACCCGCGGCCTCTCTGCCGCGCACGCCGAGGCGCTCCTCGGGCTCGGCGAGCGCGTCGCGGTGGCGAGCGGCGCGCCGCTCTTCGCCCTCGGCGCCGACGCCGACCGCCTCTACCTCGTCGAGCGCGGCCGGATCGCGCTGACGCTGCCCATCACGGTCCGGGGCGCGGACCAGGACATCTTCGTCGAGGAGAAGGCCGCCGGCGAGACCGTCGGCTGGTCGGCGCTGGTGCCCCCCCACCGCTTCACCCTGAGCGCCCGCGCGATCGCCGAGGCCGAGCTGCTCGCGCTGCCCCGGGCGCCGCTGCTCGCGCTGCTCGCGGCGGAGCCGGCGCTCGGGTTCGCGGTGATGAGCAACATGGCCGCGGTGATCGGCCGCCGGCTCCTCAAGCTCCAGACGATGTGGGTCCGCGAGGTGCAGCGGGTCGTCGATGCGCGGTTCGGCGCTTCCTAGCCCCGCGGTCGCCGTGCTGCTGCTCGCGCTCGGCGGCTGCGCCGCGGAGCCGACCCGGGCGCCGGCCGCCGGCGGCCCGGCCTCCGCGCCGGCCGCGGCGCCCGCCCTGCGGCTCGAGGTTCCCCCCCCGCCGTTCTCCGGCGGGATCTTCCCCTGCTCGCAGTGCCACGAGGGCATGACGCCGAACCGCACGCGCCGCGTCCTGACCGAGCACCTCGGCATCAAGCTGCACCACGACGAGGAGCACCGCTGGTGCCTCGACTGCCACGACGCGAAGGACCGCGACCAGCTGCACCTCGCGAGCGGCGAGCTGGTCCCCTTCGCCGAGTCCTACCGCCTGTGCGGCCAGTGCCACGGCGACAAGCTGCGCGACTGGCGCGCCGGCGTTCACGGCCGCCGCACCGGCGCCTGGAACGGCCACAAGCGCTACCTGCTGTGCGCCCACTGTCACAACCCGCACGAGCCGCGCGTGAGGCCGCTCGCGCCGAAGCCGGCGCCGCGCCGCCCGGTCCCGGGGCGCGCCACTCTGGAGCGCTGAATGGGAACGCGTGATCGTGAGAAGGGCGTCACCCGCCGCCAGGCGCTCGCCGGCGCCGCCGGCGCCGCCGCCGGCTTCCTGCTCACCGCCTGCGGCCCGCGGCGCCTGGTCGAGCTGTCCGGGCCCCGGCTCGAGGCCGCCATCGCCGCGATGGAGGAGCGGTACCGCGCGGAGTACGGCACCAAGGTGACCGTCATCCCGGGCCTCACCCCCGACACGCTCGGCGAGATCTACGAGTACCGGCCCACGCGCGACGAGCTGCTCGTGGCCGCCGGCATCTTCTCGGTCGGCTTCCTGCTCTTCACGCTGATGCTGAAGGTCGCGATCCCGGTGGCGCTCGGCGAGTTCGCGTTCCGGACGGAGACGGCCGCCCCGGCGACGCTCCCGGCGGCGCGCCGCGCCGGCTGAGCCGCGCCCGCCTACGCGCGGGAGAGGCTGGAGCGCTGGCCCGTCACGCCGGCGGCCACGACCATGAGCAGCGCGACCAGGGTCCAGGAGATGGTGCCCTCGTCGAACTGGCGGAGGAGCCAGCCGCGGGCGCGTGCCACCGGGCGGTGCGAGGCGTTCCGGCCACTTGGCCCGGCAACCTGTCGCGTCAGGCGCAGGTTCCTTGCACCCGGCGACAGAGGTTCACCAGGGGCGCTGGGGGGCGGTGAATTGCCTTCGCCGGGCGATTCCGGCATAGTGCCGCCGGTCGATGAAGCCCCTCGTCCTCGGCGCAGCGCACGAGAGCATCGTCAACGGCACGCGACTCGTCTGGGGCGAGCTGGGCGCCGGGCCGCCGCTCGTGCTGCTGCACGGGCTCTGGGACTCGCACCGCGCCTGGCGCCGGTGCGCGCCCCTGCTCGCGCCGCACTTCCGGCTGCTCATGCTCGACCTCCCCGGCCACGGCTGGTCCGGGCGGCCCGACGCGCCGTACACCATGACCTGGTTCGCCGACATGGTGGGCGGCTGGATGGACGCGATCGGCGTCGCGCGGGCGCACGTCTGCGGCCACTCGTTCGGCGGCGGCATCGCGCAGTGCATGCTGCTCACCCACCGCGCGCGCATCGACCGGCTGGCGCTCGTCGACGCCGGCGGCCTGGGGCGGGAGCTGGCCGTGACCATGCGGCTGGCGACGGTCCCGCTGCTCGGGCCGCTCGTGACCCCGTTCGCCCTGCGCGTCGGCTCCCCGATCGTGGCGCGGTACATGCCGCAGCTCCTCGGCCACATGGAGCCGGCGGAGGCCGAGGTGGTGTTGCGCATGTGCGGCATCCCGGGCTCCGCCCGCGCGTTCCAGCGCGCGCTGGCCGCGGTCGTCGACCTGCGCGGCCAGCGCATGCAGATGGCCGAGCGCGTGCACGAGATCCCGGACCTGCCCCCGATCGCGCTCTTCTGGGGCGCGAACGACCCCATGATCCCGGTGCACCACGCCACGCGCTTCCTCGAGCGGCTGAGCGGCGTCAGCCTCGCCGCCTACCCGGGCTGCGGCCACTTCCCGCAGCTCGACGAGGCGCCGGCGTTCGCCCGCGATCTCACCGCGTACCTGAACGAGCCGGCCCGGCCGGCGGCCCGGCTCCGCGGCGCCCGCCCGCGCCCGGCGCCCGCGAGCACCGGCAGCCGGCCGCGGACGCCGGCGCGCGCGGACGACGCCGACGCGATCACCGCCAGCCGGCGGTCCGCGGGATAGAGCCGCGCCCGGCCCCGACGAGCCCCACCCCCCGGACCCCGGACCTCCTATGGACCTCGACATCATCGGCGCGCCGAACCAGATCCTCGTGAACGGCACCCGGCTCGTGTGGGGGGAGCTCGGCGCCGGTCCGCCGCTCGTGCTGCTGCACGGGCTGTGGGACTCGCACCGCGCCTGGCGCCGGGTGGCGCCGCTGCTCGCGCCGCACTTCCACGTGCTCATGCTCGACCTCCCCGGCCACGGCTGGTCCGGCCGGCCCGACGCGCCGTACACGCTCGCCTACTTCGCCGACATGGTGGGCGGCTGGATGGAGGCGATCGGCCTCGCGCGGGCCCACGTCTGCGGCCACTCGTTCGGCGGCGGCGTGGCGGAGTACATGCTCCTCCCCGCCCACCGGGCCCGCGTCGACCGCCTGGCGCTGGTGGCGGCCGGCGGCCTCGGGCGGGAGGTGAACGTGGGCATGCGCCTCGCGGCGGTCCCGGTCCTCGGGCCGCTCGTGACGCCGCTCGCCCTGCGCGTCGGCTCGCCGCTGGTGGCGCGGCTCCTGCCGCAGCTCCTCGGCCACATGGAGCCGGCGGAGGCGAAGGTGGTGCAACGCATGTGCCGCCGCCCGGGCTCCATCCGCGCGTTCCAGCGCGCGCTCGGCGCGGTCATCGACGTCCGCGGCCAGTACGTGCAGATGGCCCAGCGCGATCACGAGATCGCCGACCTGCCCCCGATCGCGCTCTTCTGGGGCACGCGGGACCCGATGATCCCGGCGCACCACGGCACGCGCTTCCTCGAGCGCGTCAGCGGCGCCAGCCTGACG
>DASXVK010000357.1:0-15080 GCA_036504295.1 Polyangia bacterium
ACGAACACCGCTCAGGGGCTCCGCGTGACGGGCACGAACTCCGCCGGCCCGTACAGGGTCAGGTAGCGCTTCCAGATGCCGCTGCAGCGGGCCCGGTGCACGCAGCCGCTGCAGCTCGCGAGGTACGTCCGCGCGGGCACGAGCGGCGGGGCGCCCGGCCAGTGCAGCTCGTCGGCGAAGCGCTCGACGCCGCCGAGCAGGCAGAGCGGCATGCCGCACAGGGCCGGGATCTGGACGCGCATGCCGAGCCGCTCCGCCGCCGGCAGCGCCGCGCGCAGCCCCGCGGCGACCGCGGACAGGCGCGGGATCAGGTGGCGGTTCTCCCACGCCCGCGCTACCGGCGCGACCACGCTGAGGACGCGGGTGCCGCCGTCGCGGCCGAACTCCCGCCAGGTCCAGCGCAGGTGCGCGTCGACGCCGCCGGCGTTCGGCGCGCAGAGCACGGCGTTCAGGTTGACGGCGATCCCCGCGTCGATCGCCGCGCGCACGCCGGCCACGGTGAGCGCGTGCCCCCCCGGGCTGACCGTCAACGCGTCCGCGAGCGCGGCCTCGGGCGCGTGCAACGACACGAACGCGGCGCGCAGGCCGCGCCCCGCGAGGTCGCGCGCGAGGCCCGGCCGGCTGCCGAGCATCGTGGCGTTCGTCTGCAGCCCGATCCAGGTCATCCCCGCGGCGCGCGCGTCGCCGACGAGCTCGGCGAGATCGGCCAGCGTCGTGGGCTCGCCGCCGGTGAAGGTGACGCGCGTGACGCCGGCCGCGGCCACGCGGCTCAGCTCCGCCTGCACGTGGACGCGCCCGCGGCAGGAGTCCGGGGCGTTGCCGTCCGCGTTGCAGAAGCCGCACCGCTGATTGCACGCGAGCGTCACGCGCAGGAGGTGCTCGCCGGCCGGGCTGCCGACCCGCGCCTGGCGCGGGTCAGGCGGGCCCGCCGCCGGGGACCGCGGAGATGCGGGCGACCGGCTCAGCGGATCCGCCATCGACCGCAACCCGTCACGCGCCCGACGGGGCGGCGCGACGGCACCAGGCGCCTACCACGAGCCGTGCGAGCCGTGCGAGCCGTGGGAGCCGTGGGAGCCGTGCGAGCCGTGTGACGCGTGCGAGCCGTGCGAGCCGTGCGAGCCGTGCGAGCCGTGCGAGCCGTGCGAGCCGTGCGAGCAGTGCTTCGCCAGCATCGGTGACCCGGCCACCGTGCCCTTGGTCGGGGCGGTGCCCGTCACGGGCAGGTTCGCCGCCCGCACGGTGCCGGAGCTCAGGAACACCCCACCCGCCGCCAGCACGAGGCCGGCGAGGGAGCTCTTCGAGATGAAATCGCGGCGGCTGAAGCGGCGCTCGCTGCCCGCAAGGAAGCTGGTCGCGGCACGAGGCGGCGCCGGGAAGTCCTCGCTGACAGGGCTCGCGTGAGTGGCGTCGCGCTCCTGGTTCGTGGTCGGCTGCGTGGCCGAAGTCTCTGCCCGGGGCGACTTGTTCTCCGCCATTGACGTGTCCTCCTCTTGTCCTGTCCTTCGGAACTGCCCGCTGACCTCGACAGACCTAGTTGGCAAAATACCCGATCGCGCTGCAATTCGTACCCGAGACATTTGTCAGGAAATATGCCCAGGTCCCGTTGCTGAACTGACGGTAGCACTGATAGATCGCGCTGCCCCGGTGGTAGTGGGTCGCGGGCGAGAACGCCGAGCTGTCCATGCCCCGGAGGAGATCGGCGTTCAGGTTGGTGTTGACCTGGCCGGTCCCGTCCACCCAGGGGATGTTGTTGGCCGCGTGCCCCACGGGGTACACGTTGTTCCCCGTGACCAGCGCGCCGGCGGTCAACGAGTAGGGCGCCGCGGCGAGCGGCAGACGGGGGCTCATCTCGGGATCGGTGCCTACCTTGATGCCGAGGAAGTATGGCACGGCGAAGTTGCACGTGCCCGTGACGTTGATGTTCGCGTTGAAGAGACCGGCGTTGACGTAGACAGTCTGCGCCGCGCCGTGGCAACTCGTGCCTCCGCTCGCGGCGTCGTAGATGGTGAAGGTGACCGAGTACTGGCCCTGGAGCGTGCTACCGAGCCCGTCGGTCAGGCGCCCCTGGAAGTTCAGCAGGCGCGGCACGTCGGCCCACGCCTGCCCGCCGACGAGCGTCACCAGAGCCGCGAGGGGGAGCCACCGCATTCTCGTTGCCATCGTGCGTCCTCCTCAGTTCTGGAACATCGGCGTGCCCAGGTAGGTGCAGCTACCCACCGGCCAGGGCTGCAGGTACCCAGCGCAGGAGTATATCGGCATCTGGTCGCATGCGATGGGCTTCGGGTTGCACGGATACGCGTTGCAGTTGTGCGGGTTGCAGCTGTACGGGCTGCAGTTGTACGGCGTCGACAGGCAGGTGCCGTACTTATCGTAGCCCAGGTCGCAGCACGTGTTCCAGCACGTGTCGTAGCACGTCTGGTAGCAGGTGTCCCAGCCCGGAGCCCCGACGTACGAGGCCACCGGGAAGCACTGGGCCGTCGCGGGGTAGTGCTTGTGGTTCGCCTGGTGATGGTGACCGGCCACCCAGATGTCGCCGGCGGCGACGCCGGTGCTGACGTCCCAGTAGGACTGCTGGGGCGCGGCCGGTTGGTAGGGCGTGACGCCGTCGAGCAGGTCGGCGTGCAACCCGGGGTTCGCGGCGCCGTTGCTGATCGGCACGTTCCCCGAGGCGTTGCCGGCCAGGCGGACGGTGCTCGAGCCCGGCGAGACGAGGCCGCCGGCCACCACGGCGTAAGGCGACGCGGCGAAGCCGGGCCCGTCGGGCGGGAGCCGGGGCGAAAGCGTCTCGAGGGTGGCGCCGTTCTGGATCGACAGCTCGATCGCGGTCGACTGCGCGAACGTGCACCCCGCGCCGATGCCGCCGGGATCGCCGATCCGGACGCTGAAGAGGCCGTTCTTGACCACCACCGACTGCGTCTCGGTGTGACACGCGGACGTCGCGGCGCCCTCGAAGACCTTGAACGTCATGCTGTAGGTCTGCGAGAGCACGTTGAGCTGCCGGTCGGCCAGACGCCCCTGGAGGTTGATGATCCGGGGGAGGTCGGCGCCCGCCGGCGCCGCGGTGAGCAGCGTCACCGCAGCGAGCAGGGTCGGGATTCGTGTCATGCGCATCGTCCGACTCCTCCTAGTTGGTCGCGTAGCCCACGGGGTCGCAGTACGCGCACGGCACCGGAGACGGGCAGCTCCCGACCACGAAGCAGCGGGTCCCGCCGCCGGGACAGGTGGCGTACGGCCCGTTCACCGTGCACGTGCCGCCGGCGCAGTTCGCGTGCACCTTGCAGGCCGCGTTGGGATAGGGGCCGCCCTGGCAGTAGCCGATCGGCTGAGTGTCGCACGAGTAGATGAGCGAGCCCCGGTGCGCCGTGATCGTGGGGTCCGTGGCCGTGCCCGCGGAGTCGCACACCGCGAACGCGGACGCGTGACTCCCGTCGAGCATGTCGGCGTTGAGGCCGCTCGTGAGGACCGTGTCGTTCACGGGGATCTGCCGCGCGCCGGTCGTACCCGTCGTGGCCAGCGTCTTGGTCCCGGGCGGGACGAGCGCCTGCGTGCGGATCGCGTAGGCCGCGGCCGCGAGCGGGATCCAGGGCTTCATCTCGGTGTCGTAGGTGCCGTCATCCTTGAGGATCTGCAGCGCGAGGTAGTGCTGCGAGGCGAACTTGCAGTTCGTGTTGACGTTCGGGATCTGGACCGCCATCAACCCGGAGGTCACGGGGACCGACTGCGCGGACGTGTGGCAGGCGAGGTTCAGATCGTCGTAGATCACGAACTTGATCGTCCGGGTGGCCGTCACCAGGGGCGTGCCGGACGCATCGCTGATGCGCCCCTGGAAGCTGATGTAGCGGGGGACGTCTGCCTGGGCCGCACCCTGGCACAGCATCACGGCCAGCGCAGTCATCGCGGGAATCGTGGTTCGCCGCATCGTCTTCACCTCACTCAAGTGCTCGTCTCACTCCTGCTGGACCGACGCTCCCTTGTTCGCCGCTCCGCGCCTACCCCGGCCGGGCCGACGGTTTACCGACGAACTGGGTGCACAGGCGCTCCGCCGCGGCCATCAGGCCGGTCTCGCCTCGGTCGGATCGCCGCGGACCGGCGGCGGAGCGCACCGCCAGCGCCGGGATCGGCGCCGGCAGCACGGCGGCCCCGGTCGGGCTCGCGGCTTCGAGCCGTGATCCCCCCCGCGCGACCAGCACGGGGGCGCCGTCCGCGACCGGGGCGACCGCGAAGAGTGTCGATCGCATCTCGCCCGCCGTGACCGTGCCCTCGCCGCTCGCCTGCACCACGACGATCGTCCCGCGCGAAGGTGCCGGCGTGGCCGGCGTGGAGGCCACGCCGACCATCGCGAGCACTATGTAGACCGCGCCGGCCATTCCTCCTCGTCGCCTAGGGGCAGGTCGCCGCGCTGTCGGAACAGATCGTGAGCGGCACGATCTTGTGGACCTGCTGGCCGCGAATGTCGACCGCGGTCAAGCGGATCTGCAGCGGGTTGCTGCCCGTCGCCACGTGAGCCTCGCTGGCGTACACCATCAGGCCGGGCTGCAGCAGGTTCGGGTCGTCGAGCACGACCACGCCCGGGAAGCCGACGGCGGCGCGATCGGTGACGTCCGCCCACTTGACCATGAGGATCGAGGTCGAGTCGGTGCCGTCCGGATCGATCGCGGAGCCCTGCAGCTTCAGGTCCACGTAGCAGCGCCACGCGTCCTTGGTCCCGTTGCCGACCTGGTACTCGCACACCTCGCGCACCGGCGTGGCGTTCGAGACCCCCACCATCGGCGGCGTGTCGCCCGGGACGATGACGGTGCTGATGGTCGAGTATTTCGACGCGCCCCGGTTGTCGGAGACAAGCACGCGGAACGCGTAGGTGCCCTGCGGCGGCTTGTCGGACACGGCCACCACGACGTTGGTCGTGGCCCCGGCCGGCGAGGTGAACCCCAGGTCGCCGTCCGCCTGGCCCGCTCTCTTGTCGGGCAAGAACTCCCACGCGTACGTGAGCGGGTCGTTGTTCGGATCGGTCGCGCTCACGCTCACCGACAGCGGCGTCAGGTTCTTGTCCTTGTAGGCGACCACGCACGAGTAGCTCCGGTTGTCCGCGGTGCGGCAGGTGGGCAGCATGTAGGTCTGCTGCGCGATGAGCGGCTGCACCACCGGGGGCAGGTTGCCGCTGACGGAGTCCGCGCGGCCCTGCGTGTAGTCGGTGTCGTTGCCGTCGGTCTCGCACCACACGCTGCAGCCGTGCGCGCCCGGGCAGCCGTCGGCGTCCGAGTCCGTGCCGCCCACCCAGACCGCCGTCTGCCACGACGGGTCGCAGGTCGGCGCGCCGTTGAAGCACACGAGCGTCCGCTGGATGTTGCAGGAGTCCAGCGGCCTGACGTCGAGCTGAACGAGAGTCCTCGTGATGAGCCGCTGCAGCTCGCGCGTCATGACCTCGTTCGCGCCCGGGATGCACTGGTAGCCGTACGGGTTCGTCATCAGGTAGAAGGTCGTGTCGCTGTTCGAGAGCAGGCAGAGCTGCCCCTGGACGCCGCCCATGACGGTGGTCTGGTTCGTCGAGACGCACGCCTCGCGCATCGCGTCGAGCCACGGATCGTCGCCCGTGTGCCGCCGGCACGGGTCCACGGCCAGGTCCGGCACGTGGAGCAGACTGACGTCGGGCCGGATCGTCGCGTCGAACGGCGTCGTGCAGGCGCAGCAGTTCTGCTGGCCGTCGTTCTGCGGGTGCGGGGTCACGTCATTCGGGAGGATCTGGCAGCACGGCAGGCCGCCGCCGCACCCGTCCTGCCCCGTGGTCGTGTTGCGCAGGTCCATGGCGCTCTGGGTCGGGATGAACGGCCAGTTCGCGCCCGCGATGATGGAGTCCAGCGGGAAGTGCGCCCAGTCCTTGAACAGCAGCTTGAGCTGGTCATCCTGGCCGAAGATGCCGCCGTTCACGTGGATGTGGAGCCACATCGTGGCACCGAGGCGGAACACGGTGAGCGGGCCCTGGAGGTCCGAGCCGAAGCCCGAGCCCGGCATCCGGTCGTGCGGGAACACCGGGTACTTCTGGTTCGCGATGAGGAACGGCGCGTAGAGCTCCAGGATCGCGTCGTTGTCCGGGGCGATGCCCGGCTTGCCGCTGCCCATCGCGTACGCCACGTTGCGCGCCCTCGACGGATAGCCCTTCCCGCCGTTGAGCGTCTTCAGGTAGGCGTACAGGTCGTCGTGCGTCTTGGAGTCGGTCGGGTAGTTCGGCGACCACTGCTCGCACTCGGTGTACGAGCAGTCGTAGTCGTAGGTGTTCCCGGCGTCGTCCGACGTCTGGCACGTCGCCGGCACGACGTGGCTCTTCAGGCACGTCGCCCGGTCGCAGAGGCGGCCGACGGACTCCTTGCCGTACGAGCCGGGCGGTGAGGGCCACCGGTTGTCGGTCGGCACGCCCATCGGGATCGTGGGCAGGTCCGGACAGAAGACCCCGTCCGGGGCCTCCGGCACCCAGTCGTAGAGCAGCTCCTTGGCGGCCGGCGAGTCGATGATCGTGGCCATGCTGAAGGGCGTGAAGAACGAGTTCGAGCCTTCGATCGGGTAGTCGATCAGCGTATCGGTCTTCACCGAGAAGAGCAGGCTCGTCAGCCAGTTGCCGATCAGCACCACGATGATGCTGATGATGGCGGCGATGATCCAGCCGATCGGGCCGGTCGGGCCGGCGGCGCCCCAGATGGCTGAGATGATGGCGCTGATGGCCACGCCTTCGGCTATCGCCATCACCCCGTGGATGATGGCGCCGATGATGGCCCACTTGGTGCCAGCCACCATGCCTTCCAGGAAGCCCTGGGCCACGGCCACCACGACGCCCACCACGCCGGCCACGCTCGCGACGCCGCCCCACCCAAACACATATTTCGACATGAAGGCGATGATGCCGATCACGCCGGACAGCCCCATGCTCAGGTTGTTGACCATCTTCGACCCGGCCTCGGGGTCTTTGCTGGTCGGGTCGCGCTGGGAGATGAACCAGTTCCGCAGACCGTTCTTCTGCATGAACGACCAGGCGATGATGTTGCCGACGCCCGAGGTCTTGAAGCCGACCCCCGAGAAGGCCTGGCCGCTGTCGGCGTTGTTGCCGAGCTTCTTCTCGACCGCCTTCACGAGCATCTGCAGCGACACGGGGATGTTGGCGCCCTGCTGCGGCCCGTCGCCGCTGAGGAAGACGCGGACGCCGAGGTCCCAGGAGTCGCTGTCGGACTGGACACCCAGCGTGCCGCGGGGAGGCTTGATCCGCATGCCGTCGAGGGCGTAGGGCGCGCTCTCGCCGGCGGCGAAGGGCAGCGTCGTGGCGGTCCGATCGTCGGCCCAGGCCAGGGTCGCGCGGCCGATGACGCCGCCCATGCTCACGCCGAACATGCGGACGAAGCAGGCGTTCGCCGGGTTCGCCGCATCGGCGGCGTTGCCGTTCGAGCCGTCGCGCTTGTAGCAGTTCCCGTACTCGTAGACATACCGGGCAGCGTAGGCCGCGACCGCGGCGTTGAGGGTCATGTGGTTGTCGACCGGCTGCTCCGGGTACGGGCAGGCGCACTTGGCGACGGCGCAGAAGTCCTGGCCGCCGGAGCCCCAGTCGGCGTCCGTGTTGGGCTGGCTCCCGCCGCTGCAGACCGGATCGTAGGTCAGCAGCCAGACGTCGTAGCCGCGCTGGCGCAAGAGATCGACGATCACGCCGAACGGCCCGAAGTTCGCCTCCATCGACCCGCCGTGGATCGCGGCGAAAAAGCCGCTGAAGCCGATGGTCAAGATGACCGGCTTGTCATAGACGCCGTCGTAGCTGGTGTTGAGCACCATCGTGCCGCCGGCGCCGGCGCGCCGGCGCACCGGGTCCGGGTCGTCGACGCGCGGCCAGTTGGCGCCCATCTGTACGTCGCAGCGGTCAGCCGGGCCGGTGCACACGCGGACGACGTTGGCCATGGTCGTGAGGGTCACGACGCTCTGCGAGTTGCAGTAGGCGTCCGCCGGACGGTTCTCGTTCCACGCGCACGAGCACTTGCCGGTCGAGTCGCAGACCTTCAGGTGGAGCTTGTAGACGCCCTCCTTGTCCACCGTGACGGTCGGGGCGACCGCCGCGGGGTTCGAGATGGCGGCGGTGCTCCCCGTCGGCTTCCACACGGTGCCGTCGGGCTTCGTGGCGAAGCTCCACGTGTAGGTCAGGACCTCGGTGGAGACGAGCGGGTCGTAGGACAGCGTGCCGTCGAGCTGGACGGTGCGTGCGAGCGGATCGGCCGTGTTGACGCCCTTGTCCTGTGGCTGCGCGACCGCGATCGGGGCGACGTTCGGGACGTTGCTCACCGTGACGTTGAGCGCGACGGGGTCGCTGCTCGCCCCCACCGCGTCCACGACCTGCAGCGTGAGCCCGTAGGTGCCGTTGTAGCCGTTGAAGATGAGCGTCGGCTGCGGGCAGTCGGACGCCGGGGTCTGCGGGGAGTTGGCGCAGGTGGTGCCGCAGGTGATGCAGGCGGTGCTCCCGGTCGGCTTGCCGGTGAACGTCCACAGATAGCCGAGGCCCTTGCGGTAGACGCCCGTCGCGTCCGGATCGGGGTGGTGAACCTTGTCCCAGTCCGGGTCCTCGCTGGCGCTGCCGTCGAGGCCCGTGCTGTTCACGCCGACGAGGCTCTGGTCGGCGCCCACTCGCGCGATCGGCAGCTTGTTGTTGGTGCTGTTCGTGACGGTGATGACCAGGTAGTCGGGGGCGCTGACGAGGATGGCGTCCTTGACCGTGAGCTCGAGCCAGTAGTACCCCGGCGCGTACGCCGTGAAGGTCGGCTGGGCCGCCCCCGGGTCGGAGAGGGCCGACGCCGGGCTCGCGGCCGGCTTCTTGTAGAGCCGCCACATGTACGTGATCGGCTTGCCCTCGGGGTCGTAGCTGGCGCGGCCGTCGAGGCTGACGACGAGGGAGGAGCCGGTCATGGTGACGGTGCGATCGGCGCCGGCGTTCGCGACCGGCGGCATGTTCGCGACCGTGATGACCACCGGGTCCGGGAGGCTGGTCATCTCGCCGTCGAAGACGCGGAGGCGCGCGACGTACGTGCCCGACCGGTCGGGCGAGAACGTCGGGGTCGCGCTCGCCGAGGTCCAGGTGGAGAGGGTCGAGTTCGGCGGCCACTGGTACATGTCCCAGATGTACGTGAGCGCAGCGGGCCGTTGGTCGGGGTCGTAGCTCTTCGTGCCGTTGAGCTGCACGGTGGCGCCGAAGGCCACGGCCTGGTCGGTGCCGGCGTCGGCGACCGGGACCTGGTTCGGCGTCACGTCGTAGTTGCCGAACGCGGTCGCGAGGAAGCCCAGGCGCGCCTTGAAGGTGGTGCCGCCGGCCGCGCCGTTGATGCTGCGGTCGCCCGACGCCTCGCCGACGCGGTAGGCCGTGCTGGCGAGGTCCGAGGGCAGCGCGCCGCCGGTCGTGGTCGTCTGGCTGACCATCTTGTAGCGGTTCGACACCGACGCGAACGGGCTCTGGTAGTAGAAGAGCTGGTCGTTCAGCGCGCGGATGATGACGTAGCAGGGCGGGCCCGCGACGCCCAGGTTGTCCTGGACCGCGAGCTGCAGCATGTAGTCGCCGTAGACGTCGGGGATGAAGCTCGGCGTCGGCGTGGTCGCGTTGCTGATGTTCGCGTTCGTGAGCGCGCTGAGCGCCGGCTTCTGCACGAAGGTCCACGCGACCGAGACGGGGTCGCCGTTCGGATCCCAGTTGCTCGGATCGACGACGAGCGGCACCGCGCAGACGCCGGCGACGCAGGTGTACCCGCTCGGGCAGCCGCCGGTGCAGGACTTCGTGGTCGGCGACGGCATCGTCACCGACGTGTCCAGCCCCTCCACGTGGCAGGACGGCGGGTAGTTCGGGGAGATGTACTCCTCGATGGTATAGAGGTAGCCGCCGTAGCTCAGGGCCGTCGGCGACCCGATCGAGCCGATGGGCGAGGACTGCAGGTACGAGGTGATGGCGAGCGCCTTGTCGTTCGCCGTCGTGCCCGAGCGGATGGTCGTCTTGCCCGCGCTGTCGACCGAGTTCATGCCCGAGTCGAAGCTGTAGGCGCCGAGGTTGAAGCTGGTGCTGATCGACCAGTTGCCGATGGCGAAGTCGTGCCCGTTGTTCGGGTCGAGGCCGATGCCGAGCTCGAAGAGATCACCCATGCCGTCGCCGTCGGTGTCGGCCTTGGTCGGGTCGAAGCCGAGGACGACCTCCTTGCCGTCGTTGATGCCGTCGCCGTCCGTGTCCGCGACGCGCGGGTTCGTGCCGTGCAGGTACTCCTGCAGGTTCGTGAGCCCGTCGCCGTCGGGGTCGAGGTTCGCGTCGCCGGGGTTGTACGGGTCCAGGCCGTACTGGAGCTCCCACCCGTCCGGCATGCCGTCGCCGTCGGAGTCGTCGCGCGTGACGAAGGCGCTGCGCCCCTCCGACCAGCCGCCGCTGTAGAGCGCGAACGCGACGTAGGTGACCTTGCCGGTCGGCGCGTTCAGGTCGATGTACTGGGTGGCGGTGCCGCTGTAGATGCGCGCGTCGGGGAAGAGGCCGGGCGCGATGATCGGGGTCGCGTCGTCGGTCCGGTAGATCTCGATCGCCTGCAGGCCCGCGGTGGTGGGGTTGGTCCAGGTGAGCTTGACCCCGCCCGCGGTCGGGGTGGCGGCGAGGCCGCCCGGCGCGCCGCACACGTTGTCCGTCGAGGACCACATGCCGGTGGTCGCGTCGCAGGTGTCGCCGGTGGTGCACGAGTTGTGGTCGCCGGCCGTGTCCGGGACCGACCGGCACTGCTGCTTCGCCTCGTCGCAGGTCCAGGTGTTGCAGCCCGGGCCCTGGACCGCGAAGAGGTGCATGCCGGCCCAGTTGTTCCAGCCACCGTACGGCGCGGCCGCGATCACGTCGGTCGCGCGCTTGATGGTGACGCCGGCGGCGTCGCCCTGGATGACGTGCGCGCCGATCTTGATGTAGTCGATGAACAGGTTGCGATCGGTGTCGCCGACGCCGCAGGTGCCGCAGGCGGCGTCATTCGTGAACTCGACCCAGACGGAGCTCTGGACCGGCTGGGCGCCGTTCCAGGTGTACGGGACCAGGCTGGCCGTGACGTCCCACTCGCCCCGCATCACGCCGTCGACCCACAGGCGCATGTGCGGGAAGATCCCGTTCGCCGAGGTGCCCTTGGCGACGACCGTGACGCTCTTGCCGCCGCTGACGACGGTGCAGTCGCGGGCGGTGCCGACGCACTGGCCGGCGCCGTCGCACTTGTCGTTCATGGTGCAGTACTTGCTGTCGTTGCACGCCGTGCCGGAGGCGACGAAGCGGTCGGTCGGGCAGGCGGCGTTCGTGCCGTCGCAGTTCTCCGCGACGTCGCACTGGCCGATCGACGGGCGGCACACGAGCGAGGTCGGCGCCTTGGCGTCGGCCGGGCAGGTGTCCGACACGCCGTCGCAGGACTCGGGCACGTCGCAGGGGCCGGCCTGGGCGCGGCATAGGTACCCGCTCGCCCGCCGCACGTCGGCGGGGCAGGCGTTCGTGGTGCCGTTGCACACCTCGGCGATGTCACAGGGCCCGCGCAGGGCCCGGCACACGTACCCGGCCGGCTGCAGCGTGTCCGCCGGGCAGGCCGCCGTCGTGCCGGTGCAGAACTCGTCCTTGTCGCACTCGCCGGTGCGCGCGCGGCAGAGCGCCGTGTTCGGGAGCATCGCGTCCGCGGGGCACCCGGGGTTCACGCCGTCGCAGTTCTCCGCGGGGTCGCACACGCCGGTCGACGCGCGACACACCGTGCTCGTCGGCAGCTTGACGTCCGCCGGGCAGGCGGCGTTCGTGCCGTCGCACTTCTCCTGGACGTCGCACACGCCCGCGGCCGCGCGGCACACGTAGGTGTTCGGCTGCTTCACGTCCGCGGGGCACGCCGTCGAGGAGCCGTTGCAGGTCTCCGCGATGTCGCAGGTCCCGGCCGCCGCGCGGCACACCGCGCCGGCGTTGCCGGCCGCGTGCAGGCACGTGCCGCTGCCGTTGCAGAGGTCGGTCGTGCACGGGTTGCCGTCGTCGGTGCACGCGCTGCCGCTCGCCTTCTTCACGTCGGCCGGGCAGGTCGTGGCCGTGCCGTTGCAGGTCTCGGCCACGTCGCAGTCGTTCGCCGCCGCGCGGCACACCGCGCCCGCGTTGCCGGCGGCGTGCGCGCAGGTGCCGGCGCCGTCGCACTTGTCGGTCGTGCAGGGGTTGCCGTCGTCCGTGCACGCGGTGCCGCTCGCCTTCTTCGCGTCGGCCGGGCACGCCGTCGTCGTCCCGTCGCACGTGTCCGCCAGGTCGCACTCACCGGCGGCCGCGCGGCACACGTAGGTGTTGGGCTGCTTCGCGTCGGCGGGGCAGGCCGCCGCGCTGCCGGTGCAGGTCTCGGCGATGTCGCACACCCCGGCGGAGGCGCGGCACACGGTCCCGGACGCGGCGAGCGCGTCCGTCGGGCACGCCGCCGCGGTGCCGTTGCAGGTCTCGGCCACGTCGCACGGCCCCGCGGAGGCGCGGCACACGGTGCCGGACGCGACCTTCACGTCCGCCGGACAGGTCGTCGAGGAGCCGGTGCAGGTCTCGGCCACGTCGCAGGTGCCGGCCGCGGCGCGGCACACCGCGCCGGCGTTGCCGGCGGCGTGCGCGCAGGTGCCGGCGCCGTCGCACTTGTCGGTCGTGCAGGGGTTGCCGTCATCCGTGCACGCGGTGCCGCTCGCCACCGTCACGTCGGCCGGGCACGTCACGGCCGTCCCGTCGCACTTCTCCACGAGGTCGCACTCACCGATGGCCGCGCGGCAGACAAAGGTGTTGGGCTGCATGGCGTCCGCCGGGCAGGCCGCGGCGGCGCCGCTGCAGGTCTCGGCGATGTCGCACGGTCCCGCCGAGGCGCGGCACACCGTGCCGGACGCGACGAACGTGTCCGCGGGGCACGTGACCGCAGAGCCGTTGCAGGTCTCGGCCACGTCGCACGGACCCGCGGAGGCGCGGCACACGGTGCCCGCCGCCGCCTTGGCGTCCGCCGGGCACGTCACCGCCGTCCCATCGCAGGTCTCGGCCACGTCGCACGGGCCGGCCGAGGCACGGCACACGGTGCCAGCGGCCAGCTTGGCGTCCGCCGGGCACGCCGCGGCGGTGCCGCTGCACGTCTCGGCCGGGTCGCAGGCACCCGCGGACGCACGGCACTGGGTGCCGGCCGCCACCAGCGCGTCGGCGGGACACGTCACCGCCGTGCCGTCGCACGTCTCGGCCACGTCGCAGGAGCCGGCCGCGGCGCGGCATACCGTCCCGGCGGCGACCTTGGCGTCCGCCGGGCACGTCGGGCTGGCGCCGCTACAGGTCTCGGCGACGTCGCACACGCCCGCGGCCGCGCGGCACACCGTGCCGGCCGTGACGAAGGTGCAGGTCGCGCTGCAGCAGCTCCCGGCGGTGCCGTTCGCCGCCCCCAGGTCGCACTGCTCGCCCGCCTCGACCACGCCGTTGCCGCACGCGGACCCGTCGTACACCTCGATCTCGTTCCACGCGACCCACGACGGGCTCGCGGTCGTCGTGATGCGCAGGTACCGGACGTTCACCGCGGACGAGAAGTTCGCCTGGAGCCACTGCCCGGAAGTCGTCGAGCCGCTGAGCGTCGTGAGCGCGGTGGTCGGCGCCGCGGCCAGCCCGCCGTAGATCACGTGCGTGGTGGCGCCCGCGGGCGACTGGTTGACCAGCAGCTTCACCTGGCCCACCCAATGGGCCGCGCCGAGGTCGAGCTCGATCCACGCGGGGGGGACCCCGCCGGAGCTCCACCCCGTGCCGCGATCACCGTCGACCGCGGACGCGGGGACCCCCCCGGACGCCGTGGCGGTGATGGGGCGGATGCCGCACTCGTGCGGGTTGCACACGTACGGATTGCAGCTGTAGGGCAACCCGCACGAGTCGAGGCAGGTCTGGTAGCAGGTGTCGTAGCACGTCGCGCCCCGCGCCGGGGCGGGCGTCGCGAGGCCCAGGAGGAGTACCGCGACCCCGGCGGCCCGGCCCACTGCAACGAGCTGTGACATGCTGCGTCTCGGGCGCGTCATCTCATCCTCCTCGGCACCTGCGCGGTCACCAGCCAGAGCACGTTTTTCGGTCGAGGCGCCGAACGCCCCATCACGCAGAGGGGCTTCGGCCAGGCCGCGGGAAACGGTGCACGAGCCACGCGATGACCGGACACTACGCATGGGCGGCCTCCTCGACACAGGCACTCGGGGACGCGAACGATCGCTGAAAACTGCAACACGCGGGAGCGGGAATCCCGCCGAGAGATGGCTTGAAGGAAGCGGCGAACGGCACCGTCGCGGCGTACCGCATGGCGCACAGCTCACTCCTCAGGGTGGCGCTCGATCGCAGGATGCCCCTTCCTTGGATCGTAGCTTCTCCCGCCCCTAAGCGGCTGTCAACAGCCACGTTCGACGAGTTTATATGTATCGAGGATCACGCCATTCTCTGGCGGGTGGTGGAGTGATCTGAGGGCTGTACGTCTGGGCAGTGCTGCAAAAAAAACACGGGTGACGCCTGCGATCGCGCCCGTGATCGGGGGCGGCGCGACGCTCCGCGCGCGCCGCGGCGGACGCGAGTTTGCTCATACCGAACAATGGTCGTCGGCCCGCTGATCGCTCCCTCATCTTCGCTCCGGGAGAACCGCGCGGGCGCCGCGCCCGCGCGCGGCGACGTCGCGCCGCCGGCGGGGAGATCCCGGCGCCGGCGCGGTCAGCGCCCGGCGGGGAGCCGCGCCAGCCGCGCCGCGAGCGCGCGCACCGCCGCCATGCGCGACGGCGAATCGAGCGGGGTCTCGGCGGCGTAGCTCAGCGCCAGATCGCCGATGGCCAGGTAGTAGCGCGCCGCGCCCGCCCGCCGCTCGACGTGGACCAGCAGGGTGTCCGCCGGCGCGCCCGCCGCGACGCCCGCCGCCACGCCGGCCGCAACGCCGATGAGGGCGACGACCACGTAGCGGCCGGCGGGATCGACCGCGGCCACGGCGTAGGCCCCCGCCCGCGCGGGCGGGCGGCCCGCCGGCAGGAGCGCGGCGCGCCGCCGCGCGGCCAGATCGTCGCCGGCGCCGCTCGCGCCGGCCGCCGACGGGAAC
>DASXVK010000358.1:0-4942 GCA_036504295.1 Polyangia bacterium
CTCCCGCCTGGCGCAGCGCGGCGATGGCCGCGTCGTCGTAGCCCGCCTCCCGCAGCACGGCCTCGGTGTGCTCGCCGAGCGCCGGCGCCGGGCGGTGGGTGGCGGGGCCGCCGAGCGCGGTCCGGGCCTGGCGCGAGGGGCCCCGGGCCGGGTCGTCGAGCGTGAAGAACACGTCGCGCGCGGCGTGCTGCGGGTGCGCGGGCACCTCGCCGAGGCCGAGCACGGGCTCGACGCAGGCGTCGTGGGCGGCGAAGACCGCCTCCCACTCGGCGCGGGTCTTCTGGCGGAAGATCGCCTCGAGCTCGGCGCCGAGCCGCGCCTGCTCGGCGGGCGCGCCGGCGAGGGCGGCGTAGTCGACCGGACGGCCGAGCGCCTGGTGGAGCGCCGCCCAGAACTTCGGCTCGAGCGCGCCGACCGCGAGGTGCTGGCCATCCTTCGTCGGGTACACGCGGTAGTTGGCGTGACCGCCGCCGAGGAGGCCCTCGCCCTGGCGGGGCGCCGCGCCGGTGGCGAAGAAGGCCGCGAGCTGCGGGATCAGCAGCGACAGCGCGCCCTCCGTCATGGAGAGGTCGATGTGGCGGCCGGCGCCGGTCTCGCGGCGCGCGTAGAGCGCGGCGCACACGCCGAGCGCGCCGTAGAGCGCCCCGCCGCACAGGTCGGCGAGCTGGACCGGCAGCGGCCCGGGCGCGCCGTCGGGCCCGCGGCACATGCCGAGCAGGCCGGCGAGCGCGAGGTAGTCGAGGTCGTGGCCGGCGCGCTCGCGCAGGGGCCCGTCCTGACCGTAGCCGCTGATCGAGAGCAGCACCAGGCCCGGGTTGCGCGCCCTGAGCGCGTCGTAACCCAGCCCGAGCCGGTCGAGCACGCCCGGCCGGAAGCTCTCGACCACGACGTCGCACCGCTCGCACAGCCGGAGCACCACGTCGCGGCCGCGCTTGAGATCGAGCGTGATGCTGCGCTTGTCGCGGTTGAGCGCCACGAACTGCGCGCTCAGGCCGCCGGCGAGGGGCGGCAGCCCGCGGAGGTAATCGCCGCCGCCGGGCTCCTCGACCTTGACGACGTCGGCCCCGAGGTCGGCGAGCACGAGGGTGCAGAAGGGTCCGGGGAGCAGGCGCGAGAGGTCGAGGATCCGCACCCCCCGCAGCGGCAGCTGGGTCATGACGGAATCGGCGGCGGCGCGGGGTTACTGCCCGAGGGAGAGGAGCTTGGTCATGCGGGTCGCCAGCATCGGATCGCCCGCGACCTTGAGCTTGCCCTGGAAGTACATCTGCATGCCGAGCTGGGGGTTCTCGAGCATGGCCTCGAAGTCCTCGTTCGCCATCTCGATCGTGCACTGCGGGGTGCCGGTCTCGCCGGTGACGCAGGTCGGGGTGCTCGACTGGAGGTCGACCGTCCAGGTGCCGCCGCCCTCGCCGCTGATCTTCATGCAGTAGACGGCGTTGATCTCACGGGCCTTGTCCGGGAACTGCTTGAGCACTTCGGGGATCCGCACGTCGAAGATGTCCTTGGCGGTCGGCATGGTCGTCCTCCTCAGGGGGTGCGCGTCGTAGTGACTGACCCGCGCGCTGTTTTTACACGCCGCGTCAACACGCTGTCAAGCCCTCCGACGGCGGCTCACCTTCGATGCGCGTCAGCGGCGCCACGCTCCCGCCGGCCGGAATCTCGGCGCCCACGACCACCGCGTGCGCGCCGATCCGCGCGCCCGGGCCCACGGTCGCGCCGCGCAGCACGCACCCGGCCTCGAGCACGGCGCCGTCGCCCACCCGGGCGCGGCTGAGCACGACGTTGGGGCCGAGGTCGGCGTCACGACCGACCGTCGTGTCGGCGTCGAGGTAGCAGGTGGCCGGGTCGCGGATCGTGACGCCGCCCCGCATGAGCTGCTCGCACGCGGCGCGGCGCCAGAGCGCGTCGGCGCGGGCGAGCTCGACGCGGTCGTTGATGCCCATCACCTCCTCGGGCGGGGCCGCCACCGTGGCGACCCGCGAGACGCGCGCGGCGGCGGCGACGAGATCGGTGAGGTAGAACTCGCGCTGCGCGTTGCGGTTCTCGAGCGTGGCCAGCGCGCGGCGCAGGAAGCCCGCGTCGACGCAGTAGATCCCGGCGTTGACCTCCCCGATGGCCCGCTCGGCGGCGGTCGCGTCCTTGTGCTCGGTGATGCCGACGAGCGCGCCGGCGGCGTCGCGGACCATGCGGCCGTAGCCGGTGGGGTCCGCCGGGCGCATGGTCACGCAGGCGAGGACGCCGGCCGCGGCGAAGGCCTCGGTCAGCCGGCGGACCGTGTCGAGGCGCAGCAGCGGCACGTCGCCATAGAGGATGACGACGGCGCCCTCGAAGTCGGCGAGGAGCGGTAGGGCCTGCTGTACGGCGTGCCCGGTGCCGAGCTGCTGGCGCTGCTCCGCGACCTCGACGGTGCCGGCGCCGAAGCGCGCGTCGAGCGCCGCCTGCACGTCGGCGAGCTGGTGGCCGAGGACGGCGATGACACGGCGGGCGTCGAGGTCGCGCGCGAGCCGCACCGGGTGCGCGATCATGGGCACGCCGCCGACCGGGTGCAGGACCTTGGCGCGCCCCGACTTCATGCGCGTGCCGAGCCCGGCGGCCAGGATGACGCAGGCGATCTGCATGGCGCCACTTGTAGCCCGCCGCCCGGGGCGTGACAAGGACGCCGGCGCGGCGGGTGCGGTATACTCGGTCTATGCGGAGGTCGCCCATCAAGCTCGCCGTCACCGCCGCCGTCCTGCTCGCGCTGGGCGGCCTCGGCTGCGGCCGCAGCGTCGAGGAAGAGGTCAACGACTACTGCCGCGCGCGCGTGGGCTGCGGCGTCGACGACACGCCGGTGCAGCAGTGCGTGACCGACCACCTCGCCCCCGGCGGCGACGCCCACCACCAGTGCGCGGAGCGGGCCAAGGCCGCCTGCATGGGGGCCTGCTACGACGACCACGGCTGCGGCGTGTTCCAGGTGAACAACGCGTGCGGCTGCGATCAGGCGGACCAGGGCTGCCCGAAGTAGCGTCGATCGTATCGTCCGCGGCGCTCGCGATCCAGAGGTCGCAGGGGCACGGGCCGCGCCATGCGCTCACTCGAGGACGAGGTGGGAGAACCGCAGGCCGGCGCGCGTGAAGCGCGTGAAGTCGCCGTCGCGCGAGGCGAGCGTACAGCCATGCTCCACCGCGACCGCGGCGTGCTGCGCGTCGGCGACGAGCTTGCCGGCCGCCGCCGCCGCGCGGCAGAGCGCCGCGAGGTGCCGCAGGTGGTCGGGGCCGGGCGCGACGATCCGGCAGCTCGGCCGGGCGGCGAGCGCCTCGAGCGCCCCGAGGGCGACCGGCAGGGGCGTCGGGTCGGCGTAGATGCGGTGGTTGGTGACGATGCGGACGAAGGCGGCCCCGACCAGGACCGAGAGCGCGAACGGCGCGGGCGCCGTGCACAGCGCCTCCAGCCAGGCGCGGTACGGCTCGTGGACGGCCTCGTCGGCGCGGTGAGCGTAGACGAGGACGTTGACGTCGGGGAGGATCACGTCAACGGCCCCGGCGCGGGACCGCGTCCTCGTCTGCGAGCGCCGCCGCGAAGTCCGCGGGCTCGTGGCGCACCCCGGCTCCGGGGCGGCCGTAGGTCGGCATGTGGAACTCGCCCGCGACGGACGGCCGCGCCTGGAGAACATCCCGCAACGCCTGGTCGATGAGGTCGCTCAGGCTGAGGCCCTCGCGGGCCGCGTGCGCCTTCGCGCGCCGCAGGAGGGCGTCGTCGATGATCACGGTCGTGCGCATACGTATGATCATACGGGCACGCATGGCGAGGTCAAGACGCCTGCGGCGGCCCCCGCCGCCGCCACCCCTACAGCAGGAACCCGAGCCCGAGCAGCGGGATCCCGAGGACGAAGGGGTTGTACACCTTGCCGCAGCCGTGGCAGATCGGCGCCGCGAAGGAGATGTCGCCCCACATGTCCCGGCCGGTGATGCGGAGGCCGTAGAGCACCACCGCCTGCTTGCCGAGGCCGAAGTCGGTGTAGCGCTTGCTCCAGATGCCGGGGATGACCACGTCGAGCGCCAGGCTGAGGCGGCGGGTGATCCGCGAGATCGCGCCGGCGTGCGGCAGCAGCACCGTGATGTTGTAGTTCTCCGTGAGCAGGCTGTAGGCCTCGACGCCGAGGTTGAGGTAGCGCGCCGGCGTGCCGAGCGAGAGCGTCGGCCCGCCGCCGACGAGCGCGAGGCTGGTGGTGTCGAGCCAGTACGGCAGGAAGACCCCGGCCAGGCCGTGCAGCGCGACGGCGCCGCCGTCGAACGTCTTCGAGAGCTTGAACTGCGGCGCGAAGATGAAGAGGCCGACCGGGGTCGTGGTGCGGGCGCCGACCTCCAGCCAGTCGGTGACGCCGTAGTTGACGTCCCAGTAGGCGCCGTAGATCGCGCTGACGCTCAGGCGGCGCTTCGGCGTGGTCCAGCCGCTCGGGTACGCCAGCATCAGGTTCGCGCCGGCGAGCTCCTCGCTCCCGGGATCGAAGGTCGGCGCCGCCTCGCGGTAGAGCGTCCGCACCGCCTCGCCCGCGAGCGGGCTCAGGTCGGCGTCGCGCACCGCGAGCTCGCGCAGCCGCGCGCGGGCCGCGCGGGCGGGGTCGCCGAGCCGCAGGATCTCCTCGACGCAGAAGCGGCGGGTGGCGCGCTCGGGGCTGCTGCACAGGGGCAGCACGCGCAGGACCGCGCGCTCGTCGGGCGGGGCGGCGGCCGGGGCCGCGGCGGGCGCCGGCCGGCTCGCGGGCTGGCTCGCCGGCGCGGCGGCGGCCGGGGCGGCGAGGGCCCCGAGCAGGGCGAGGACGAGAACGGCGCAGAGCGGGCGCGGGCGAAGCCGCATGGCGCCCATGCTAGTCAGCCGCGGGCAGGGCGTCAATTCAGGGGCGGGCGGCGGGACGGGGCGGCGGTGGGATGGGATGAACAGGGAGGCGGGGAGACGGGGAGTT
>DASXVK010000359.1:0-3921 GCA_036504295.1 Polyangia bacterium
TCGGCCGGCAGCGCATCCACGTCTACTACCTCGCGAACGCGAACGCCGACGAGCTCGCCGGCGTGCTCAACGGCCTCGTCTCCGGCAGCGGCGGCCGGGGGGGCATGGGGACCACCGGCGCGCGGCCCGGCACCACCGGCACGACCGGCCAGCGGCCCGGCACCACCGGCACGACGGGCGCCTACGGCTCGACCGGCAGCTACGGCGGCGGCGCCTACGGCGGCATGGGCGGCCAGGCGGGCCAGTTCCAGCTCTTCGAGAGCGCGATCTCGATCTCGCCCGACAAGGCCACGAACTCCCTCGTCATCATCGCGACCATGGAGGACTTCATCCAGCTGCGCGAGGTCGTCCTCAAGCTCGACCGCCCGCGGCGCCAGGTCTTCGTCGAGGCCGCCATCCTCGAGGTGTCGCTCGACCGCGCCCTCGACATCGGCGTGTCGTTCCACGGCGGCCAGACCGTCGACACCTCCAAGGGCCAGGGCATCCTCTTCGGCGGCTCGATCACGAACCAGACGCTGAACTCGATCGTGCTGTCGCCGACCGCCCTCTCGGGCCTCGCCGTCGGCCTGCGCGGCCCCGAGATCCCGAACGCCGAGAACCTGCTCGGCATCCCCGGGCTGTCGCTGCCGGCCTTCGGCGTCATGTTCCAGGCGCTGCAGACCAACAATGACGTGAACGTGCTCTCGATGCCGCACATCCTTACGACCGACAACGAGAAGGCCGAGATCACGGTCGGCCAGAACATCCCGTTCCAGGGCGCCTTCGTCGGCGGCCTGCCGTCGAGCGGCACCACCGGCTCCACCGGGAGCACGGCGGGCCTCAGCGGGTTCCTGCCGTCGGTCTCGGTCCAGCGCCAGGACGTCGCGCTCAAGCTCAGCCTCACGCCCCACGTCAACGAGGGCGACTTCGTACGCATCGAGCTCGACCAGGAGGTCTCGGACATCGCCTCGCAGAACTTCAACGGCCTCGGGCCCTCGACCTCGAAGCGCACGGCCAAGACCGTCGTCGTGGCCAAGGACACCCAGACCATCGTCATCGGCGGCCTCATGTCGGACCGCATCATCGAGGCGGAGACGAAGATCCCGTTCCTCGGGGACCTGCCGCTCCTCGGCTACCTCTTCAAGTCGAAGAAGCGCACCACCCAGAAGACGAACCTCCTGATCTTCCTGACGCCCTACATCATCAAGGACCAGGCGGACCTCAAGAACATCTTCGAGCGCAAGCTCCGCGAGCGCCGGGAGTTCCTCGAGCGGTACACCTCGTTCCGCGACCGCGACTTCCTCGCCCATGCGCAGTACCGCACGCGGCGCGGCCTGCTCGAGCAGATCAACCGCACCGGGCGGCAGGCCGAGGAGGAGCAGCGGCTGCTGGACCAGGCGGAGCAGCAGCTGCAGCGCGTGCCCGAGGACGAGGGGCCGGTCATGGACGCGCCGCCCTCGGCCACCCGCAAGGGCGGCGGGATGGGGCCGGCGCCGGCGGCGCAGCCGCCGCGCGGCGGCGCCCCGGCCTACCCGGGCCCGAAGCCCATCCAGACGGGGCCGCGCATGCGCCCCCAGCCGATCCGGTAGACGACCATGGGTGATCGGTATCTCGGCTCGATCCTCCTGCAGGAGACGTCGCTGCGGCCCGAGCAGCTCGACGAGGCCCTCACGCAGCAGCGCGCGGACGGCGGCCGCCTCGGCGAGATCCTGGTGAAGATGCGCGCCATCACCGAGGACGATCTGCTGCGCGCGCTCGGCACGCAGCTCGACATCCCGGTGCCGCAGGAGCTCAAGCCCGACGACGTCGACCTCGAGCTCTGCAAGAGGGTGCCCATCAACTTCGTCAAGCAGCACCAGGTGCTGCCGCTCAAGCTCGACGAGGAGCAGCGCATCGTGCAGGCCGCGCTCGCGGACCCGCTCGAGATCTGCGCGCTCGACGACCTGCGGACCCTGCTCGGGTTCGAGGTGAGCCCGGTGCTGGTGGGCGGCGCCCGGCTGCTCGAGCTGACGAACCTCGTCTACTCCAAGCTCACCACCGACACCGACCTGGCCAAGAAGGAGGGCGCCGACGAGGAGGGCGAGGGCGAGGAGTGGGTCGACCTCATCGACGCGACCGACGAGGCCCCGATCATCCGCTGGATCAACGCCCTGCTCTTCAACGCGGTCAAGGAGCGCGCCAGCGACATTCACATCGAGCCCGGCGAGAAGGACGTCGCCGTGCGCTACCGCATCGACGGCGTGCTCTACGAGACCCGGCGCGCGGAGCGCAACTACATCGCGCCCATCATCGCCCGCGTCAAGGTCATGGCCGGCCTCAACATCGCCGAGAAGCGGCTGCCCCAGGACGGCCGCATCCGGCGCAAGATCGCCGGCAAGGACATCGACATGCGTGTCGCGACCGCGCCGACGACGAACGGCGAGCGCGTCACCATCCGTCTGCTCGACCGCAGCTCGGTGCTCCTCGGCCTCGCCGACATCGGCTTCGGCGAGAAGCACCTCGTGCTGATGGACGACATCATCCACCGGCCGCACGGCATCCTGCTCGTCACGGGCCCCACCGGCAGCGGCAAGACGACCACGCTCTACGCCTCGATCGCGGCCATCAACTCGCCCGAGCTCAACATCCTCACCATCGAGGACCCGGTCGAGTACCAGCTCGAGGGCATCTCGCAGGTACAGGTCAACTCGAAGATCGACCTCACGTTCGCGTCGGGCCTGCGCAGCTTCCTGCGCCACGACCCCGACGTCATCATGGTCGGCGAAATCCGCGACCGCGAGACGGCGGAGATCGCCATCCACGCGTCGCTCACCGGCCACCTCGTCTTCTCGACCATCCACACGAACGACGCCGCCGGCGGCATCACGCGGCTCGTCGAGATGGAGGTCGAGCCGTTCCTCGTCGCCTCGTCGGTCATCGGCCTGCTCGCCCAGCGCCTCGTGCGCCGGGTGTGCAAGGAGTGCCGCGAGACGGTCAAGCCGAGCGACGAGACCCTCGTCTCGCTCGGCCTCGAGCCCGCCGCGTTCTACCGCGGCGAGTTCCAGGGCGTCGAGAAGGAGTTCAAGGGCAGCCACGTGCCGCCGCCGATCGGTCACGTCTACCGCGCCCGCGAGCGCGGCTGCCGCCTGTGCAACGAGACCGGCTACACCGGCCGCACCGGCATCTACGAGCTCCTCATGGTCGACGACGACGTGCGCGCCGCCGCGCTGAAGAACACCGATTCGACGGCGCTCAAGCGGATCGGCATGCAGAAGGGGATGCGCACCCTGCGCCAGGACGGCGCCCTCAAGGTCCTCTCGGGCATCACGAGCTGCGAAGAGGTCATGAGCGTCACCCAGGAGGACGTCGAATGAAGGCTCGGCAACAGGGAGGCGGGGAGACGGGGAGCTGGATGGGGTCCGGTCCTGCTGCCGCGAACGAGCCGTGCTCCCGCGGGCCTGGCACAACCGAACCCCAGCATCCTCCCCGCCTCCCCGCCTCCCTGTTCAATTCCAGTCGCGAGGCTGACGCCTGATGCCGGTCTACGCATACAAGGGCCTCGACGGGAAGGGCAAGCCGGTCTCCGGCAACAAGGACGCCGACAGCGCGAAGGGGCTGCGCGCGGCCCTGCGGCGCGACAACATCTTCCTCACCGAGTACCGCGAGCAGGACCTGAGCAAGAACGGCGCCCTCAGCGGCGCGGGCGGCTTCAGCCTGTCGCGGCAGGTCGACGTCAAGCAGCTCTTCGGCTGGGTGCGCCGGGCCGACGTCGCCATCTTCACGCGGCAGGTCGCGACGCTGCTCAAGGCTGGCATCCCGCTCACCGAGTCGCTCGCGGCGCTCGTCGAGCAGACCGAGAACGTCCGGCTGCGCAACATCGTCACCCACGTCAAGCAGCTCGTGAACGAGGGCACCTCGTTCGCGGACGCGCTCAGCCAGCACGGCACCGTCTTCCCGGACCTC
>DASXVK010000360.1:0-8343 GCA_036504295.1 Polyangia bacterium
AAGGGCATCGTCGGGCTGCACGGCGGGGACGTCACCGCCCGCAGCGACGGCGCCGGGGCCGGGGCCGAGCTCACCGTGCGGCTGCCGCTGGCCGCGGAGGTCGCGGCCGCCGCCCCCCCGGCGGGCGCCCCGGCGCCCCCCCGGCCCGCCCCGCGGCGCGTCCTCATCATCGAGGACAACGGCGACGCCGCCGAGACCCTGCGCGACGCGCTGATGTTCGGCGGTCACGAGGTCCAGGTCGCGCGGGATGGCCGCAAGGGGCTGGAGCAGGCCCGCCGGCTCGCCCCCGAGGTCGTGCTCTGCGACATCGGGCTCCCGCTCATGGATGGCTACGCCGTCGCGCGGCAGCTCCGCGCCGACGCGCAGCTCCGCGCCGTGTACCTCGTCGCGCTCACGGGCTACGCCGCGCCCGACGACCTGGCCCGGGCGCAGGCGGCCGGGTTCGACGCGCATGTCGCGAAGCCGCCGAGCCTCGAGACGCTCGAGCGGATCCTCGCGCGCGCCGGGACGCCGCCGCCCTCGCCGGGCGGCGAGCCCCCCGGCGCCGGCGGCGCGTGTCGTCGCGCCTCCTGAGCCGCTCAGCCCTGCAGGACGCGCCGCAGCGCCGGCAGATCGACGGGCTTCACGAGGTGCACATCGAAGCCGGCCTCGCGCGTGCGCTGGCGGTCCTCCTCCTGGCCGTACCCGGTCAGCGCCACCAGGCGGGTCGCGGCCCCCGGCGGCAGCGCCGCCCGCAGCCGCCGGGCCACCTCGTAGCCATCCATCTCCGGCAGGCCGAGGTCCAGGAGCACCAGATCCGGGGTGGTCGCCCCGGCCAGCGCGAGCGCCGCGGGGCCGCTGTGCGCCACCTGCGCCGTGTGCCCCCAGAGCGACAGGATCTCGCCGAGGCTGCTGGCGAGATCGGCGTTGTCCTCGACGATGAGGATCTGCAGCGCCTCCTTGCGCGGCGCCGGCGCGGCCGCCGCGGGCCGCGCGGCCCGGTCCGCGGGGCGCGCCGGGAGCCGGACCACGAACTCGCTCCCCCGGCCGAGGCCCTCGCTGCGCGCCTCGACCCGGCCCCCGTGCAGCTCGACGAGCCGCTGCACGAGCGTCAGCCCGAGCCCCAGCCCCCCCTGGGCGCGGACCTGCGCGTGGTGCGCCTGCAGGAAGACGTCGAAGACGTGCGGCAGCGCCTCGGCGGCGATGCCGATGCCGGTGTCGCGGACGCGCAGGACGCACTCGTCCCCCGCGCGGGCCGCGCTGACCGTGATCTCGCCGCCCGGCTCGGTGTACTTGGCGGCGTTGTTGAGCAGGTTCACGAGCACCTGCTCCAGCCGCGCCGGGTCCGCGTCCAGCCCGATCGGCGCGGACGGGAGGGCGAGCTTGAGCTCGTGCCGGCGCTCCGCGATGAACTGGGCCGTCATCTCGACCGCCCGGCGCACGACCTCGCCCGCGTCGACCTCCGTCCGGCGCAGCTCGATGGCGCCCCGGGCGAACCGGGCGACGTCCAGCAGGTCATCGACGATCCGGGCGATGTGGCGGGCCTGCCGCGCGATCACCGTGGCGAAGTGGCCGCACCGTGCGCGGGCGGCCTCGGTGGCCTCGGCGCTCGCCTGTTCGACGACGTAGCTCGCGTTGGCGATGGCCGCGATGGGCGTGCGCAGCTCGTGGCTCATCACGGCCAGGAACTCGTCCTTGGCCCGGTCGCTCGCGGTCTTCTGCCGCAGCTCCTCCTCGCGCTGCCTGCGCTCCGTGACGTCGCGGAAGTACACCGCCAGCCCCTCGGCGACCGGGAAGGCGTGCACCTCGGCCCACCGCTCCACGTCGAAGAGCTGGCCCTCGAAGTGCACCGGCGCCTGGTGCGTGACGGCGCTGCGGTAGCGCTCCTCGACGAGCGCGCGCGTCTCCGCCGGGAAGACGCTCGCGTGCGGCCGCCCGAGGAGCTCCTCCCGCCGCTGGCCGAGGAAGGCGAGCGCGTGGTCGTTGACGTCGGTGAAGCGCCAGTCGCGGTCGAGCTGGTAGTAGCAGTCGGTGATGCTGGCGAGGATGGCGGCGGTGCGCTCCTCGGCGCTGCGCAGCGCCTCCTCGGCCTGCTTGAGCGCGGTCACGTCGATGAAGGTGAGCACCACCCCGTCGATCACCTCGTCGACGGTGCGGTAGGGGAGGACGCGCAGCATGTACCAGGCGCGCTCGTCCCCGAGCTGCACCAGCCGCTCCCGGGGCGCGAGGGTGCGCAGCACTTCGCGGGCGTCGTGGGCCAGGTTGCCGTCGACGACGTGGACGGCGAGGTCGGTGATGGCGCGGCCGAGGTCGCCCTCGCGGAAGCGGAGGAGCCCGGTCACCGCGGGCGTGAACCGCCGGATGGTCAGATCCCGGCCGAGGAAGATGGTCGCGATCTGGGTGCTGCGCAGGAGGTTCGAGAGGTCGCTGTTCGCGCGGTCGAGCTGGTCGAGCTTCTGCTGCAGCTCGGCGTTGACGGTGCCGAGCTCCTCGTTGAGCGACTGCAGCTCCTCCTGCGAGGTGTGCAGCTCCTCGTTCGACGACTGCAGCTCCTCGTTGGCGGACTGGAGCTCCTCGTTGAGCGCCAGCAGGCTCTCGTTCGACAGCTGGAGGTCCGCGTTGGCCGTGCCGAGCTCCTCGACGGTGGTCTGCAGGTGCTCCTCGCTGGACTTGAGCTGGGCGCGCAGCGCCCGCACCTGCGGGGACCCCTCCGCCGCGGCCTCACCGCCGGCGGCGGGCTCCGGGGCGACCTCCTGGAACACGACGAGACAGAGCTCGCTCTCGGGCCCCGCCTCGACGAACGGGCGCACGATGAGCCGGACGCGCTGCGCGCCGCCGCCGGCGAGGGGCACGGTCACCGGGTCCTGCGCCACCGTCGTGCGGCGCTTGCGCGCCTGGTGGATGGCCGTGCGCAGCGCGGGCCGCAGGCTCTCGTGGACCAGGTCGACGAGGCGGTGGCTCGCCGCCCCGGCCGCCGGCTCCAGGTACTTCCCGGTGCGGCCGGCGAAGACGTGGACGGTCCCGGCGGCGTCGATGACCACGCCCGGCGGGGCGTACTCGGCCAGCAGGAGCCGCTCGAGGGACTGCGCCGGGCGCGCGGCCTCCCGGGCCCGCGGCGCGGGCCCCGGCCCCTCGGGCGGCCGGCCGAGCGGCCGGGGGGTCATGAGCGAGAACCCCCGGGCCGGGGTGGCGCGCACGTCGTCGCGGCGCTGGAAGATGCGGTGGCCGGCCGCGATCGTCCGGAACAGCTCGGCCGGCCCCACGTGCTCCGCCGCGCCCAGGAGCAGATAGCCGCTCGGCCGCAGCGCGTAGTGGAACAGCGCGATGAGCCTGGTCTGGACCTCGGCCTCCAGGTAGATGAGGACGTTGCGGCACGAGATGAGGTCGAGGCGCGCGAACGGCGGATCCTGGATGACATGGTGGGGCGAGAAGATGCAGGCCGCCCGGAGCTCCTTCGTGGCCCGGTACCCGCTGCCCTGCGGGACGAAGTAGCGCGCGAGGCGCGCCGGCGCGAGCTGCTGGGCGAGGCCCGCGGGGAACTCGCCCTTGCGGGCCACCGCCAGCGCGGCCTCGTCGAGGTCGGTGCCGAAGACCTGGACCGGGGCGGGCGCGCCCACCGCCTGCTTGTGCTCCAGCGCGAGGACGGCGAGCGTGTAGGCCTCCTCGCCGGTGGCGCAGCCCGGGACCCAGATGCGGACGTCGGTACGGGCGTCCTTGCCCGCGAAGAGGGCGGGGATGACCTCGCGCGCGAGGGCCGCGAAGACCTCGGGGTCGCGGAAGAACTGCGTCACGCCGATGAGGAGCTCCTTGTACAGCCGCGCGGCTTCCCGGGGGTCCCGGCGCAGCGCCTCGACGTAGGCGGCCATGCGGTCCAGCCGTAGCATCTGCATGCGCCGCCGGACCCGGCGCACGACGGTGGCCTGCTTGTAGCGGCTGAAGTCGTCGCCGGTCGCCTGCGCGAGCAGCTCCCAGATCTGCTGCAGCTGCGCGGCGGTGTCCTCGGCGCGCCCCTCCGGCCTCGTGCTCCGCCGCACCTCGGCGAGGTAGGTGAAATGCTCGATGACCCGGGGCGGCAGCTCGGCCGCCGGCGCGACGGCGTCGACGAGGCCGGTGGCGACGGCGCTGCGGGGCATGCCGTCGTACTTGGCGGTCTCCGGGGTCTGGACCACCACCATGCCGCCGTGGTCCTTGACGGCGCGCAGGCCGAGCGAGCCGTCGGTGCCCGTGCCGGAGAGGATCACGCAGGCCGCGTTCTCGCCCTGATCCGCCGCCAGCGAGCGGAGGAACGTGTCGATGGTGAAGCGCCCGTGCCCGTCGGCCGCCGGCTCCAGGTGCAGCCCGCCGCCGCGGATCGTCAGCAGGACGCGGGGTGGGATGACGTAGATGTGATCCGGCGCGACCGTGGTGCCGTCCGCGGCCGTCTCGACCGGCAGGGTCGCGTGCGCCGCCACGAGCTCCGGCAGGAGCGTCGCGTGGTCCGGGTCCAGGTGCTGGACCAGCACGAACGCGAGGCCGCTCGCCGGCGGCACGTGCTGGAAGAACTCCTGCAGCGCCTCGAGCCCGCCGGCCGAGGCACCGATGCCGACGACCGGGCAGGTCGCCGGGGCGGACGCGCGCGGGCCACCGTCCTCGCGCGCGGGAGGAACCGGAACGGAGTCGCTCGCAGGAGCCATGACGGATCTCGGGGAAGCCCCCTTCCCAGGCTAAGATGCGAGCCTAGCACCTTCCACAATGCTCGGGCCGTGGTATTTCTACATGAAACTAGTTTGAATTCGAATGGTTGGCTGCGCGGGGCCGGCGGCGGGCGCGCGCGGCCCGCGCCGGGTCAGTGGCGGACGGGACGGTCGCCGCCCGCGGCGTCCAGCTCGACCCAGGCGGCCAGCGCCACCGGCGCGGGCACGATGCTCTCGGGGAGGTTCGTGATCGGGTGGCCGTCGTCGTCGAGGCCGTAGCGCTCGAGCCCGATCTGCCGGTCGCAGGGCGGCGCCAGCGTGAGCCGCACCAGGCGGCCGTCCGCGGCGTGCTCGGGCCAGCACTGCACCGAGCGATGCTCCTCGTCGCAGCAGAGGCACCGGTAGGGGTGCGTCGCGAGCTCGCGCCCGCCGACGTGCGCTGGAGGCGGTCCCCCCGGGACGTAGATGGTGAGTCCGCGCACCTTGTTTCACATGCGGTGCGGCGCGCTCGCGCGCAAGTGGCAACGGACGCCCGGGCGGGCGCTCATCCGTCGCTGCGGCCGGGGCCGGCGCCGTCGCGCACCCGGAACTTCGCCGTCAGCCCGCCGACCAGATGCCGATGCCCATGACCGAGCGGTCGAGCCCGAGCTCGACGTGGGGCCGCACGATCGCGCGCTTGCGCCCCTCGCGCAGCTCGTCCCAGAAGCGCTTGACGCCGGCGGTCTGGCGCCGGGCGCCGGTGATGTCGTGGAAGGCGAGGAAGCGGTGCGGGAAGCGGCGGTTGATCTCGAAGTCGCGGCGCACGGCGCGGTAGCCGTGGTTGGCGTCGATGAAGACGAGGTCGACGGGGCCGAGGGCCGCGCGCCAGCTCAGGTACGCGGCCGAGTCGGAGTCGCCGCGGAAGACGCGCGCCCCCGCGGGCAGCCGGATCGCGAGGCCGCACTGCTCGGCCCAGCCGTGGTCGCACGCGGCGACGAGATCGAAGGCGAAGAGGCGGTGCAGCGCCGCGGCCAGGCGGCCGGTCCAGACGCCGATCTCGAGGTACGAGCGCACGCCCTCGGCGGCGATGAAGTCGCACAGCCCGAGCACCTCCTCGCGGTTCTGCAGGATGGCGTCCTCGAGCGGCTCGCCGTGGGCCGCGAGCAGCGCCTCGGTGGCGCGGTCCCAGCACTTGTCGCCGGCGAGGGCGGCGCGGAAGTCCCGCATCGGTCCCTCAGGCCTCGATCAGCATGGCGCGGCGCACGGCGCGGTACGCGGCGGTGCGCGTGCCGTCGGCGGCGCGGACCTGCAGCGGCGGCCGATCGGCGCGCGCGCCGGCGCGGCCGCAGGTGAAGAGCGCGATGAGCGGCGGGCGGCCGGCGCGGGCGACCACCTCCTGGCGCGCGAGGAGGACGAGGCCGGCCGCGGCGATGGCCGCCGCGGGGCGCGGGTCGGCGGCGCTGTGGCAGAAGCAGAAGCGCCCGCCCTCGCCGAGCGCGGCGGCGGCGCGCGCACAGTAGTCGAAGACGTCGCCGTGCAGCTCGAGGCGCGCGGCGGCGCGCTGCGGGTGGGGCGAGCGCAGCGCGTGGCCGACCGGGAGGTAGGGCGGGTTCGCGGTGACGAGGTCGAACCGCGCGGCCGGGTCGAGGGCGCCCGCGTCGCGCAGGTCGGCGTGGCGCACCTCGACGCGGCCGGCGAGGCCGTTGTGCGCGAGGGTGCGCCGCAGCAGCGCGACGCTCTCCGCCTGCACCTCGACGGCGGTCAAGGTGGCGGCCGGCGCGAGCCGCAGCAGCGCCATGAGCCCGACCGACCCGACCCCGCAGCCGAGGTCGAGCACGCGCCCCGCGTCGGGCCGCGCGCGCAGCGCCGTCCACGCGGTGAGCACGTCGTCCGTCGAGTACCGGTGTCCGCGCGCGAGCTGGTAGATCCACCACTCGCCGGCGAGGCGGTCGAGGGTGATGGCGGGATCCAGGGGCGCGTCGTCCACGCGGCAGTTGTAGCACGCAGGACGACGGAAGAAACCGGGCACGGGCACGGCCACGGGCACGAACCCTCGTGGCCGTGCCCGTGCCCGTGCCCGTGCCCGATCCGTCGTTGTCGTCTAGGGCGCGTCCTTGGCCTGGACGTTGATGCCCCGCTCCGCGAGCTCGGTCAGCTTCTGGTCCGACTGCTTCTCCTCCGCGAGGGTCGCATCGAGGAGGCTGGCGAAGTCGGTCTCGCCGAGGGTCCGCGCGTAGGTGCGCGCCGTGCCGTAGGCGGCCATCTCGTAGTGCTCGACTCGCTGCGCCGCCGAGATGAGGCCCGCGTCGAGGACGTCGGGGCTCTGGGCCTGGCTCGCGAGCTGCTCGCCCTCGGCGATGATGCCCTGCACCCCGGTGCACGTGACCCCGCTCGGGCTGCTGCCGACCTGCTTGAAGATCCGATCCAGCCGGTCGACCTGCTTCTCGGTCTGGTCGCGATGCATGCCGAAGGCCTCCTTCAGCACGCGGCTCGACGCCTGGTCCTCCATCTTGGGGAGCGCCTCGAGGATCTGCTTCTCGGCGCTGTAGATGTCCCGGAGCTCGTGCACGAACAGGTCCTTCAAGTTGTTCACCGTCATGCGCATCACCTCTCTCTTGCGCCGCTTTGCGGCCCGGCCGCGGCGCCGCGCAGCGCGAAGTACGGGGCAGGACGCCAGGCCGGCTGGGCGCCGGCAGCGTCGACCGCCATGGAGGGTCGTATAAGAGGCGAGGCGCCGGAGACAAGTAGCGCGTGAGGGCGGCGGGGGCGCAGCGCCGGGGGTCAGGCGGCGGGCGTGGGGCGGGGGGCCCGCAGCGCGGCCGCGAGCTCGCGCCGCAGCGCGCGGGTCTCCGCGGGGTCGGCCCGCAGCAGCTCGTCGATGAGCGGCTCGGCCTCGGGGGCCTGGCCGAGGCGCAGCAGGCACAGCGCCCGCACCTCGCGCAGGGCGCGCGTCGAGCCGCACACGGCGATGCTGTCGTCCACCACGCGCAGCGCCGCCGCGAGCTCCGCCGGCGACCCGGCCGCGGCGTAGCGCTCGCGGGCGGTCACGCCGTGCGCGTCGGCGAGGGCGGCGAGCTGGATCTGGCGCACCGGCGGGTCGGGGCGCACGCGCTCGGGCGCGAGC
This sequence comes from Polyangia bacterium, assembly GCA_036504295.1. GTDB lineage: Bacteria > Myxococcota_A > Polyangia > JACRCY01 > JACRCY01 > DASXVK01. The sequence continues at coordinate 7,756 of DASXVK010000360.1, forward strand.
TGGGCGACGACGCGCGCCGCGTGCGCCAGGTACTCGGCGCGCAGGCCCGCGCGCGCCAGCTCCCCCGCGGCCGCGAGCTCCTCCCCCAGGGCGAACGAGCGCAGCGCGAGGGCGACCCCGTTGTCCGGCTCGCTCCGGAGCAGCTCGCGGGCGAGCGCCTCGGCGGCCGCGGGCTGGCCGGCGAGCAGGGTGTCGAGGATGAGCTTCTCCGCCGCGCTGAGCGGCGCGGCCCGGTTCATGGTCACCTCGGGCATGCCACTGAGATGCCCGCCACGGGCGCGCGGCGGCAGCGCGCGTGATGCCCGATCGCTGGCCATCAGTCGAGGCGCAGCATCCGCCGGTGGTGCAGCGCGAAGAGCTCGAGGATCCGTGGCGCGGCCGCCCGGCCCGCCCCGGCCCGGGGAGTGGGCGCCCACACCGAGATCACGGCGCGGCCGCCGGCCGGCACCGGGCTGGGGCCGAGCGGCTGACCGGCGGCGTCGAGGGCGTGGCCGGGCTGCATGGCCCCATCGGCGTAGACCACGGTCAGGCGGTGGAACGCGGCGAGCCGGCGCCCGGCCCGTCGCCGTCGCCGTCGCCGCGCTCGAG
>DASXVK010000361.1:0-11941 GCA_036504295.1 Polyangia bacterium
CCGCGGCGCCCGCGGCGCGTCCCCCGGCCGGCCTCCCGCCGCGCGCGGCGAAGCTCCCGGCGCGGCCCGCGGCCGCCGCCGCGCCGCCCGCGAGCGAGGACCTCGACGCCAGCCTCGTCGCCGACGGCATCCGGGCGCTGCGGCAGGAGCGCGATCCCGCGCGCGCGGGCGTCCTGCTGGAGACCTACCTGCGCCGCCACCCGGGTGGCCCGCTCGCCGAGCACGCGCTCGCCGTCGCCATCGAGGCCGCGGGCGCGCGCGCGGACGCGGGCGCGGCCGCGACCCTCGCGCGCGCGTACCTGCGCCGCTACCCGCGCGGCCAGTTCGCGGCGGCCGCGCGGCAGGCGCTGTCGGGTGAGCGCGCGCCATGAAACGCTGCCGCCCGCCGCGCCCATTCGTGAGCAGACACGAAGCGGAGGTCGTCATGCCAAAGGTGCTGATCGTCGCAGTGCTGCTCGCGCTCGGGTGTGGCAAGGAGGTCCCCGTCGGCGGGTCGCCGCCCGTCAGCAGCACCAACCCGACGCAGACTTTTCCCGACAGTGGCAACAAGCTCGACCTGCTGTTCGTCATCGACAACTCGGCCTCGATGGACCCGAAGCAAGAGACGCTGCGGAAATACTTCCCGCACTTCATGGAGCCGCTCAACGGGCTCGTTAATGGCACGGACCTGCACATCGGCATCGTCACCTCCGACCTCGGCGGAGGCCAGTTCACGCCGGCATCGTGCGCGACCCTCGGCGGCGACCAGGGCGCGCTGCAGAACACCCCCAAGGGCGAGACCTGCGCGGGCGCGCACCTCAACGACCCGAACGAGCGATTCCTCGCGTACCGCGCCGACAATGATGGTGTCGCCACGAACTTCACGGGTACGATCGGCGACGCGTTCGCGTGCTACGCCGCGGTGGGGGAGAGCGGCTGCGGCTTCGAGCAGCAGCTCGCGTCGGCGCAGGCCGCGCTCGCCGGGTGCACCGTCGCCGGCGGGTGCGCGCAGCCCGCGAACGAGGGCTTCCTCCGCCCCGACGCGTTCCTCGCGGTCATCATCATCACCGACGAGGACGACTGCTCGGCGCCGGCGGACACGACGCTCTTCAGTCCGCTGCACACGTCGATGGACTCCGCCCTCGGCCCGCTCACGTCCTACCGTTGCTTCGAGTTCGGCACGGTGTGCGGCGGGCAGCCGCCCGGCCGCGCGGTCACCGCGACCCTCACCGACTGCGTGCCAGGGAGCTGGGACCCGGATCCGCAGCACCAGCTCACGCCGGTCGAGGACCTCGCGGGCTTCTTCAAGGCGCTCAAGCCGGACCCGCGGTGGGTGTACGTGGCGGTCATCGCGGGACCGCCGGCGCCACCCACCATCAACCCCGACTCGGGCCGGTTCCCTCTGGTCCAGGCGAGCTGCACCGCCGCGGATCCGTCCTGGCAGGGCACCCCGGCCCTGCGCCTGAGCCAGTTCACCGGCCTCTTCGACACCGATCGCGCGCGCTTCATCAACGTCTGCGACTTCGCCGACCACCAGGTGGAGCTCGGCAACGTCGCCCTCGAGCTCTCCACCATGCTCGGCCGGCGCTGCCTCGCCGCCCCGCTCGCCGACCTCGACGCCGCCGCGCCTGGCCTGCAGCCGAGCTGCGTCGTGCAGGAGCGCACGCTCGTCGACGGCGCCTACGTCGCCCGCGCGGTCCCCCCCTGCGATCCCGTGGTCTGCGATCCGGCGACGGCGCCGGGCGGGCGCTGCGAGTGCCGCTCCCACGCGCAGCAGGCGCCGGGCTGCTGGTACGTGTGGCAGGACGCGCAGGCGTGCCCGGACTCGGAGGCGAGCGGCGTCACCGGCGGCTTCGCGATCCGCGTCGACCGTGGCGTCGACGACACGTGCACGTCCCCGCCGCCCCCCGCCGACACCGAGCTCGTGGTCCAGTGCGAATCCTGCGCCGCGGACCCGGCGCACGACAGCTATGACTGCTCGCCCGCGTGCGCCGGCTACTGGCCGCGCTGCTGCCCGACGCCCACTCCCGGCTGCGCCCGGTAGCGCCGCGCCCGCGCCTTACCCCTGCTCGTCCCGCTTCAGCCCGTACTTCTTGATCTTGTTGTAGAGCGTCACGCGGTCGATGCCGAGCGCCTGGGCGGCGCGGGTGATGTTCCAGCCGCTGTCGGTGAGCACCCGCTGGACGTGCCGGCGCTCGACCTCCTTGAGCGACGCGGGCACGCTGTCCGCGGCGTCGTCGCCGCCGGTCGCGGCGGCCTCCTCCTCGGGCAGGCCGAGGCCGAGGTCGGCGAGCTCGATGAGGCTCGTCTTGGCGACGACGGCGCCGCGCTCGAGGACGTTGCGCAGCTCGCGGACGTTGCCCGGCCAGTCGTGCGCCATGAGCGCCGCCATCGCGTCGGACGAGACGCCCCGGAGGGGCCGGCCGAGCTCGGCGCCGAGCCGCTCGAGGAAGTGCTCGACCAGCAGCGGCAGGTCCTCCTTGCGCTCGCGCAGCGGCGGCAGCGTGATGACGATCACGTTGAGGCGGTAGTAGAGGTCCTCGCGGAAGCTGCGGTCCTCGACGGCGCGCTTGAGGTCGCGGTTGGTGGCGGCGATGACGCGGACGTCGACCGACACCGGCTCGCTGCCTCCGATGCGGTAGAACTTGCGGTCCTCGAGGGCGCGCAGGAGGTCGAGCTGGAGCTTCGGGCTGATGTCGCCGATCTCGTCGAGGAACAGGCTGCCGCCGACGGCCTGCTCGAACTTGCCGCGGGTGCGCTGGGTGGCGCCGGTGAACGCGCCCTTCTCGTGGCCGAAGAGCTCGCTCTCGAGCAGGGTCTCCGTCAGCGCCGCGCAGGAGACCGGGATGAAGGGCGCCTGCGCCCGCGGGCTCTCGTGGTGGATCGCGCGAGCCAGCAGCTCCTTGCCGGTGCCGCTCTCGCCGAGGATCAGGATCGTCGACGCGCTCTGGGCGGCGATGCGGCACAGCTCGAAGATGGACTGCATCTTCGCGTTCTTGCTGACGAGGTCGCGGAACTGGAAGCTCTTCTGCAGCTCCTGCTTCAGGAGCTGGTTCTCGCGGCTGAGGGAGCGCTCGCTGACGAGCTTGCTCACCATCGCCGACAGCTCCTCGGGCTCGAAGGGCTTCACGAGGTAGTCGTAGGCGCCCATCTTCATCGCCTGCACCGCGGTGTCGACGGTGGCGTAGGCGGTCATGATGATGACCGCGGCGTCGGGGCGCGCGTCCCGCGTCGCGGCGAGCACGGCGAGCCCATCGACGCCGGGCATCTTGAGATCGACGAGGAGCACGTCCCAGGGCTCGGCCCGGACCTTCCCGATCGCGATCGTGCCGTCGGCGGCGGTCTCGACGGCGTAGCCGTCCTCCTGCAGCCAGCCGCACAACGACTCGCGGACGATCTCCTCGTCGTCGACGACCAGGATGCGCGCCTTGTCCTTCATCACAGGTTCTCCTTGGCCCGAAGCTCGCGCAGCAGCGCGCTGCAATCGCGGCACAGGCCGCCCTTGGCGTCCACGTCCGCGATCGTGTTGGAGCGGCTCATCACGCAGGTGCGCGTCTCGCAGTGCGTGAGGCCGAAGGTGTGTCCCAGCTCGTGCACGCACTCCTTGCGGAGCCGGGCGCGGAAGAGGCGCTCGTCGGCGGTCAGACCGCCCAGGTCCTGGTGCAGGCGCGCCGTCGAGACGACCGCGGCGCGGCCGCCGACCTGGGCCTGGCCGAAGACGTAGGTGAGCACGGAGATGAAGAGGTCGTGGTCGGTGATGCCGAGCACCTTCACCGCGTCGTGCGGGGTGTGGTCGACGATCCACCGCAGGGTCGCGGTCGACAGGTCCTGGCGCCGCACCGGATCGTAGGCGTCCATCGGCCGCGCGGCGGGGACGGTGACCCGCGCCGGCAGCTCGAACACCTCCTCGACGTGCAGGCGCACGTCCCCGAGGAGCTGCGCCACCCCGTTGCCGGTGCCGATCCACTCGATCACGATCGCGCCGCCGCCGCTCATCCGGACGCGCGCCCCGCCGGGGCGTCCGCCGCGCCCCTGTCCGCGCCGCCGGCATCGGCGGTCAGGGCCGCGACGGGGATCGCGACCAGGACCGTGGTGCCCTGGCCCGGCGCGCTGGCCACGTCGATGGAGCCGCCGTGGCGGCTGACGATGCCGTAGACCACCGAGAGGCCGAGGCCCGTGCCCTTCTCCTTCGTCGTGAAGAACGGCTCGAAGATCTTCTTCAGGTTCTCCACCGGGATCCCGGGGCCGGTGTCGACCACGGCCACCTCGACCATGGTCGCGCCCGGCTTGTGGCGCGTCGTCACCGTGAGGCGGCCGCCCGGGCCCATGGCGTCGATGGCGTTCATCGCGATGTTGATGACCACCTGGCGGAGCTGGTCGAAGTCCGCGCGCACGAGGGGCACGTCGCCGAGCTGCTTCTCGAGCGTGATGCTCTGCATCTCCAGGCGGTGGTTGACCAGGCCGAGCGCCTCGCGCACGACGGTGTTGGCGTCGATGGTGTCGAACGAGGGTTCGCGCTGCCGGGCGAAGCCGAGGAGGTTCTTCACGATGCCCGAGCAGCGCTCGGTCTCCCGCTGGACGAGCGCGAGCTGCCGGATCATGTCGGCCTGCCCCTCGGGGCCGGCGGTGCCTTTCTGCAGCCGCCGGGAGATGAGCTTGGCGTAGGTGAGGATGCCGGCGAGCGGGTTGTTGATCTCGTGCGCGATCGACGCCGCGAGCTGGCCGAGCGAGGCCAGCTTCTCGGTGTGCAGGGCCTGGGCCTGCGCCTGCGACAGCGCCGCGGTGCGCTCGTCCACGCGCTGCTCGAGCGTCTCGACCAGCTCCGCCAGCTCGCCGCGGGTGCGCTTGAGGGCCGCGGTCATCTCGTTGAACGACGCGGCGAGCAGGCCGAGCTCGTCGCGCGCCCGCACCGGCATGGCGTGGTCGAGATCGCCGCGGGCGACCTGCGTCGTGCCCTCGACGAGGTCGTGGACCGGCCGGATGACGAAGTGCCGCAGGAAGAGCCACAGGATCGTGAGGATGAGCAGGATGAGGGCGCCGGTCTGGGCGATGATGCGCCGCCCCGCGGCGGCGACCCGCGCGTCCACCTGCTTGAGCGACAGGCCGATGTCGAGGACGCCGAGGACGCGCCGGCCCGCGGGGTGCGCGTGGCAGCTCGCCTCGCTGCAGCTCGGCTCGTTGTAGATCGGCGTGATCATGCCGAGCACCCGCTCGCCGTCGCGGGTGAAGATGCGCGAGCGCTTCTGGAGGGGCAGCCGCTCGAGCGGCTTCTCCGCCGCGTGGCACGCGTAGCAGGACTCCGCGCGCTTGTCGACGCTGCCGCCGGTCTCGCTGCGGTCGGTCGAGAAGAGGATCTGACCTTCCTTGTTGAAGACGCGGACGCGCCGGACGCCCTCCTGGCTGCCGATGGCGTCCATGATGTGGAAGGTGAGCGGCCACTGGTTCTCGATCATCGCGTGGCGCGTGCTCTGGCGGACCGTGTCGCTGAACTGCGAGGCCCCGCGGATCACCTCATCGATCTGCTGGGCGCGCTGGGTCCGGACGCCGAGCGCGGCGAGCACGATCGTCGCCGCCAGCGAGGCGAGCCCGACGGCAGCCATCAGCTTCAGGTTGAGGCGGTGCCAGCCCATGAGGGGTCGGCGCCAATCGTAGCACCGACCCGGGCCGGACGGTCAGTCCTTGAAGAATAGTTCTATACGCATGTACTGGCCAGCGGACTGCCCGACCGCCGGTACCCGGTGCGACCGGGTCAGTCTACCACGAGGCTCGTCCCTGACTCGCCTCAGCGCGGCGACAGGAAGAGCACGACGAACGTGCCGAGGCCAGCCGCGACCAGGGCCGTGCGGGTCACGATGTTGGCCTGCCGGCGCACCAGGGCGAGCTCGACCGCGTCCTCGATCGGCTCGGGGCCCGCGCCGAGATCGCGCTGGCCCTTCTCGGCCAGCGCGACGCAGGTCCGGGCGCGGGCCTGCAGCAGCATGAGCGCCGCGAGCCACAGCGGGATGAAGAGGCCCAGCCGCCAGTACGCACCGGCGCGCATGCCGATGAGCAGCAGCGCCAGGCCGAGCCCGGTGCAGAGCATCGCGAGCCCCATGAGGAGCCGGCGCCGCCGTTCGACCGGGCCGATGTTGGCGACGCGGGCGGCGCGCGCCAGCTTCGGGAAGGCCTGAGTGTTCGAGAGGTCCGTCGCCATGCTCGTAGGATGAGACGAGGGCGGGACCTGGAGTCGGCGAAATCCAGGCCTACGCGGGATTGAAGCGGTAGCCGATGCCGCGCACGGTCTCGAAATGGCGCGGCTGGTCCGGGTCGAGCTCGAGCTTCGTGCGCAGGCGCCCGACGAAGTTGTCGACGGTGCGCGGGGTGCCGAAGTGGTCGACGCCCCAGACGGCGTGCATGAGCTGCTCGCGCGTGAGCACGCGGCCGGGGTGCGTCACGAAGTGGAGCAGCAGGTCGAACTCGCGCGCGGTCATCTCGACCGGGGCGCCGGCGACGGTGACCCGGCGCGCGACCGCGTCGACGCTGACGCGGCCGAACTCGTGGGTGGGGGCCACGGCGGCCTCGCGCCGGGCTCGCCGGAGCGCGGCGCGGATGCGCGCGAGCAGCTCGGGCAGGCCGAACGGCTTCGTGATGTAGTCGTCGGCGCCCAGGCTGAGCCCGAGCACCTTGTCCCCCTCGTGGTCCTTGGCCGAGAGCACGAGGACGTGCGTGTCCGGGTCCTCGGCGCGCATGAGCCGGAGGACGTCGTAGCCGTCCCGCTTCGGCAGCATGATGTCGAGGAGGACGAGGTCGGGGTGGTGCTGGCGCCACAGCCTGATCCCCTCCTCGCCGTCGCGGGCGGTGAGGAGCTCGTAGCCCTCGAGCTGCAGGTTCATCTGCAGCCCCTTCAGGATGGAGGGGTCGTCCTCCACGATCAGCAGCTTCTCGGCCACGGCTACTTCTCCCTGTGCGACGGCAAGAGGATCGTGAACGTCGCGCCGTGGCCAGGCTCGCTCTCGACCTGGACGCGGCCGCGGTGCCCGCGCACGACGTGATCGACGATCGCGAGCCCGAGGCCGGAGCCCGGGACCTCCATCGCCTCGGCGTGGCTGCCGCGGTAGAACTTGTCGAAGATGCGGCGGCGCTCCTGCTCGGGGATGCCCGGGCCGTTGTCGGTCACCGAGACGAAGACGTCCTTGCGCCTGAGCCCCGCGCGGACGGTGATCTGCTTCTCCGGCCCGGTGTAGCGGTGCGCGTTCTGCAGCAGGTTGAGCACCGCCTCGGCCACCGCGTCGAGATCGACGATCACGTCGGGCAGGTCGGGCGCGACCTCGGTCACGATGGTGGCGGGCGTCTGCGCGAGCTGCGGGGCGAAGGCCGCGAGGGCCCGCTCGACGATGGCCGCGGGCGGGTGGGGCTGGCAGCTGTACGGCCGGCGGCCGGCCTCCATGCGCCCCCAGTGCAGCAGCCGGTCGATCATGGCCGAGAGGCGCATGGTCTCGGCCTGCATGAGCTCGAGGCACTGGCGCGTGGTCTCGGGGTCCTGGGCGCGGCCGAGCTGCAGCGTCTCGAGGAACATGCGGATCGACGTGAGCGGGGTGCGCAGCTCGTGCGACACGCGCGACACGAACTCGGTCTGGAGCCGGGCCAGCGAGGCGGAGCGGAAGACGTAGAAGAGCGCCGCGGCCGAGCCGAAGCCCATCGCGAGCACGAGGCTGACGATGAGGACGCCGAAGACGACGTCGCGCGAGGCGCGGCCCATGGCCAGGACCAGGATGCCGACGGAGAGCAGCGCCGCCGACGGCGCCACGACGAACGTGAAGATGAGCACCAGCACGCGCTTGAGCTGCGCGGAGATATGGCGGGTGCGGGCCGGGCTCATGGAAGAAACCACCTAGGAGTATGGGGATGTGCGCGGGATTGGTCTACCTGCACGTGCTCGAAACGTCGGCGCACCGGGCCAGCGCGCGGCATGGGGCGCGCGAATGGTATTCTCGCCCGCGGAGGTGCTGGATGACGCGCGGCCATGCGGTGCTGGCGCTCCTCGGCTTCGGGCTCGTAGTCGGGTGCGGCGGGGGCACGAGCGCCACGCCCGACGCGGGCACCGAGGACGCGGCGGCGACCCAGGACGCCACGGATCCGCAGGCCGAGGCGGAGCTGCGGCGGATCGTCGCGGCGCTGGCCGACGACGCGATGGGCGGGCGGGCGCCCGGGACGGCGGGGGGCGCCGCGGCGCGCGCGTTCCTCGCGGCCGAGTGGACGCGCTGCGGGATCGCGCCGATCGGCGACACCTTCGAGCAGCCCATCGGCGCCAGCGGCGGCGTGAACCTCGTCGGGCGGATCGCGGGCGCGGACCCGACGCTGCGGGAGCGGCACCTCGTGCTCAGCGCCCACTACGACCACATCGGGGAGTGCGGCGGCGCCATCTGCAACGGCGCGTACGACAACGCGACCGCGGTCGCCGCCGTCGTGCAGGTGGCCTGCGCGCTCGCGGCGAGCCCGCCCGCGCGCTCGGTGCTCGTCGCCCACTGGGACGCCGAGGAGCCGCCCGCCTTCCTCACGGCCGACATGGGGTCCGAGTACTTCGCGGCGCACCCGCTCGCGCCGCTCGCGAGCCTCGACGCCGCGATCGTCCTCGACCTCGTCGGCGAGGATCTGTGGCCCGGGTACCTGGGTCACTTCGTCCTCGGCGCCGAGACCAGCGCGGAGACGGCCGCGGCGGTCGCGGCCACGGCCGTGCCCGCCGGGCTCGAGGTCGCGCACGGCGGCCTGCACCTCGTCGAGGAGACGCCCTTCGGCCACCAGCCCTGGAGCGACTACGACGCCTTCCGCACCCGCGGCGTGCCGGTCGTGTTCCTGAGCGACGGGCAGAACAAGCGCTATCACGAGCCGAGCGACGACGTGGACGGCGTCGACTTCCCCAAGCTCGCGCGCGAGGCGGCCTACCTCCTCGCGCTGACCCGGGGGCTCGCGAACGCGACGGCGACGCCGGTTTTCGTGGCCGGTGGCGCGGACCACGCGAGCGACGCGGCGACCGCGCTGGCGGCGCTCACGCGGGCGCTCGGCGCCGGCGGCATCGTCGCGGCGCTCGGCCTGGGCGCCGACACGCGCGCGCAGCTCGCGGCGGACCTCGCCGCCGTGACGACGATCGCGGGGCGCCTGCAGGCGGGCGGGGTGGCGAGCGCGGCCGACCTCGCGGCGCTGCGCCGCGGGGTGCAGCGCCTCATGTGCCTGGCCGGGCCGCTCTACGACGAGGCGGTCTGCGCGATGCTGTAGGCGGCGGCGCCGACGGTGCGGCTCAGGCGCCGGCGAGGAAGCGGTCGAACCAGGCGAGCACGTTCCCCCACAGCTCCTGCCACTGCGGCTCGGGCATGAAGTGGCCCACGCCGGGGATCTCGACGTAGCGCAGCCGCTCCGGAGCCGCGCGGTAGAGCGGCGCGAGCTGCGCGTGGAAGTCGCGGGCCGCGTCCGGCGGCACCGCCTGGTCCGCCCCGGCGCACTGCGACAGCAGCGCGAGCGGGAAGAACCGGCCCGCGTGCAGGTGCGGGCTCTCCGGCCACGGCTGCCGCCACCGCGGCGAGCCGAGCAGGCACGCCGCCGCCGTGGCCCGGCGCTCGACCAGCGCGGCGCGGTAGGCGACGAGGGCGCCCATCGAGATGCCGGCGAGGCCGAGCCGCTCGGGCCGCGCCGCGCCGTGCGCGCGGAGCGCCTCGACCACCGCGGGGGTCTCGGCGGCGGTGGCGCGGACGGCCTCGAGGAAGGGCACGTCGAAGGCGGGGCCGCTGCCGGCGAAGCGCGCGTCGAAGTCGGCGTAGCGCCGCGCGCCATGACCGACGGCGTCGAGGCCGACCGCCAGGTAGCCGTGCGCGGCGAGGCTCGCGAGCTCCTTCTCGTGGACCTCCTTGCACGCGGTGAAGCCGTGCCAGAAGAGGATGGTGCCGCGCGCGGCCGCCTCCTCGAGCGAGCCGCGGAAGAGCAGCCAGGCGGGGGTCGAGGCGAGCGGGATCTCGAGATCGCGAACGGTCATGGGCGCGCCGATCCTAGGTTCCTGCCGTACCGCTGTCCATTGCCGCTGATACCGGATCGGCCCCCCGGGAGTCATACTATGTGAGGTCATGCGCACGTTGCCCGCTCCGCCGGCCGCACCGCCCGCCGGGACGCCGATCCGGCGCGTGACGGTGCGCCGGCTGCTCGGGCTGTTCCGGCCGTACTGGCGCAGCGCCATCCTCGTGATACTGGCCGTCGTGGTCGTCGCGGTGCTCGGCCTGGCGAACCCGCTGCTGGTGCGGGCCATCATCGACAAGGCCATCGCCCGCGGCGACCGCGGGCTGCTGCTGCTGCTGTGCGGCGCCATGATCGGCGTCACGCTGGTCATCGGCGCCGTCGACACCGCCGAGACCTGGATGACGACGCGGATGGGCCAGCGCGTCATGTTCGACCTGCGGGACCGGCTCTACCGGCACCTCCAGCGCCTGTCGCTCCGCTTCTTCACCGAGACGCGCACCGGCGAGGTGCTCTCGCGCATCACCGCCGACGTCACCGGCGTGCAGGAGGTGGTGACCGCCACCCTGAGCCAGACGCTGTCGGACACGGTGGCGGTGGCGACCACGGTCGCGCTGATGTTCGCGCTCGACTGGAAGCTGACGCTGATCTGCCTCGCCATGCTGCCGCTCTTCGTGTGGCCCACGCGCATCGCCAGCCGCGTGCGGCGGCGCCTGTCGCGCGAGGCCCAGGCCAAGGTGGCCGACCTCGCCGCCCACCTCGACGAGACCCTGAGCGTGTCGGGGGTGCTGCTGACCAAGACCTTCGGCCGGCAGGCGCGCGAGATCGGGCGCTTCGGCGCCCTCGGGGGCGACCTCATGCGGCTCGAGGTGCGGCGGGCCATGATCTCCCAGCTCTTCTGGGTGACGCTGCAGGCGTTCTGGGCCGTGGCGCCGGCGCTCATCTACCTCGTCGGCGGCCGGGCGGTGACCGCCGGCACGATGACCCTGGGCGGCGTCGTCGCCTTCGTCGCCCTGCAGAACCGGCTCTTCTTCCCCCTGGGGCACCTCTTCAGCGTGCAGGTCCAGATCCAGGGCGCGCTGGCCCTCTTCGACCGCATCTTCGACTATCTCGACCTGCCGGTGGAGGTCGACGACCGGCCCGGCGCGGCGCCGCTCCAGGTCGGCCGCGGCGAGGTGAGCTTCGACGAGGTCCACTTCGGCTACACGACGGCGCGCGAGGTGTTGCGCGGGGTGTCGTTCACGGCGCAGCCGGGCACGCTGACGGCGCTCGTCGGCCCGTCGGGCGCGGGCAAGACGACGATCACGTACCTGCTGCCGCGGCTCTTCGACGTGGGCGGCGGGGCCGTCCGCCTCGACGGCCAGGACGTGCGCGACGTGACGCTGGCGTCGGTGGGCGCGGCGGTGGGCGTGGTCACGCAGGAGACGTTCCTCTTCCACGCCACCATCCGCGAGAACCTGTGCTACGGCCGGCCCGACGCGACGGAGGCGGAGATGATCGAGGCGGCCAGGGCGGCGCAGATCCACGAGCACGTGATGGCGCTGCCCGACGGCTACGACACGGTCGTCGGCGAGCGCGGCTACAAGCTCTCCGGCGGCGAGCGCCAGCGCGTCGCGATCGCCCGCGTGCTGCTGAAGAACTCGCCCGTCGTCATCCTCGACGAGGCGACCAGCGCGCTCGACACGGCGCACGAGCGGCTCATCCAGCGCGCCCTCGAGCCGCTCTTCGCCGGCCGCACCACGATCGCGATCGCCCACCGGCTCTCGACGGTGCTGCGGGCGGATCAGATCCTGGTGCTCGACGCGGGGCGGATCGTGGAGCGGGGCACGCACCTCGAGCTGTACCGCCGCGGCGGCCTCTACCGCCAGCTCGTGGACGCGCAGTTCAGCGGGGTGGAGGAGCTGCCGGGCGCGGACACCGCCGCGGGGTAGGGCGGGCGGCACCTGAGGCGCCGTCTCGCCGAGCAGCACGCCGTCGCGCAGGC
>DASXVK010000362.1:0-11274 GCA_036504295.1 Polyangia bacterium
CTTCGCGGACCTGCGCACCGTCGCCCGCGACCGCGCGCCCTTCATCGCCAGCCGCGCGCAGATCGAGACCGCCTTCAAGCTCGCCGAGCGGGAGGGGCGGTTCGTCGTGGATCAGGCGAGCGCAGTGAAGGCGGCGCCGCGCATCCGCGCGCCGGTGCTGGTGCTCCACGGCGCCGCGGATACCGAGACGCGCCCCGCGCACTCGCAGCGCGTCTATGACGCGCTCGCCGGGCCGAAGCAACTGGTGATGGTGCCCGGCGCCGGTCACGCGAACGTCCTCAACGAGGCGACCTGGAGCACGATCATCGCCTGGCTGCTCGACCGGTAGGCCGCGCGGCAGTGACGCGGGGGCCGGGTCGGGACGCCGCATGCTACAGTACCCACCGTGTCCGCCGACTCGCACCCCGGCGCCCCGCGCATGAGCGCGAACGCGCTCGCGCTCGTGCGCCTCATCGAGGCGTACCGCCCGGCGCAGGCGCTGCACGCCGCCGCGCGGCTGCGGCTCGCGGACCTCGTGCACGCGGGGCCGCGCGACGTCGCCAACCTGGCGCAGGCGTGCGGCGCGGACGAGGCGAGTCTGTACCGGCTGCTGCGCGCGCTCGCGAGCCTGCGCGTCTTCACCGAGGTCGCGCCGCGGCGCTTCGGGCAGACGCCCCTCAGCGACTGCCTGCGCACCGACCACCCGGCCTCGCTCTGGGGCTTCGCGGTGATGCACGGCGACGCCTGGCACTGGGGCGCCTGGGGCCGGCTGCTCGAGAGCGTGCGCACCGGCCGGCCCGCGGCGGAGCTGTGCCCCGGCGCGCCGGGGTGGCAGGAGGGCGCTCCGGGCGACGCGGCCGCGGTCTTCGATCTCGCCATGGCCGGCCTCACGCGCAACCTCGCGCCGCACCTGCTCGTCCCCGATCTCGCCGGCTGCGCGACCATCGTCGACGTCGGCGGCGGCGAAGGGGCGCTGCTCGAGGCGGTGCTGCGGCAGCACCCCGCGCTGCGCGGCGTGCTCTTCGACGACGAGGCGGTCATCGCGCGCGCCCGCGATCGGCTCGCCGCCTCGGACCTGCGCGGCCGCATCGAGCTGCGCGCGGGCTCGTTCTTCGACGCGGTGCCGCCCGGCGACGCCCACGTGCTCAAGTTCATCCTGCACGACTGGGACGACGCCAGCGCCGGGCGCATCCTCGAGCGCTGCCGTCGCGCCGCGCCCGCCGGCGGCCGCGTCGTCATCGTCGAGAGCGTCCTGCCGCCCGGCGACGCGCCGCACCCGGGCAAGCTCACGGACCTCGAGATGCTGGTCGCGACCCCGAGCGGCCGCGAGCGCACCGAGGCCGAGTACGCGGCGCTCCTCGCCGCCGCCGGGCTGCGGCTGGAGGCGGTGGTACCAACGCTGCTGCCGCTCAGCCTCCTCATTGCGCGGCCGCGCTGAGCCGCCGGGTAGACGCCACCGCCGCGGCTGGCCAACCCCCGCGCTCCGGTTGACACGGTCGCCGACGATCGACCACTGCCGCCCGCGCGGATCGAAGTCGATTGTCACGAGGTTGCCGGGCCTGACGACCTTGTTGAGAGGATCACGGCTTCCACGCTCCAAGCAGCCGCCGCGCGAGCGCCTCGCACGAGAGCCTGATCGCATTCTCGTCTTCGAGACCTACACTCGCGCGTGCTGCCATCCGCGCCCCCGGCGCATTGCGATCGCCGAACAGCTCGTCGAGGAAAGTGCGCGCCTCCCGGCTGACCGTTCCGGCGATGGCGTGCCGTGTCAGCTGCATCAGCCTCTCCGCGAGGAAGTCCGTCTCAGCGAACCGAAGAAGGCGCAGCACGTCGAGTCCGTCCTTGTCTTGCCGGCGCTCGGCGCTGTCCTTGCGCTCCGCGATCTTGTGGAGCTTGGCCACGAGGAGCGAGGCGACGCCTGCCACCGCGACGTCGAAAGACCGTGCGTCCGCCGGGTCGAGCGCGGCGATACGATGGAGAGCGTGATCGACGACGGCGGCCTCGAGCCCTGTCGCCTTCCGCGCGACCTCGGTGCCATGAGGACCAAGCCGCGCACCTCGGCGGCCCGAACCACCGAGGGATGCGGGCACGAGCATGTCAATCTGGACGTCACTCATCGACCAGGTACCGGGCCGCACCGCCAAAGCGAAGCCGGCCGCCGCAAGCGTCGCGGCGAGCGCTGGCTCGTCGTCGAGCTCGCGCGGATCGATGGCGAGGTCGCCATCGGTCGTGTACGGCGCGACAGCGAGGTCGCCCTCCCCGACGTGGAGGTAGATCGCTTGCGCGCCCACGAGCACGACCGCCTTCCGGTGCGCCCCAAGCGCCTCCAGCGCGTCCAGGAGTACGCGGCGAGCAGCGACGTATTCGGGGTCAGGGCTTCTGCCGCCAGGCATCTTCGGTTCCTTTCATCCGCTCCATGAGCGCGTCAGCCTCCTGCGGCCCGCGGCCGGGGCTCGTCATCAGATCGGCGACGACCTGGCTGGGCGCGGCCGCGACGATGGAGTCGTTCGACCCGATCTTCACCGACTGCGTTCTCGCGAAGACCACGGCGTCGTAGGGCTCGAGGAGCCACACGTTCGCTCCGGTTTCGGTGGGCACCAGGTCGAGAGCCTTGGCGGCTTCTTCCGCGTCCCCGATGTAGACCATCGCAAGCCTCGCGGGCGCGACGCCGCCAGGAACGGCCATCGACCCGGTGACGGCATAGCGGCCGAGCCTCGCGAGCTTGGGGGCGAGCGCACCGAGACCGCGCGGCTCGATGTACGAACGCATCACGTTCGAGGTGGTGACGTTGTAGTCGGCGACCCATCTCTTGATGAGCGCCGGCCAGTCGACGGCTGTGATCACCTTCTTCTCGTCACGGGTGATGACGGCCTCCTCCTCGAGGAACGTCACGACCCGAGACACGGTGCCGAGCGGAGTTGCCGATCGATCGGCGAGTGTTCGAACTCGGTGGGGAGGGGCGAGGTCGCAGAGGGCACGGACGACACGCGCGGCCGCCGCCCCTTTGAGACTCCGCAGTGGGCGTGGCTGGCGTTCAGGATCCCGATCAGCCCCAGGGCTCTCCACAAAGACCGCCGGATCCGCCACGGCCACGCGGAGGTTGCCGGTCTCGTCCGCATAGCTGGCGTTCGCGGCGGCGAGCAGCTCTCGCGCCCTCGGGCTCAGGAAGCGAGCGACGAGCATGCGGTCCGCTGGGCCGGCCTGGGCCATGAAGTGCGCGACGTCTCTCGGCAGCATGCGCTTGCGCGAGACCACCCTGAGCTTCGCGCGTCGTCCATCGGGCCCCTGCAGTGTGAGCAGACCGTCGCCGCTGCCCTCCGGCCGAAGCTCGACCACCCAGCCAGGTGGCAGACGCCGGCGGAGCGCCTCGACAGCGAGGCGAGCGCGGCTTGTTCCGCTGGACCCCCCGTTCCTCATACCGCGGAACATAGCTATTTATGGAACGCAGTGCAAGAAACCTCCCGTTCCGCGAGGCGTGGAACTGGCCGATTAGCGGAACAGCTGTCGTCGGGGGGACACGCAGCCCATCCGTAAGAGCCTGAACGGGGTTTCGTTTTTGACCTGAGCGCGCATTTCGTCGCGCGCTCGACGGAGCGCCACGCCGAACGAAATCGCGGTGATGTCTAAAATGCGTGTGATCTCAGGCGCTTAATGTGGGGCTGCATGTCCCCGCACGCCGCGCTGTGCCGCGCCGCCGGGCTGGAGCTGGCGGCCGTGGTCCCGACGCTGCTGCCGCTCAGACTGCTGATCGCGCGGCCGCGCTGAGCCGCCCGGGCTACACCCCGACGACGAACCGGAAGACCTGCAGCGTCTGCGCCCAGGTCAGCCGCATCATCATGAGCTCCCACACGGCCAGGTTCGTCGCCGCGATGGAGACGACGAACACCGTCTGCCAGATGCGCCGCGGCCACGACACCTGCATCGTGTGGTCGATGCGCCGCAGGCGGACGACGCTCAGGATCGTGAGGCCGCCGATGACGGCGAACCGCCCGGCGTCGAGGAGCAGCCGGTGCATCCCGTCGGGCGACCCCCAGCCCGCCACGATGAGGTGGTTGAGGAAGATGGCGACGGCGAGGTGGCCGACGATGGCCGCGGTCGCCGCGATGCCGGCGGTCAGCCGCTGGCCGCGCTGGCCCCAGCGCCGGCGCAGCACCTTCGCGACCGGGACGTAGTAGAGGACGAGCTGGCACTCGCGCAGGTAGAAGTTCGTGCGCTGCCACAGGTCCACGAAGCTGCGGCTGATGAAGGGGTAGTGGTAGCCCGAGGCCAGGTTGAACCCGAGCAGCCGCAGGTTGCCGATCATGTAGAAGGTGAAGCCGGCGATCGTGAGGTAGCGCTCGACCTGCACGAGCGCGAGCGCGAGGCCGACCGCGCCGCGGCCGCGCGCGAGGAGCGCGCCGTCGAGCGCGCCGGCCACGCCGGCGCTGCCGAGCGCGCTGAGGACCTGGCCCCCCCACGGCGCGATCAGCGTCGGCCGCAGCCACAGGTACAGCGCGCCGAGCGCCATCAGGCCCAGGCCGGCGCGCACGTTCCTCTCGGCGTCGGCGGTGCCGTAGTCGCCGATGAAGCGGCGGTAGGTGATGGGCGGGAGCATGCCGCCGCCGCTGAGCGGGATCGCCGCGTAGCTGCCGAGGTAGCAGAGGAAGCCGCGCTCCTCGGGCAGCAGCCGGCCGACCTCCATCTGGTACATGAGGCCGCGCACGAGCAGGACCGGCCAGAGGATCGTGGCCGGCCCGGCGCGCAGCGGCGAGGCCAGCTCGGGGCCGAGCAGCCCCGCGCGGATCGCGGGGAGCACCGCGTTCGCCAGCAGCGTGAGGCCGATGCGGGCGAGCGGCCCGAGCGGCAGCCGCGCGATCGCCCAGGTGACGAGGCAGTAGCCGCCGAGCGCCGCGCCCCAGGTGGGCCGCACGATGGCGACCATCATGAGGATGCCCACGATCAGCGCGACGCGGCGGCCGTGGCGCGCGAAGACGCGCACGAGCACCATGCCCGCGAGCAGGCTGGCGTGCGGCGCCCAGGTCGGCCCGGGCGGGACGTGGAAGCGCAGGCCTTGTGACTGCAGGTACCACAGGACCCCGTGCACCACCGCCGCCGCGGCGACGTAGAGCGCGTAGCGCAGCGGCGGGATGTCGGCGATGCGCGCGCGCGGCGGCGCGGCCGGCCGCGGGGGCGCGGCGGCGGGGGCCGGCGCGGACGCGACGGCGAGGCGGCGGGCGCGGCGGGACCTGGCCACGGCGAGAGGCTACCACAGCGAGGGTGAGCACGGCAGCCCTCGCGGGCGGCCGGCGCCCGTGCGTGTGCTATCCTCGAGGGGAACGAGAGGGCCCATGGCGACACTCCCGATCCTGCTGCTCGACGTCTCGCACGACTTCACCGTCTGGGAAGAGGAGCTGTCCAAGTGGACGCAGGTGCCGGTCGGGCTGTCGTTCCTCGCCGCCGCGCTGCGCCAGCGCTACCCGCAGGAGACGGTCAGCGTCCGCGTCATGGACGTGGCCATGCAGCCGGGCTACTTCGCGAAGGTGCAGGAGGTGCTGCGGGACTTCCGGCCGCGCATCGTCGGGCTCCGCGCGCTGTCGCTGACCGGCCGCCAGCTCCACGCCGCGGCGCGCGTCGTCAAGGAGTGGAGCCGCGGCGCCCTCGTCGTCGCCGGCGGCCCCTACGCCTCGTCGTCGCCCGAGCTCATCATGGAGGACCCGCTCATCGACGCCGTGTGCCCCGGCGAGGGCGAGCAGGTGATCGTCGACCTCGCCGAGCGGCTGCTCACGGGCGCGACCGACCTCACCGGCATCCCCGGCCTCACCTGCCGCCACGAGGGCCAGGTCCACCGGGCCGCGCCCGCGCCGCTCATCGCCGACCTCGACCGCCTGCCCTTCCCCGACTACGAGGGCCTCGATCTCTCGGCCTACTGGGGCAAGCACCCCCACACCGCCGTCGGACGCCCGTACGCCTCGCTCGTCTGCAGCCGCGGCTGCCCGTACGGCTGCATCTTCTGCCACACGACCTACGGCCGCACGCTGCGCCACCGCTCGCCCGAGCACATCGCGCGCGAGTGTCAGGAGCTGCACGCGCGCTACGGCATCCGCGACTTCGTCGTCGCCGACGACGGCTTCAACGTGAACCTCGACTGGGCCAAGCGGGTGCTGCGCGCCATCGCCGCGCTGAAGCTGAGCCCGCGCATCTTCTTCTCGAACGGGCTGCGCGGCGACATCTGGGACGACGAATTCCTCGACCTCATGGTCGAGGCCGGCGTGGCGGAGGTCTTCTACGCCGTCGAGAGCGCCGCGCCGCGCATCCAGCAGATCCTGCGCAAGCGGCTCGACATCCCGCGGGTCGAGCAGGCGATCGTGGCGACCTCGCGGCGCGGCATCATCACGAACGGCTTCTTCATGGTCGGCATCCCGGGCGAGACCAAGGAGGAGGTCGAGCTGACGGTGGCGTTCATCACGCGCCAGCTCGAGCACCTGGACTTCGCCTACATGAGCGTGATGCGGGCCTACCAGGACAGCCCGGCGCAGGCGATCGCGCGCAGCCTCGGCTACGACGAGCACTTCCTCCGCGAGCACGCGCTGATGCCGTACTGCATGCAGGTGCGGGTCGGCTCCGAGTACAACTTCATCCCGTACGAGCTGCTCAAGTGGGCGCGCATGCAGATGGCGCTGCGCGTCTACCAGGTGCCGCGCATGAAGCGGGTGCTCGCGCGGCTGCGGCGCGTCCTCGACGAGGACGAGATCGTGATGAAGCTCGCGACCTACATGAGCACGACGCGGATCGCGGCGCAGGACGTGCTGCGCCGCTACGATCAGGGCGTGCTGGACGGCGTGCCGCCGGCGGCGGCGGCGGGCTGAGCCCCGGCGCGCGTTAGCGGCCGGGCGCCCTCGTGCTAGAGTAGACGCGTGTCGCTGCCGATCCTCCTCCTCGATGTCTCGCACGACTACACGCTCGGGGTCGAGCAGCTATCCGACTGGGTCCAGCTCCCGGTCGGGCTGCTCTGGCTGAGCGCCTCGCTGCGCGAGCGGTTCACGGACGCGGTCACCGTGAAGGTGATCGACCTCTACACCCAGCCGGGCCACCTGGCCGACGTGCCGGCGATCCTGCGGGAGCTGCGGCCGCGCCTCGTGGGCCTGCGGGCGCTGTCGCCGACGGTGGGCCAGCTGCGGGACGCCGCGCGGGTGGTGAAGGAGTGGGACCCGACCGCGCTGGTCGTCGCCGGCGGCCCGTGCGGCCACGCCGAGCGTGCCCGGCTCTTCGACGATCCCCACATCGACGCCGTGTGCCCGGGCGAGGGCGAGCGCGTGATCTGCGACGTGGTCGAGCGCCTGCGCACGGCCGCGGGCGGGGCGCCGGACCTGCGCGACGTGCCCGGTCTCCTCTGCCGCCACGACGGCCAGGTGCACGAGGGCCCGCCGGCCGCGGCGATCGACGACCTCGACAGCCTCCCCTTCCCCGACTACCGCGACCTCGACGTGAACGCCTACGTCGGCAAGCACCCCCACACCGCGGTCGGGCGGCCGTACGCGTCCCTCATCTGCAGCCGCGGCTGCCCCTACTCGTGCATCTTCTGCCACGCGATCTTCGGGCGGAGGGTCCGGCACCGCTCGCCCGCGAACGTCGCCGCCGAGGTCCGCCAGCTCCACGACCGCTTCGGCATCCGCGACTTCATCCTCGGCGACGACGCCTTCAACGTGAACCTCCCGTGGGCCAAGGAGGTGTTCCGCCGGATCGCCGCGCTCGCGATTCGGCCGCGCCTCTTCTTCTCGAACGGCCTGCGCGGCGACATCTGGGACGACGAGCTGCTCGACCTGATGGTCGCGGCGGGCGTGGCCGAGGTGGTGTACGCGGTCGAGAGCGCGGCCCCCCGCATCCAGCAGCTCCTCCAGAAGCGGCTCGACATCCCGACCGTCGAGAAGGCGATCGTCGCCACCGCCAAGCGCGGCATCATCACGAACGGCTTCTTCATGATCGGCTTCCCCAGCGAGACCGAGGAGGAGCTGAAGGTCACGGTCGACTTCGTGCTGCGCCACCTCGACGACCTCGACTTCCCCTACCTGAGCGTGGTGCGCGCCTTCGAGGGAACGCCGCTGCACCAGGTCGCGCGCGAGGCCGGTTACAGCGAGGAGTTCCTGCGGCACCACGCCGACATGCCCTACGGCATGCAGGTGCGCATCCAGTCCGAGTACAACTTCCTGCCCAACGACGTGCTGAAGAAGGCGCGGATGCAGGTCGCGATGCGCATGTACTCGGTCGGGCGCATGAAGCGCGTGCTCGCGCGGCTGCGGCACGTGCTCCACGAAGACGAGATCACGATGAAGCTCGCGAACTGCATGGGGGCGACGCCCACGGCGGCCGCGGCGGTCGTCCGCCGCTACGACGACGGCACGCTGGAAGGGCGGCGCGAGGCGCCGAAGGTGTGAGCGCCCAGCGCCCGGCCGCGACCGACGTCATCCTCGTGCAGATGCCCTGGGCGCACCCCGGGCGGCCGTCGATCGCGCTCGGGCTGCTGAAGGCGGCGCTCGCGGGCGCCGCCATCCCCGCCGCCTGCCGCTACCTGAACCTGGACTTCTTCGATCACCTCGCCGCGGCCGGCCCGGCGCTGGCGCCGGGGCCGCTCCTGGAGGCGCTGCCGCACCTCGGCAAGACCGGCCTGTCGATGTGGGCCTTCGCCGTCCCGCCGCTGGTGGGCGCGGACCGGGCCGCCCTCGTCGATGCGTGGTACGAGGACGGCGCCGCGCAGCTCCGGGCGGCCGCGGGCCGGCGGCCGGTCGAGCGGTGGCTCGCGGCGCTGCGC
The DNA here is from genome assembly GCA_036504295.1 of Polyangia bacterium. Classification (GTDB taxonomy): domain Bacteria; phylum Myxococcota_A; class Polyangia; order JACRCY01; family JACRCY01; genus DASXVK01. The sequence continues at coordinate 8,765 of DASXVK010000362.1, forward strand.
GAGATCCGCGCGCAGGTGCCGGCGTTCCTCGCCCAGGCCGCGGCGCGGCTGCTCGCCGAGCGGCCGCGGGTGGTCGGCTTCACGACCTCGCTCGATCAGCTCGTGCCGTCGCTCGCGCTCGCGCGGCTGCTCAAGGACCAGGACCCGTCGGTGCGCATCGTGCTCGGGGGCACCGAGTGCCGCGCGGAGCTCGGCGTGGCGCTGCACCGCGCCTTCCCGTTCGTCGACGCCATCGTGCGCGGCGACGGCGAGGCGCTCACGCCGCCGCTCGTGCGCGATCTGCTCGCGGGCCGCGATCCGGCGCCGCGGCCCGGGCTGTGCGTGCACGCCGGCGGGCGGCCCGTGGCCACCGCGACCGCCGACGGCCAGGTGCCGATGGCGGAGGTCCCGGCGCCCGACTACGACGAGTACTTCGCGCGGCTCGGCACCTCGGCGGTCGCCGGCGACGTCACGCCGGTGCTGCTCTACCAGGCCTCGCGCGGCTGCTGGTGGGGCGAGCACACGCAGTGCCTCTTCTGCGCGCGCGATCCGTCCGCGCGGCCGTTCCGCGTGCAGACGGCCGCGCGCATGGCGGCCGACCTGCGCGCGCTCGCGGCGCGCCACGGCCTCACTCGCCTCGAGATCGTCGACGACAACCTCGACCCGGACACCGTCGCCGGGGCGCTCGGCACGCTCGCGGCCGAGGGGCTCGAGCTCCAGGTCGGCTGGTGCCAGAGCCACCCCACGTTGAGCCGCGACGAGATCGCGCGGCTGCGCGCCGCCGGCGTCACGGCCATGTTCGTCGGCGTCGAGAGCCTGAGCACGAACGTGCTCGCCGCCGTGCACAAGGGCACGACCGCGCTGTCGTCGGTGCGCTTCCTGCGCTGGTGCGCGGAGGTGGGCCTGAGCGTGCGCTGGAACCTGCTCTACGGCTTCCCCGGCGAGGCGCCGGCCGACTACGAGCGGATGGCGCAGCACATGCGGTCGCTCACGCACCTCGCGCCGCCGTACCGGCCGGTGCGGGCGGACCTGCGGCGCTTCAGCCCGCACTTCGAGGCGCCCGCGCGCTTCGGCATCGAGATCCTCGGCCCGGCGGCGCGGCACCGCTGGTTCGCCGCCTGCACCGACGCGCCCGCCGCCGACCTGGCCCTCTCCTTCGATTACCGCATCGCGGGGCAGGGCGATCCCGCCGCCCACGCGGCCTCGTGCGTCGCGGCCTACCAGACCTGGCTGCAGGCCCGGGCCCGCGGCAGCCGCCTGACGTGGGAGCGGTGCGGGCCGGCGGTGCGGATCGTGGACCGGCGCGTGAACCTCCCGGGCGGGGACCACCTGCTCGAGGGCCTCGCGGCCGAGGTGTACCTCGCGTGCCAGGACGGCGCCGCGGCGGCCGACCTGCAGCGGGGCGCGGGCGCGCGCGCCGCGGCGGTCGCGGGCATCCTCGACGACCTCGTGGCGCGGCGGGTCGTGCTCGAGGACCACGGGAAGTACCTGACGCTGGCGCTGCCGGCGGCCGCGGAGCCGGCCTGATGGCCGATCTGCGCGCCGCCGCGGCCGCGTGGCCGGAGCGGGTCGCGGCCGAGACGCCGGCCGGAGCCGCCATCACCTACCGCGCGCTCGACGCGCTCGCCGACGGCCTCGCGGCTCGCCTCGGCGCCGCGGGCGTCGGCCGCGGCCACCGCGTGGGCGTGGTGCTGCCGAGCTCGATCGACGCGCTCGCGGCGCTCTACGGGACCCTGCGCAGCGGCGCGGTCTGCGTGCCCGTGGACCCCGGGGCGCCGCCGGCGCGGGTCGTCTCCATCCTCACGGACTGCGGCGTCGCCGCGCTCGTGGCCGAGGCCACGGACGGGCTCGCCGGCAGCCTCGCCGCGGCGCTCCCGGCGCGCCCGCTCGTCCTCGCGCTGCCGGCCTGCGGCGACGGCGGGGGCGTGCGCGCGGCCGCGGGCGTGACGGCGGGCGCGCACCCGGCGGCCGCGCCCGCCGCGGCCGACCTCGCGCTCATCCAGTACACCTCCGGGAGCACGGGCCGCCCCAAGGGGGTGACGCTGTCGCACGGGAACCTCACGGCGATCCTCGACTGGTACGCGCAGGCGGCGACGCCCGGGCCCGACGACCGCTTCGCCTCGCACTCGCCCCTCCAGCTCTCGGTCACGCTCTTCAACGCCCTGCTGCCGGCGCGCGTCGGCGCGGCGGTCGTGCTGGTGGACGAGGCCGTGCGCCGCAGCCCGCGCGACCTGGTGCGGCTGGTCTCGGAGCGCCGCGTCTCGATCTGGATGTGCGCCCCGTCGGTCCAGCGCCTGCTCCTCGAGCACGGCGCCATCGACCCGGCCGTGCACCGCTTCCCGCGGCTGCTCCTGTCCGGGGGCGAGGTCCTGCCGCCCCGCCAGGCGCGCCGCCTGCGGGAGCTCTTCCCGGGCACGACGCTGCGCGGCCTGTACGCCTCGACCGAGACGAGCGGCTGCACGCTCTACGACCCGCTCGCCGCGGAGCCCGCGGCGGGGGCGCCGCCGAGCGTCGGCCGCGCCGCCGTCGGC
>DASXVK010000363.1:0-3410 GCA_036504295.1 Polyangia bacterium
CACCAGCAGGTGACCTCGGCCGCCTGCACGTCGGCCGGGCTCCCGGCCGCGTTCTGCGACCGCGCCGCGGTCGAATCCTACAACGTGGACGCGGACGAGTGGGACGACATGGCGGCCCACGCGCAGATGGCGCTCCAAAACGCCCGGTGCGACGGGGCCAACGCGACCGTCGCGCGCATGTACGGGCTCGGCCAGGACCTGCGCCTGGCGCTCGACGGCGGCGACGCGACCGGGGCGGCGCGGGCGCTCGGCCGCGGGCTGCACACGATCCAGGACAACTGCGCGCACAAGGGCGTGCCGAACCCGGAGCACGCCTGGTTCAGCCTCGAGGACTCGTGCGACGGCACGCGCCTCACGCCGGACAAGGCGCCCGACGCGCTCCCGTGCGCGCAGGCGGACACGGCCGCGAGCCTCGCGAGCTTCCTCGACGAGCTGGACCTGCTCGGCGTCGCCGCCGCGGACCTCGCGGGCGCCGAGTCGGCGCGGACGCGCAAGTACGGCTGGATGGACGGCTGCAACTTCCTCGGCGAAGCCGACACGTGGGACGGCCGCGACTCGCGCTGGGAGCGCGACGTGGTCGGGGCGGCGCTGCAGGGCGACCTGTGGCGCGGGCTCGCGGGCGACGCCGCGACCGGGGACATCTGCGACGGGGACCCCGAGGCGATCACCGCGCCGTCGGCGCCGGACGTCGACGTGTCGGACGGGACGCACAGCTGCCTCAAGGTGCACCTGTACTGCCTGGGCAAGGCGGACATCGAGCCGTGGGCGGACGACTCCGTCGCGCCGCCGACCGAGTCGAGCGGCTGCAGCGTAGCCCGGACCGACGGCGGCCCCGGCGTCCTCGCGCTCGTCCTCGCCGCGGCGCTCGCCGGTGCGCGCCGCCGGCGGCGGGGTTAGCGCCGCAGCCCCCCGGTACGCGTATGGCTCCCGAGATCCTGCGCCACGTCAGGCCCGAGGACGCGGCGGCGGTCGCCGCGATCTACAACCACTACGTCCTGCACACGACCATCACCTTCGAGGAGGAGCCGGTCACCCCGGCGGCGATGCAGACGCGGATCGCGGAGCTCACGCGCACCCTGCCGTGGCTCGTGGCCGAAGGGGACGCCGGGCTCGCCGGATACGCCTATGTCTACCCCTGGAAGCTGCGGTCTGCCTATCGGTACACCGTGGAGAGCGGCATCTACCTTCGGCCCGACGCCGTGGGGCACGGCCTCGGCGCGAGACTGTATGCGGAGCTCATCGGCCGGGTGAGGGCGGGCGGCCTCCACGCCGTGATCGGCGGGATCGCACTACCGAATCCGGCCAGCGTCGCCCTGCACGAGAAGCTGGGCTTCCGGCGCAGAGGCGGGTTCGCCGAGGTGGGCTTCAAGCACGGCAGGTGGATCGACGTGGGGTACTGGGAGCTCCTGCTCGACGGCTCGGAGCGGGCTGGCCCGGGGGACCGCTCGACCCCGCCGGCCAGGAGGCGGAAGCACCCGCGCAGACCCCCGCAATTGCTGAGGCTGCCTCTGGCACGCATCCTGCTCGGCATGAGCGCATGTCCGCACCGCGCTGGGTCCTTCCCGGCACCACCTACCTCCTCACCCGCCGCTGCTCCGAGCGACGCTTCTTCCTGCGACCGTCGCCCAAGTGAACGGCATCCTCCTTTACTGTCTGGCGCTCGCGATCGGCAGGACCGGAGTTGCGATAGAATCAACCCCGGTGGGGGCTTTCGAGTTGCGATAGAAGCAACCCCGGTGGGGGCTTTCCGGGGGCTTTCGAATCCAGTGGTGGCGGCGGTCTGCGCCGCGTTCAGCCGGCCGTCGGCGGGGGCGTCAGCTGCGCCGTCGCGAAGGCCGCCGCCTCGGTCCCCGGATACTGCTCGACGACGTGCTCGTAGACCCGGGCCGCGGTCGCGCGGTCGCCGAGCTTGTCGGCGTAGACGCGGCCGAGGAGCACCCACGCGCGGGGCGTCTCCGGGTCCGCGGGCGCGACCTCGGTGGCGCTGCGGAAGGCGCGGACGGCGAGCGGGAAGTCCTGCCGCGCCGCCGCGCGCTTGCCGAGCGCGACGTGGCTCGGCAGCGGGAGCTGCGGCCGCTCGTCGTCGGCGAGCCGCGCGTAGAGGTCGAGGGCCCGGTCGAGGTCGCCGGCCGCGAGCGCCTGCGCCACGTCGGCGACCGCCGGCGGCGGCTCCTCGGGCTCGAGGCGCAGCCCGGTCGGCCACTCGGCGGGCGGGGGCGCGGCCGGCGGCTCCGGCGCGAGGGCGATCGACTCGACCTCCTCGACGCGCCCCCCAGTGGGCGCCGGGGCGGGTGCCGCCGGGCGCACCGCGCCGCGCGGGCGCACGCCGGGGAGCACGGGCTCGTTGAGGTCCTTCTCGGTGCCGTAGCCGATGTCGGCGCCGCGCACGAACAGGAGCAGGCCGAGCACCCGCGCGGTGACGAACGGGATGTAGACCTGGATGATGGCCGCGGCCCAGCTGGCAAGGATGGGGATCGGGAGGTGGCCCACGATGGCGGCGATGATGCTGGTCACGAACCAGAGAATGCCGAGGCCGGCGACGGCTCCCACGGCGATGAAGTAGTCGGTGCCGAGGCGCCCGATGCACTGGAAGGTGAAGACCGGGTTCAGCATGCGCAGCACGCCGTTGCCGGCCGCCGCCACGAGGAGCGCCATCGGCAGGTAGATGATGCCGGCCGCGATGATCGCCCAGAGCACCGGGTCGAAGAACGTGATCTCCTCGACTCCTCGGATCCAGAAGACGTAGACCACCGCCGGGACCCAGAGGAGCGCCCCCGCGGTGAGCCCGCGGCGGGCCGGCGTGAGGATGTCCTCGACGATGTCGCTGAAGTCGGGCGCCGTGATCTCGTCGGAGCCGTTGGCCGTCGTGGTGATCAGCGAGAAGATGTAGGCGAAGAACGTGCCGACCCCGATGACGCGCCCGATCATCGTGGGCAGGAAGGCCAGGACGGCCGCCAGGCCGGCCATCGCGAGCAGGCCCATGAGGTTGAGCGGGTAGAGGAACGCGCCCGGGATGCGCGTCGCGAACGACACGTGCCCGCGCGGGATGGTGATCGGCGGCGCGTGCCCGCCGCAGTGGACGCACACCTCGATGGTCCCGACGCCTGCCCGGCGCTCGGCCGCGCAGTCGGGGCACAGGTCCCCGCACCGGGCGCAGCGCCAGCCGGCGGCGGCGGCGGGGTGGTGGCCGCAGCGCGGGCCGAGCCCGCCGCCCGCCGGCGCGCGCGCGGCGCGGCCGGGGGTCTTCATGGCGACTCCGTAGCGCGGGGGCAGCTCGGCCATGCCGGTCAGTTTACCGAGATTCGGGCAGGCGCTCCAGAGGGTGGCGGTCCCCCGGGTCCCCCGCGGCTACCGCCGCCAGCATCGCCCGGAGCACTTCCGCCAGGGAAAGCGTCCCCGGCGCGGCCGGG
>DASXVK010000364.1:0-19817 GCA_036504295.1 Polyangia bacterium
TGATCTCGCGGATGCGGGCCGCGAGGCGCTCCTGGTTCTCCTTGAGCCCGAGCGTCATGACCCGGAACGCCTGCGTGAGCTCGCCGATCTCGTCGCCGGAGGCGGGCTCGGGCAGGTCGTGGTCCAGCTCGCCGCGGGCGACCGCCTGGGCGCCCTTGTGCAGGACGGCGACCGGCGAGGTGATGGTGCGCGAGACGAGGCCGGCGATGGCGAGGGCGAGCACGAGCGCGCCGAGGGCGCCGAGGAGCACCGACGCGAGCGCCGAGCGCTTCGCCCGGGCGATGGCGTCGCGCTCGACGGCGATGCCGAGCATGCCGACGCGGCGCCCCTCGTTGTCCTGCAGCGGCGCGTAGCCGACCGCGTACTCGCGGCTCTCGATGACGGCCTGGGTCTGGCGGATGGCCCCGTCGCCGAGCACCCGGGCGGCGACGGAGAGGGGCGGGACGATGCCCTTGAGCCGCCGGCCGCCCTCGCCGACGAAGGTCGAGGCCGAGGGCTGGGCCCCGGCGTGGATGACGACGTCGGCGGCGAGGGCCGCCTTGAGCTGGTCGGTGAAGTGGTCGTCGAGCACCAGGCTGACGACGACGGCGCCGCGCAGCGCCAGGCCGTCGGTCACGACCGGCGCCGACGCGCGCATGATGAGCCGCTCGCCAGTCCCCATCAGCGCCGCCGCCGCCGCCGCGCCCGAGGGCTCGCGGCCGCCGGGCAACGCCGGCAGCCCCGCCCCGCCGGCGCCGCCGTCGGCGCCGGGCCGGCCGGCCGCGGGCGCCCGCCGCTGGGCCGGGAGCACCTCGAGCGTGACCCGGCGCTCGTAGGCGAGGCTGCGCTGGATGGGGGGGGCGTGGTCACCGACGGAGAGATCGGCCACGCGGGCGCGGTCGCCGGCGGCGAAGCGGGCGATGATCCGGCCCGAGGGATCGGCGATCTCGACGAGGCCCGGCGGCAGGCGGTCGCCCTCGGCCTCGAGGTAGGACTGCACGCGCCGCGGCGCCGTGCCGAGGAGCCGCTCGAGGCTGGGGCTCTCCGCGAGCTGCACCGCCTCGGCGCCGCCCTGCTGCACCTGGCGCAGCACCAGGTTCAGCCCGACCCGCAGGCTGCGGTCGGTCTGGGTGCGCAGGCCGTCCTCGAGGCCGCCGAGGACGAGGCGCCAGGCCACCGCCGTGACGGCGATCACCGGCAGCAGCGCCGCGAGCCCCACCGACAGGCCGAGCTTGTGGCGCAGGCGCAGCTTAGCGAGCATGCCGCACCTTGGCGTAGTAGATGACGGCCGCCGGGTGGATCGTGAAGTCGCGCACGGCGCGGTGCGCGACCGCCGTGAAGTCCGAGTGCCACAGCGGCACCCAGGGCGCCTCCTCGTGAACGATCCGCTGCGCCTGCTCGTAGAGCCGCACGCGCTCGGCCCGATCGCCGCTCTCGCGCGCCCAGATCAGCAGGCCGTGCAGCGCGCCGTTCCGGTAGAACGCGACGTTGCGCGCCAGCCCCGGGACCGTGTTGTCCCGGTCGAGGAGCATGTAGAGGAAGTTGTCGGGGTCGCCGTTGTCGCCGGTCCAGCCGTGGAGGCACAGGTCGTGCTCGCCGTTGCTCATGGACCGCAGGTGGGCGCCGAGCGGCTGCGACACGACCTCGACGTTGAGGCCGACCTCGCGCAGGTTGTACGCGATGATGCGCGCGACGCGCTCGGGCGCGGGCAGGTACGGGCGGGGGTCCGCGCTGGTGTAGAGCCGCGGCCGCACGCCGACGGGCACGCCGGCCTCGCGCAGCAGCGCGCGCGCGCGCTCCCGGTCGTAGTGGTAGTCCGGCTGGTCGGCGAGGTAGCCCCACAGGCCCGGCGGCACCGGCCCCTTCGCCGGGGTCGCCATGCCTTGGTGGATGAGCTTGGTGAGCGGGACCTTGTTGATGGCGTAGTTGACCGCGCGGCGCACGCGCACGTCGTTGAACGGCGGCTTCTGCGTGTTCATCGCGAGGTACGCGACGTTGTTGCCCGGGGCGCGGTGCAGCATGAGGTCGGGGTGCAGCCGCACGTACGGGATGTCGTGCGGCGCGAGCCCGTAGGCGACGTCGACGGCGTTGCCCTCCATCGCCTGGAGCCGCTGGCGGGCGTCGCGGATCGGCCGGAACACGAGGTACTCGAGCTTGGGCGCGCCGCCCCAGTAGTAGGGGTTGGCCGTGAGGACGAGCCGCTCGCCCGGGATCCACTCGACGAACCTGAACGGCCCCGTACCCACGGGGTGCCGGTCGTACCCCTCGCCGGCGCGACGCACCGCGCCGGGCGACAGGATCGAGACCGGGAACATCGCGAGGTTCGCGAGGAACGGCGCGTAGGGCCGCTCGATCGTGATGCGGACCGTGAGCTCGTCCACCTTCTCGATCTTCTGGATGTTGCGGAACGACGACTCCCAGTAGACGAAGTCGGGCTTGTGGTCCCGGTGGCTCGGGTCGCGCTGCCGCTCGAGCGACCAGACGACGGCGTCGGCGGTGAGCGGCGTGCCGTCGTGGAACGTGACCCCGGTTCGCAGGTGGAAGGTCCACTCGCGGCCGTTCGGCGCGACCTCCCAGTGCGTGGCGAGCGCCGGCTCGATCTCCATCGAGTCGAAGCGGTAGCGCACGAGGTGCTCGAAGACCTGCTCGCAGGTCTCGATCGACTCGCTGTCGGTGGTCCGCGCCGGGTCGAGGCTCAGCGGATCCGACGCCCGCCCGACGATGAGGCTCTCGCCGCGCCCCTCCGCGGCCCCCGACCCGCGCCCGAGGCCGCACGACGCCGCGATGGCCGCGGCGGCGAGGACGGCGAGCACAGCGGCACCGGCGCGCAGACGCACGGCGGGGATTCTATCGCGTTCGGGGCGTCGCGGCGAGGAGACGGGCGCGGCGGCAGGCCTCTACTTGGGGATCCAGACCTTGATGAGCGAGAGCAGCCTGTCGACGTCGAGCGGCTTGGCGATGTAGTCGTCGGCGCCGGCGCGCAGGCACTCCTCGCGGTCATCGGGCATCGCCTTCGCCGTGAGCGCGATGATCGGCAGCTTCCTCCACTCGGGTTGGCTGCGGATCTTGCGGGTGGCCGTGAGGCCATCCATCTCGGGCATCATGATGTCCATCAGCACCAGATCCACGCCGGCGCCCCGGGGGGCCTTGGCCGCGTCGAGCGCGGCCAGCGCCTCCTTGCCGTTGCGCGCGAAGCGCACCGTCGCGCCCTTGGCCTCAAGGACGCTGGCGAGCGCGAACAGGTTCCGTGCGTCGTCGTCGACGACGAGGAGGTTCTTGCCCTCGAGCGCAGCCGCGCGGCTGCGGACCTCGCGCAGGATGCGCTGCTGCTCCGCCGGGAGATTCTGCTCGACCTGGTGCAGGAAGAGCGTCACCTCGTCGAGCAGGCGCTCCGGGGATCTGGCGCCCTTGATGATGATGGCGTTGGCGTAGCGGCGCAGCCGCTCCTCCTCCTCGCGGCTGAGCGCGCGGCCCGTGTAGACGATGACCGGGGGGAACGAGTAGGCCTCGCCCGCGGCCATCTTGGCGAGCACGTCGTAGCCGGACATGTCCGGCAGCGTGAGGTCGAGCACCATGCAGTCGAAGGTGGCCTGCCGCAGCTTCTGCAACGCCTCGGTCCCGGTCGCGACCGGAACGATGGCCACGTTCTCGGCCTCGAGCAGGTGCACGATGCTCTCGCGCTGGACGGAGACGTCCTCGACCACCAGCACCTGGCGGAGCGTCTGCTCGAGCTGGTGCTCGAGCTTCTTGATCGCCTCGATGATCTGCTCGCGCTGGACCGGCTTGAGGGCGTACCCGATCGCGCCCAGCTCGAGCGCCTGCTGGGTGTTGTCGAGGGCCGAGACGACGTGGACCGGGATGTGGCGCGTCCCCGCGCTGCGCTTGAGGTGCTCGAGGACCGCGAGCCCCGAGTTGTCTGGCAGCTGGATGTCGAGGAGCACGGCGCTGGGGACGAACTCCTCCGCCAGCCGGAGCCCCTCGGCGGCGCTCGTCGCCACGAGCGCGCGGAAGCGCTGCTCGTGCGCGAGGTCGCGGAGGATGCGCGCGAACGCGTGGTCGTCTTCGATCACCAGGATCGATCGCGCCCCGGGCGGCAGGCTCTCGCGGTCGTCCTCGACGGCCGGCGATACCAGCTGCTCTCGGGGCACCGGCCGTGCGCGAGGCGGCGCGGCGGGGCGCACGGGCTCGCGTCGCGGCGCCGGTTCCGCCACCCCGGAGGGCTCCACCGCGGGACCTGGCACCACCTGCGGGATGGTGAGCGTGAAGGTGCTCCCTCGCCCCGGGGCGCTCTCGACCGAGATCTCGCCGCCCAGCCGGCGCGCCAGCTCGCGCGAGATGGTGAGACCCAGGCCCGTGCCGCCGTACGTCCGGCTGGTCGTCCCGTTCGCCTGGCGGAAGGCCTCGAAGATGATCTCCTGCTGTTCCTCGGCGATGCCGAGGCCGGTGTCGCGCACCGAGAACGAGACCCGGTGGCCCGGAGCGGCCGAGACCCGCAGGTGCACCGAGCCGGCCGTCGTGAACTTGAGCGCGTTCGAGAGCAGGTTGCGGAGGATCTGCTGCACCCGCAGCCCGTCGCTGGTGATCGACGCGGGCGCTCCCGGGGCGAGCTCCACCTCGAGGGACAGCCCCTGCTGCGCCGCGACCGGCTGGAACGCGCGCTCGAGGGACGCGATCACGCGCGGCACGTCCACCGCCTCCACCTGGAGGTCCATCCGCCCCGCCTCGATGCGCGAGAGATCGAGGATGTCGTTGATGAGCACGAGCAGATCGTTGCCCGAGGAGTGGATGGTGGCGGCGAACTTCACCTGCTCGGGAGTGAGGTTGCCGTCCTTGTTGTCGGCGAGGAGCTTCGCCAGGATGAGGGCGCTGTTGAGGGGCGTGCGCAGCTCGTGGCTCATGTTCGCGAGGAACTCGGACTTGTACTGGTTCGCCCTCGTCAGGTCGTCCGCCTTGTCGACGAGAGCCACCTGCGCTCGGGACAGCTCGTCGCGCTGCGTTTCGAGGGCCTGCGCCTGCTCCTCCAGCCGGCGGTTGGTCTGCTCGAGCTCTGCCTGCTGGGCCTCGAGGAGGGTGTGGGAGTCGCGCAGCGCGCGGCTCTGCTCCTCCAGCTCCTCGTTGGTGACGCGCAGCTCCTCCTGTTGAATCTGCAGCTCGTTCGCCTGCCGCTGCGTCTCCGCGAGCAGGGTTTGCTGGCGGGCGAGGTAACGCGCGGAGAGCAGCGCGAGGCCCGCCGGCTCGGCGATCGCCCCCAGGAACGCGGCCGTCGCAGGGTCGGGCGCGGCCAGGAAGCCCAGCTCCACCACTCCCACGGTGCGACCCGATCCCGTCAGCGGGGCGATGAGGAGGTGGCGCGGGCGCGACTCGCCGGTAGCCGTGACGATCTTGATGTGATCGTCGGGCACCTCGGGCAGCGCGACGAGCTTCCCCTCCACGGCGACCTGGCCGACCCAACCCTCGCCCGGCTGGAGCGACGCGTGCGGAGCGCCGCTGCCGCTCTCGGCGCAGGCGAACGTCGCGGCGCGCCGCGCGGTGCCCGCGTCCTCGAGGAGGTAGAGCACGCCGACCTTCGCCCCGAGGTAGTGAGCGACGAACGAGAGCACGCGCGACGCGGTCGCGTCCTCGGCCAGCTCGCCCCGCACCTCGGCGCCGAGCTGCGCTTGCCCGCGGCTGATGAAGTCCCGGCCGCGCAACGCCGCCGCGGTCTCGCGCAGCGAGGCGGCCTTGGTCTCCGCGTCGTCCATCGCGGTGCGCAGCGCGCCGCAGAACACCGCCACGATCGTGCCCGACACGAAGAACATTCCGGTGCCGATGAGCGCGGGGCCGTGCCAGGTGAAGTGGCCAAACGGCGGCGTGAAATAGTAGTTGCCGAGGGCCGCCGACAGCAGCGTCGCGAGCAACCCGGGACCGCGTCCCCCGTAGCCGGAGACCACCGCGATCCCGGCCGAGAAGAGGACGAACGGCGCCACCTCGGGGCGGGGGTTCAAGAAGTGCTGGACCAGCGCGACCAGGACGCTGACCACCACGGCGGCCCCGTACCGGACCGGCGGCGACAGCTTCAGGAGCCGCTGCGCTCGCTCGGCCGGCGTCATGGGCACAGCGCCCGGGTCTCCGGTCTCGGTCACGCTCCCCTTGGCCGCGTCGGCCGGGGTCATGGAGCTCGCTGCCTTCGCGCGAGCTTTCTTCTGTGCCACAGGTCACCTCCCGCCAGGCCGCCCGACTGCCGTGTCCCTGTCTGTAGGTCCTGGGGTTAACTAGCACAAGCCGCGCCGCCCGTCCGCCGCCATCGTCGGCGCCGTCGCCGGCGCATTCGTCGGCTGCGGGGACGTTCGACTTCACGGGCGTTTGACCGGCCCGGGCGCGGGGGTCGCGGCCGTCCCCGCTCAGGGGGCCAAGATGCGCACGTCGCCGCGGGCGCCGGCGTGGCGCCACCAGCTCATGAGGCGGACCTCACCGCCTACGACGAGGACGCGGGAGAAGGCGCCGGCGAAGTCGGCCTGCGGCACGGCGCTCACCTCCCAGGTGAGCGCGCCCGCGCCCGGGCTGCCCACGGCGTGGCGCAGCACGCCCACGGTCGCGTCCTGGTAGCTCACGTGGATGGTGCCGTCCGCGAGCGCGGCCACGTGCGGGTCGTCGCCGACCCAGTGCGGCCCGTCGGCGAACGGGATCCCGGCGAGGCCCACGCCGTCGTCGATGAGCGCCGGGGCGCCGAGGGTCGTCCCGCCCGCGACCGGCAGGTAGCGCAGACGATGGTGCGGCGCGTCGCCGTAGACGACGTGCCAGTCGCCGGCGGCGTCGATGGCGAGGGCGGCGCCGAGGCCGACGTCGCCGCCGCCCGCGCTGACGCCGGCGGCGACCGTCACCGACCAGACGCCCGCGCTGCGCCGGGCGAGCCCGAGGTCGCCGTGCAGCCGGTCGTGGTAGGCGACGCCGAGCTCGTCCTGGGGCCCGGCCGCGAGGGAGATGGACGCGCCCACGACGCTCGGATACGCCGGCGGCAGCGACGCCACGAGGGCGCTGCACACCGGCCCGGCGCCGAGGTCGACGCACGCTGAGCCGCTCGCGCAGGCCGGGGAGCAGTCCGGCTGGATCGCGAGGCAGCGCCCGCTCGCCACGCAGGCCTCGCCGCTCCCGCAGAGGTCGGCGCGGCAGGGGGTGCGGGTGTCGACGACGACGTCGGTGAACTGCCAGTCGCTCGCCTGCGGGGCCTCGGTCGCGCTGGTCGCGAGGCGCACCTTCGAGATGAGCGCGCCGTCGGTCCCCCCGGCGACGATCGCGAGGTACGCGATGACGAACCCGCCCGCGTGGGGGAGCAGCTTGGCGTGGCGGCCGTGGTCGCCCGCGCCCCCTGCGACCGTGTGCGCGCTCCACACGCCGCCCGCGCGGCGCGCGAGCTTGAGCGCCCGGTGGGTGCGATCGTAGTAGGCGATGACCGGCTGCCCGGCGCCGTCGACGGCGATGGAGGTGTAGAGACCGACGTCATCGCCGGGCGCGGTCTGCCCGCCGCGGAAGCCGGTGACGTCGTGGAGGGTCGGGTCGGGGGGCGGGGCGGCGGGCACGCCGTCGACCTGCGCCCAGCCGACCGCCGTGCCGCTCCACGTGCCGGCCACGAGGTCGCCATACGACAGGCCCCCGGCCGGGTCGGCCTCGGAGTAGCCGGCGACCCAGATCTGGCCCGCGGTGACCACGGCCGAGGTGTACGCGCCGATGAGACCCGGCTGGAGCGCCGGCGGCGGGGGGCCGGCGTCCGGGGCGGCGTCGCCGGGCGCGGCGCCGTCCGCGACCGCGCCGTCGCCGCCGCCGTCGAGCGCGCCGCCGTCGAGCGCGCCGCCGTCCGCGACCGCGCCGTCCGGGCCGCCGTCCGCGAGCGCCGCGTCCGGGGCGGCGTCGGCGCCGCTGTCGGCGAGCGCGCCGTCACTGCCGGCGTCGCGATCCCCGCCGCCGTCCGCGGGCGCGCCGTCGGCGGGCGCGCCGCCGTCGTCGCGGGCCGCATCGCCGCCGGCGTCAGGCCCCACGCCGACGGCCGCGCCGCCACAGCCGGCCACGGCGACGCTGGCGACGAGCAGGACGCCGGCGACCGTTCCCAGGACGCTCCGCGCGGCCCGCGGGAGCGGACGACGGCGTCGGGACCGCCGCCGGGCGCGCGCCGCGAGCGCGCCGAACCCGAGGGCGAGGAGCACGAGGCCGGCGCCGGGCGCGCGCGTCGATCCGGCGACGGCGCAGGCGCCCCCCGCGGCCGGGACCGCCGCGGCGCCGGGCGCGACCGCGGACCGGTCCAGCGAGAAGACGTAGAAGTCCATCTCGAGCTGCGACATCTTGAAGCGCAGGGTCGGGTCGGTCGCGAGGTCGGTGCCGTCGCCGAAGACGACCGACGGGGGCGACTGGGGCCGCAGCGACACGACGACCGGCTGGGGCTCGCCCTGCAGCCCGAGCTCCCCGACGGACGGCGTAAGCAGCGAGAACGTCCCCGCGCTCGACCAGCCGCCGCGCCTCCGCCGCGTCCGCCGCGGTCCAGGCCTGCGCGACGATGTGGCCGATGTCGGCCGCGTCCTGGTGCTTGTCGGCGCCGGCGCGCGTCTCGGAGGTCGCGCTCAGGAACTTCAGCGCGACCAGCGCCGGCCGCGTGACCACGCGCACCTTGAGGCCCTGGTAGTCGACCTCCGTCACCTCCCCGCCGGCAGCGCGACCTCCACCCCCGCGGCCTCGGCCTGGTCCACGGTCGTCGCGAAGCGGACGAAGTCGCCGTAGTCGGCCGGCCGGATGCGCGCGAGCGGCACCGCGTACTGCTTGTCGATGACGAGGCGGTCGCCCTGCTGGCTGATGCGCTGGACGAAGGTGCCGAAGCGGGTCCGCAGCTCGATCGGCGGCGGCGGCGCCACGCGGGCGCCGGGCGGGAGCTTCACCTCGACGTGCAGCTCGGTCAGCGGGTGCTCGAGCACCAGCAGGGGCGCCTCGCGGCGGGCGACGCCGACGTAGCGCTTGCTGAGCTCGGCCGGGAAGAACGACGCCGGCAGCACGAGGCCGCCCTCGGTCTTGCGTCCCAGGCGCGCGAGGCCGAAGTCGTAGTCGAAGACGAGCTCGCGGCCGGGCTGCTCGCGCCCCTCCACCTTCAGCGCGCCGAGCGTGCCGCCGGCGAAGAAGTAGCCGAGCCAGCGCTGCTCGAACTCCTTCTTGAGCTGGTCCGCCGGGATCTGGTCGAGGCTCTCGCGCCACTCGACGCCCGCGACGCCGGCGAGGCGCTCCCGGGCGCGCACCCGGGCGGCGCCGTCCGCGCCGAGGGTGATGGCGAGCGTGATGGCGCGGCGGTCGGCGCCGGTGCCGCGGACCGGCACCGTGGCGTAGAGCGGCCCGCGGTCGGTCAGCGGCAGCGCCGTCGCGCCGCGCAGGTTGGGCGCCAGGTAGCCGAACGGCGAGCGCCGCAGCCGCGGGTCGAGGAAGAGCGGGCCCGCGGGCGTCTCCACCCGGAGCACGAGGTCGCCGAAGTCCGCGAGCTCGAGGGGCGCCGGCGCGCCGGGCCGCGGGTCCACCGCCTGCGTGCGGCCGCGCACGAGCCAGCCCGCGGGCGCGAGGCCGGCCGCGCGCAGGAGCGCCGCCGCCAGGGCGAGGCGGTTGCCCTGGCGCCGCGCGAGCGCCGCGGCGGCGCCCTCGTCGTCGCCGTTCTGGATGTTGGCGCCGACGAAGGCGTGCACCGCGCCGGCGCACTCGCGCGCCGGCTTGCCGCCACACAGGCGCGCCGCCAGCGCGTGGACCTCGCCGTTGGCGCGCCAGGACTCGACGAGCTGGTCGCGCACGGCGTCGCGGTACTGCGCCGCGCTCACCCGTGCGCCGACGCGCACCGAGGGCTGCAGCTCGACCACGGGCGGCGAGGCGGGCTCGGGGATCGCCTGCGGCACGCCGCGGCGCCGCCACAGGCGGACCGTGAGGCCGCGCTCGTCGCGCTGCTCGACGGCCGGCGCGTCGGCGCGGGCGTCGACGATGAGCGGCAGCCCC
Source organism: Polyangia bacterium (assembly GCA_036504295.1). Classification (GTDB taxonomy): domain Bacteria; phylum Myxococcota_A; class Polyangia; order JACRCY01; family JACRCY01; genus DASXVK01. Next base: position 9,967 of record DASXVK010000364.1, read on the forward strand.
GCGGGCGTGACCACGACGTACTCGGTGCGGTCGAGCGGCGCGTCGTACGAGCGGAAGAAGAACCGCTCGGCGGCGAAGCCGCCGGGGAACGCGGCGGGCGCCTCCTCGGGCACGACGTACTCGAACTCGACGTAGTCGCCGGCCTCGAGGTCGGGGGCCGAGACGCCCTGCTTGCCCGCGATCTCCTCGGGCTCGCGCGTGGTGCCGTCGCGCTTGACCGTGCGCGCCAGCAGCACGTCCGCACCCTCGGGCACCTGCACCTCGCCGAACTTCTCGGCGCCCTCCTTGGTCAGGATCTTGATGATGTTGTGCGTGAGCGTGAGCCGGGCCCCGCCGGGGAAGACGCGGGTCACGGTGCGGTCGAGGACGTAGACGGCGGGGCTGCCGTACGCGCGCCGGCCGCGCTCGAACGCGGCGATGACCTCGCGGCCGTCGAGGCGGAAGGGCTCGAGCGGCCCGGGGACGCCGAGCGCCTCGAGCGCCTTGTGCAGCTCGGCCGCCTCCGGCATGCGCGCGATGCCCTCCTCGAGCGCGCGGCGGGCGGCCGCCTCCGCCCCGCCGGCGAGCAGCGCGTCCGCCAGCCGCAGGCGGTAGGCCGGCCGGCGCGGGTAGAGCCGCACCAGGCCGGCGAGCTCGGCGGCCGCGCCCGGCGCGTCGCCGGACTGGAGCAGCACCTCGGCCAGATCGGAGCGCGCCGACTCGCGCTGCGGCGCGAGCGCCAGCAGCCGGCGGTACTCGGCGACGGCGGTGGGGAGGTCGTCGGCCTCGCGGTAGCCCTGCGCCGGGTACTCGGACTCGGCGTCGCAGGCGCGCAGCCGGGCCGCGAGCTTCAGCAGGCCGGGCACGTCCCGGCGCTTCTGCAGCACGCCGCCGCGCGACTCGAGGGCGCGGCACGACTCGGGGTTCTTCTTCTCCGCGTCCGCCAGGCTGAGCTCGGACTCGCGGTCCCAGCCGCGGGCGTCGTAGAGGTCCGTGAGCGTGAGGTCGATGCGGGCGCGCGCGGGCGCCCCCTTGCGTGCCTCGACGAGCCGGGCCAGCGCGTCGCGCGGCCGCTCGTCGTTCATGTCGAGCAGCGCCAGCTCGAAGAGCGCGCCGGGGTGCCGCGGCGTGAGCGTGAGGACGCGCCCGAGGGCGGCGCGGGCGAGGGTCCGGCTCACGGCGCGCGGCCGCGCCGGGTCGCGCAGCGCGATCCGCGCCCGCAGGAAGAGGCCGCTGGCGAACGACGGCGCCTCGGCGAGCAGCGCCGCGCACAGCTCCTCGGCGCGGTCGCTGTCGCCGGCGCCATAGGCCTCGTACGCGGCGAGGAAGCGGCCGATCAAGCGGCCGGCGGCGCCGGGCGCGGCCGGCGCGGGCGGCGGCGCGGCCGTGACGACGCGCGGCGGCTCGCCCGCGGACGCCGCGGCCGGCTCGACGAACCGCAGGCCCGGGAGCGGCGCGCCCGCCGGGGTCGCGAGGACCACCGTGGCGTCGGCGCGGCCGCTGGCGCCGAGCTTGACCACGAGCCGGTGCGCGCCCGGGGGGAGCTCGAGCCTCACCTCCCGCCGCAGCGGCTCGAAGCGCGCGGGATCGTCGCGCCGCAGCACGACGCGGCCGTCGACGGCGGCGACGAAGCCGACGTCGCTCTCGATCACGAGCACCGCCGGGGTGGCCCGCGGCAGGCTGAAGCCGGCGACGCCGTAGAGCACGCCCGCCCGACCCGTCTGGGACTCCGCGGCGAGGCGGCAGCCGCGCCCGCTCGCGATCCGCAGCTCGAGGTCCTCGCCGGCGCTGTGCTGCGGCTGCGCGAGGCCGGCCGGGGTCTCGGGCGGGAACGCGCGCGCGAGCTCGAGCCGGGGCAGGTTGCCGTAGGGGCCGATGACGCCCCAGCGCGGCACGCAGCCCATGGCCGCCTCCAGGCCGAGCGCCGCGCGCTCGTCGCCCCGCTTGCGGGCGAGGCGCGCGCGCAGCGCGAGGACGCCGCGGCGCGCCGCGGGCGGCAGGGCCTGGGGGAGCTCCCCCAGGCGGCGGGTGAGCCCGATGACGCCGGGGGCTTCGTCGGCGCCCGCGTCGAGCCGGTCGGCGGCGAGGGCGGCGGCGGCCGCCGCGCGCGGGTCACCGGGCGTCGCGGCCGCCTCGCGCAGGAGCAGCAGCCAGGCGTCGCGGGCCTCGGCGAAATGGCCCGCGTCCTGGCGCATCAGGGCGAGCCCGAGCAGCGTGTCGGGGTGGTGAGGGTCCTTCTCGAGCGCCTGCTCGAGCCGGGCGGTGCCGGCGTCGGTGTCGCCGGTCAGCAGCTCGAGCCACCCCGCCTCCCGCAGGCTGGCCGCGTCGCCCGGGACGCGCGCCTGCTCGCGCGCCTGGTCCCGGAGCTGCTCGAGGGTGGGCGGCCGCGGCGTCGCCGGCGCCCGGCCGGACGGTCCGCAGCCGGTCGCGACGGCAGCCGCGGCGAGGAGCCCCGCGAAGGCCAAGTACAGCACCCCGCAAGCTCGTGCCCGCCCGAAAGGATGAATTGAACAGGAAGACGGGAAGTCAGGAAGGAGGATTGGGCGAGGGATGCCCGGCTCGAGGGCAGCGTGCTCGACGAGCCGGTCGCTATTCCTTCTCCGACCCGAGACCCCTTCCCGGCTTCCCGGCTTCCTGTGGAGCCCAGGCCGGACTGGCCCCGAGCTTTCGGGGCGCGGTACTGCGCGCGCGATCATGGCTTGAGCACGATCCCGTGGTTGAGCGCCGCGTCCACCTCGACGAGGAAGCGGCGGAGCGCCGGGTACTCGGCGCGGGTGAAGCGGAAGCGATCCACCTGCAGCAGCAGCTCGACCTTCACGGCCGCGCCGTGCTGCGCGACGGCGAGCTTGAAGCGGCCGAACGGCGTCGTGAGCTCACGCGCCGGCGGGAGCTGCTGCACGGTCCAGCCGGGCGGCAGCTCGTAGACGATCTCCTCGGCCTGCTCCCACGGGTAGCCGAGGACGAGGTCGGAGCGCCGCTCCGACAGGCGCGCGTAGGCGCGGCCGAGCTCGCTCTCGCGACCGCCGGCGCGCACCACGCGCACGGCGCCCTCGGGGCGCGCGACGGCCGGCGCGCCGAGCACCCCGCGCACCTCGACGGGCCGCTCCAGGTCGGCGAGGTGCGGCATCTCGACCGCGAGCACGCGGGCCCCGGGGAAGGCGGCGTTCATGGCCTTCTCGTAGCGCTCCCGGCGCTGCCCCGGCGACTGGTAGTGCGACCGCCACTCCTGCGCCGCCTGGCCGGCGACGGTGACCGTCTCCTCGAGGCGGGCGCCGCCGTCGGCGGCGAGGCGCACCGTCAGGCGGCGCGCGACGCGGTTCTCGCGGGCCGGCTTCACCGGCGTGCGGCCGAACCGGCCCTCGCCGTCGAGGATGTGGAGCACCGGCACGCCCTGGTCCTGGCCGGGCAGCTCGCGCGTCCCGGCGAACTCGGCGGTGCCGTCGAGGTAGAGGTCGTACTTCGGCACCCAGGCGATGGCGTGATCGAAGACGGCGAGCGAGGCGGGGGAGTCGGCGATGTCGCCGGAGCGCCGCGTCCGCAGCAGCACGAGGTGCGCCTTGACCCCGATCTCGCGCAGCATCACCACGAGCAGCGCCGCCTTGTCCTTGCAGTCGCCGAACTTGCGCGCGTAGACCTGCGTCGTGCGATACGGCTTGTAGCCGTGGATGCCGAACTCGAGGCCCACGTAGCGCGTGTTCTTGACCACCATGTTGTGGACCGCGCTCACGCGGGCGCGCTCGTCGGTGAGGCCGCGGGTCGCCTGTCGCACCGCGGCCCGGATCGCGTCGTCCGCGACGAGCTGCTCCTTGATGAGACCGTAGTACCAGGCGGCCACCTCGCCCCACGTGCGGTAGGTCGAGACGTGGATGTACGGCGCCGACTCGCTCCACCCCGGCATCCCGGCCTCGAGCTCGACGCGCGGCACGTCCGCGGCGCTGAAGCGGTAGATGCGCAGGTCGCCGGCGACCTTCTCCTCGCGCCGCAGCCCGGGCAGGCGCGGCGCGTTGAAGTGGAACGCGCGCGCGCGCGGCGTGACGAGGACGTACTCGGAGTGCAGCCGCGGGATGTCCTCGGCCATGAAGTGCACGGTGCCGAAGTAGTCGGCGAAGAGGTTGCGCCGGCCGATGTCGGAGATGACGTGCTGGATCTCGACGACGTCGCCGGGCTTGAGCGCCGGCATGCGCACGGCGAGGCCGCGCACGTCGTAGTAGGTGCTGTACCAGGGCTCCGACAGGTCGCGGTCGTCGCGGCCGGCCGCCTCGACGGTCTGGCCGTCGACCCGGTGCACCCGGGCCACGCGCACCTCGACCGACTGGGTGTCGGGCGTGTAGCGGATGACCTGGTCCACCTGCTCGCGCGCGCCGCGTTCGTCGAGGATGAGGATGAGGCGCTGGGCGAAGGTCTCGCTGAGGCCGTTGTCGTGGACCTGCGTCACCTCGAGGTCGAGCAGCGCCGCGGCCGACGGCCGGCGGGCCTCGTCGGTGAAGGAGCGCGCCCGCCCCTCGGCGACGAGCGGCCGCGCGTCGCGCGCGTAGGCCCGCGCCAGGCTGGACTCGCGGGCCGGGTCCTCGGTGGCGAGGTAGTCGCGCAGCTCCGCGTTCTGCGGCGTGAGCTCGAGCACGCGGCGCAGGTGCTTGAGGGCCTCGTCGCGGCGGCCGAGGCGCATGAGGAGCTTGCCCTGGCGCTCGAGCAGCCGCACGTCCTCGGGCATCAGGCGCAGCGCGTCGTCGAGCATGCGCGCGGCCTCCCCGGTCCGGCCCGCGACCTCGAGGACGGTGGCGCGGTCGAAGTAGAGCGAGGTGAGCTCGGGGCGCGCGCGCTGCATCCGCGCGTTGAGCGCGAGCGCCTCGTCGAAGCGCCCGCGCACGCGGGCGGCGTCGAAGAGCTCGCGCAGCGGCTCGAGGTCGTCGGCGTGGGTCGCCAGCAGCGCGCGCCACAGCGCCTGCGCCTCGGCGCGCCGGCCGCGGCGCGCGAGCAGGGCGGCGCGCTCACGGGCGACCACGGCGGCGTCGGGGAAGCGGTCGGCCAGCTCGCGCAGCGACCGCTCGGCGTAGGCGCCCAGGCCGCGGTCGGCGGCCAGGTGGGCGAGGCGGATCGACGCGGGGAAGAAGTACGGGTCGGCGCGCAGCGCGTCCTGCCACAGCGCGGCGGCCTTGCGCTCGCGCCGCGCGTCGGCGTACGCGTTGCCGAGCTCGGCCAGGAGCCGGGCGCGGAGCCGCCGCGCCGGACCGGCGGCCGGCGCGGGCAGCGCGCGCAGGGCCCGCTCGAGGGCGCGCCGGCGGTCGTTCGGCTCCGGGCTGCACCGGGCCAGCACCCGCAGCGACTCGGCGTCGGGCCGGGCGGCCACGGCGCGCTCGGCGGCCGCCTGCGGCCGCTTGTCGGTCGGATCGTCGGGCGCGACGTGGAGCAGGTACAGCGCGAGATCGCGCTGCGCGCCGGCGTCGCGCGGCCGGTGCGCCGCCCGCGCCTGGAGCAGGGCGCCGAGCGCCGTGACCGGTGCGGCCGTCGGGTTGGCGGCGGGCGCCGCCTGGGCGCCGAGCGCCGGGTCGGCGCTCGCCCGCAGCCCCGGCAGCGGCCGCCCGGCGCGGTCGGTGAGCCGCAGGAAGAAGCCCCAGCGGCCCGCCGTCGTGCACGACTTGACGAGGATCCGGTTCCACCCGCGGCGCAGGCGCGCGGCGGCGGCGTCCTGATCGAAGCGCGCCGGCCGGTACACGTCCCGACCCAGGGCGAGCGCGCCGTTCAGCCATACCTTGACGGCGCCGCCCGAGCCCACGCGCACCGCCGCGTCCTGCGCGCCGGGCGACTCGACGTACGTCACGGCGTAGGCGCAGGCGTTGGCGTCCGGCTTGATGACCGGCGCGAGGCCGACGAAGCCCGCCGACGCCAGCGGCGGGTAGCGCCGCCAGCCCACCTGCCGCCGGTCCTTGCCGGCGTAGCGCGCCTGCATCGGCGTCGGACCGGCCGCCTCGGCCTCGGGCGGCGCCGCGGCCGCGTAGCCGCCCCGCCCCTCGTTGTCGAACGGGCCCGCGACGAGCCACTCGGTGATGAGGCCGACCGCGGCGCGCCGGCGGGCCGCCTCGGCCGCGTCGCCGCGCCGGTCGGCGGCCACCGCGAGCAGGAGCTCGGCCCGCGCGCGCACGAGCGGGTGGCTGCGCGGCCCGGCCGCCTCGCGCAGGAGCGCCTCGATGGCGGCCGCGGGCGCGTAGTCCCACAGGTCGGCCTGCCGCCCGTGGTCCCACGGATCGAGCACGCCCAGGAGCGCCACCACCGCCTCGGGCCGCCCGGCCTCGCGCCGCAGGCGCTCGAGGCGCTCCTGCACCTCGGCGGCGAAGGGGTTGGCGGGCGGGGGCGCCGCCCCGGCGAGGCCGGGGAGGCACAGCAGCCACAGCACGAGCAGGCGGCGCGGCATGATCAGCGGGCGGTCCCCCGGGTCCGGACGATCTTACGCGTCAACCACGGTTAAGCAACCGACTTTCCGGGCCCGGGCTACACGCCCGGCGGGTCGAACGTCCCGTTCCCGTTCCGATCGAGGAAGAGCGCGTTCGTGATGCTGCGCGGCTTCTTGCCCGGGAGCACCGGGGCCATGCCGGTGTCGCCGTCGACGATGACCACGACCCAGGCGTCGGCCGCCGGGCCGTCGAGGACGAGGTCGCCGTCGAAGCGCAGCGCGGGCCGGGGGTCGCCGGTCGCCGGGATCGCCACGCTCGCCGCCTCGGCCCCGTTGACGACGACGCGGATGTGGTCGGCCGGGATCCACGGCGGCGCCTGCACCGTCACGTGGAGGGTCACCTGGGCGCCGGTCGCCCGCGCCAGGCCGCCGATGCCGACCGCCGTACCGGCGTCGTCGCGCACGCTGGCGGTGACGAACGCGCCGTCGAGGACCACGCCGCGCCCCGCCTTGAGCGCGCCCCACACCTCGTCGAGGTCGAGGTGCGCCGGGTCGTCATCGGCGACCGGCACCATGGTGCGCGCGCGGCCCAGCAGCTCCCCGGAGCCATGGGCGTCCGACACGCCGACCGCGCCGCGCACGTAGCCCTGGTTGAGGAAGCTGTAGTAGTCGTGCAGCGACCGGCTGTCGCCCGAGTCGGGGGCCGCGTCGCAGCCGGCGTTGCACACCTCGATGACGTCCCAGTTCATGTCGAAGTGGGTCGGGTCCATGTCCGCGAGGCCGCGCGCCGGGTCGTAGTCGACCCAGTAGAGGACGCCGATGGTGGAGGAGCGCGGGTGGTTGAGCTGGACGACCTTCGCGTCCAGCTTGCCGCGCAGCGCCGCGAAGATGGCCGCCGGCCAGAGCAGCTCCTGGTACTCGTGGCGGGCGTCCTCGCGCCACCACTTCACCGGCCAGTACCCGTCGGTGTCCGCGGCCGGCCCCGGGGTGAGCGAGTAGCCGTTGATGTGGCCCTTCTCGGGCGAGACCTCGCACCCGAGCGCGGTGGCGAGGCCGCCGTTGACCCCGAGCTCCCGGGCGAGCGGCGCCATGTCCCAGAGGAGATCGTGCTCGGTCGTGATGACGAGCTCGACGCCGTCGGCGAGGGCCTGGGCGACGCGCTCGCCGGGGTCGAGCTGGCTGTCCACCGAGTAGGCGGTGTGCGTGTGCGAGTCGATGGCGACGTAGCCCGCCGTGTCGACGACGCGCGCGAGCGTGGCGGCCACCGTGGTCGACGCGCCGGCGGTGATCGCGAACGGCACCTCGGCCGCGTCCCACTCGTAGCCGCGCGAGACCACCGCCCGGTAGTCGCCCGCCGGGAGCTCGCCACCGCCGCGCCCGTCGGCCGAGAGGTAGCGACTGACGTCTGCGCCCGTCGCGTCGTAGATCTGGAGCCGGGCCGGGCACGGCCCGCCGGCGGCGTCGTCGATCACGACCGCGTAGCGGCCGGTGTCGGAGACCTGCAGGTCCTGCCCCGGCAGCGCGGTGACCCCGGCCGGCAGCGTGAGCCCGCCGACGGAGAGGCCGGTGCGGCCGGCCGCGCTCACCCTGGTCGTGTAGCCCGCCCGCTCGAGCGGGGCGCGGTAGGTGCCGTCGGCGGCGGTCACGGCGATGGCGTACGGCCCCGCGCCGTCGGCCAGCTCCACCTGCGCGCCGGCGACCGCGGCGCCGGTGTGCTGCTCGGTGACGGTGCCGCTCACGACCGCGAGCGCCGCGGGAGCGCCGCCCTCGAGCCGCACGATCGCGGGCAGCAGCCCGGCGGTGTCGCCCTCGCCCACGACGAAGCGGCGCGTGAAGGTCTTAGAGCCGTGCGCCGGGACGTCGAGCCGCTCGGTGCCGATGCCGAACACCTCGGCCTGCGGCATCAGCAGGCTCAGCTTCCGCCCCGGCGCCATGTAGGCGTAGGAGACGGGCCCGCCGAACGCGGCGAGGTAGCGCAGGTTCCCGGCCAGCGAGAAGGCGTCGTGATCGGTGCCGAAGCCGGGCGCGAACAGCGTGAGGAAGTCGCCCATGACGAAGAGGTCGCCGGCCTGGAACGAGGCGCCGCGGCCGCTCGCGTCGGTGACCGTGGTGCGCACCTCGAGGCTCTCGGCGTAGGGGGCGAGGCGGTACTCGGTGACCGCGGTCACGTTCGTCGGCGGCAGCGGCGCCGCCGACTGGAGGATCGGCGTCGCGATGTCGTAGCCGGTCACGCGCACGACCGCGTCGCCGCCGTCGGAGCCGTCGCGCGCGACCTCGACCTTCTCGGCGTAGAGGAGGCGGAACGGCCCGAGCCGGGTGATCATCTCCTGCAGCCGGTCCTCGCCGCCGGTCGGCCGCACGCGGTCGGCGTCGATGAGGCAGCCGCCCACCGGGAACCACGCCCGCGTCCGCCCCGCGCCGGCGATGATGAAGCGGACCTTGGTGTTGGTGAGGAGGAAGTCGCCCACCTGCCCGCTCGCCTTCGGGCCGCCGATGAGATCCCCGGCGGTCGCGACCACGCGCGCGGCCGCCCGATCGGCGGCCGGGACCGGCGTCGTGGCGTCGCCACAGGCGCAGAGGAAGAGCAGGCACGGCAGGAGGGCGCGGCGGCGGGGCATGGCGGCATGATACCGCGCCGCCGGCGGCGCCGTCACCTGGCACAGAGGCGCTACGACCGCGGTCAGCGCCGGGTGCGGTTGCGGTACACGGCGCCCGCCAGGCGCGTGACGGCCCGGCGCGGGAAGTGGCCCACGGTGCTGGCGAGGATGCGGTTGTAGACGCCGGGGACGACGAAGACGCGGCCCTCGTCGAGGCCGGCGAGCGCCAGGTCGACGCACTCCTCGGGGGTCGTGGTGACGATCTTCACCGCGCCCTCGAGCTTCGTGCCCGCGATGTCCTGGAACTCGGTCGGCACCGGCCCCGGGCACAGCGCGAGGACGCGCACGCCCGCGCTCCGGACCTCCTCCTCGAGCGCCTCGGTCAGCGCGAGCACGTAGGACTTCGTCGCGGCGTAGGCGGCGAAGTACGGCACCGGCTGGAACGCGGCGAGCGACGCCACGTTCACGAGCGCGCCGCGCCCGTGGGCGACCATCGACCCGAGGTAGCGGTGGGCGAGATCGGTGACCGCCGTGACGTTGAGCGCCACCATCTCGAGCTGGCGCTCGCGGTCGAGCTCGAGGAACGAGCCGGCCAGCCCGAAGCCCGCGTTGTTGACGAGCATCTCGACCGGCTCGCCGAGCCGCTCGGTGGCCTGCCACAGCCGGTCGCGGCCCGCCGCGGTGGCGAGGTCGGCCTCGACCACCTCGACGCGCCGGGCGTGGGCGGTCCGCACCTGCCCGGCCAGCTCCTCGAGCCGCGGCCGCCGCCGCGCGACCACGACCAGGTCGTGGCCGCGGCCGGCGAGCCGCAGCGCGAAGGCGTGGCCGATCCCCGAGGACGCTCCCGTGACCACCGCGAAGCTCATGCGACTGCCCTCCCGGGCGCG
>DASXVK010000365.1:0-4219 GCA_036504295.1 Polyangia bacterium
GGCGCGTACACCGGCAAGAACCCCCGCACCGGCGAGCCGGTCGCGGTCAAGCCGAAGCGGCTGCCCTTCTTCAAGGCGGGCCAGGAGATCAAGGAGCGGCTCAACCTGGGGGACGCGAAGGCCGCGGCCGCGGACGACGACGACGAGGACGACGACGAGAACCCGCAGCAGGAGGCCAGGTAGCGGCGGGGGCTCCTGGCGATCTCCTAGCGACGAAGCAGCGCCGGATCGGGCCGGACGTCGAAGGGGACGACGCTGATGCCCGCGATGGGGGCGAGGTAGGCGCGGCCGGTCACGCGCACGTCGGTGCCACCCTGGCCAATGGCGCGGGCGACCGTGCCGAGTGACGTGAGCGGCACCTTCAGCTTCATCGCGACGGCGGCCTTGCCGCGCGCCGGCAGCACGATGGGCTGATCGTGGCGCCCCTCGCCGAGCGGCGCGCCGGCCAGGCTGACCGCGTACTCGACCCGGCGGATCTCGAGCGGGAAGGGGAAGAGGTTCCGCACCTCGAGATCGGCGACCACGGTGACGCCGTCCAGCTGGATCGGGAGCAGGCGCACGCCGCGCACCTGGAGCACCCGGGCGGCGAAGTCGCCCATCACGGCCATGCGCGCCGCGTCGGCGATGCGGACCGTGCCCTTGCGATTGAGGTCGAAGTGGTGGTCGCCGAGCCGCGAGGTGACGTCGACGGCCACCTCGGCGCGGTAGGGCACGTCGGGCCCGCTGACCGCCGCCGGGAGGTCCGCCGGGATGTCGGCGAACGCGACCCGCACCGGCAGATCGACCACCGCCTCGCCGTGCGCCGCGACGTCGAAGGCGCCGGCGCGCGCGCCGCGGCCGAGCAGCCGCTCGGCGACGAAGATCTTGTAGCTGAGGGAGCGCACCCGGGCGGCCATCGGGTTCGGGTTGACGACCACGGCGGTGAGCACGAGATCGGCGGCGTCCTCGCGGACGGTGAGCACCTTGACGGCGCGCACCTCGCGCGCCTCGAAGCGCACGAACCGCGCCGGGATGCAGCCCCCGGCGAGGGCGGCGAGACACGCGACGAGCAGGAGTCGGCGGATCATGAGGGCTCCACTGGTGCCCGGCGGCGCCGGGCGAAGGCGAGGGCGGCGAGCCCGAGGCCGGCCGCGATGCCGGCGAGGGCGGGCCAGTCCCCGAGGCGGGCGTAGACGGTCTGCCCCTCGAGGAGGGGCACCGCCGCGATGAGGGTCTCGGCCTGGAAGAGACCGCCGCGGGCGATCATCCGGCCGCGCGGATCGATGAGGCAGGAGAGCCCGGTGTTGGTCGCCCGGACCAGGCTGCGGCGCAGCTCGATGGCGCGGAAGCTCGCCAGGTACGCGTGCTCGTACGGCTCGGTGCTGCGGCCGAACCAGGAGTCGTTCGTGACGTTGACGAGGAGGTTGGGCGCCGGCGCCTGCGCGGCGACCGCCCGCGCGAAGGCGGGCAGCACGTCCTCGTAGCAGATGAGCACGCCGATGCGGGCGCGCCCGCTCACGAGCGTCTGGCTCGTGCGCCCGGGCGTGAGGGCCCCGGCGTGGGGGAAGAGGCGGCGCAGCCCCGGGACCAGGCGCTCGAACGGCAGGTACTCGCCGAAGAGCAGCAGCCGGTTCTTCGGGACGAGCCCGCGCACGACGCCGCGCTCGACGAGGTAGGCGACGTTGTACCACTCGAGCCGCGGGCCCTCTTGCCGGGCCGCGAGGCCGCCCGTGAGCAGCGGCGCCGCGAGCCGCACGTACGGCGGCGCCACCGGCTGGCCGAGCCAGACGGGCTCCTGCACGGTCGTCTCGGGCCACACCACCAGCTCCGCGCCGCGCGCGACGAGGTCGTGGGACAGCGCGAGGAATTGCCGGGTGTTGCGCTCGGCCAGGCCGACCCGCTCCTTGTCGTAGATCCCGATGTTGCCCTGCACGACGCCGACCGTCGCCCGCGGCGCGACCGCGGCCTGCGCCGCGACGTCCGCGCCGCGCCAGGCGCCGTACGCGGCGCCCAGGGCGAGCGCGACCACGGCGGCGGCGGCCGGCCGCAGGGCGTCGCAGCGCGGCGTGCCGGCGCGGAGCCGCGCGAGCGTCTCGGCCAGGCCGACGCCGGCCGTGGCGCACAGCAGCGAGAGCCCGCTCATGCCGCCGAGATCGGCGAGCTGCGCGAGGGTGTTGCAGCCGTGCAGGCTGTCGCCGAGGTGCCAGGGGAAGAGCGTGGGCCAGAGGTGCTCGACAGCCGCCCACAGCGGCGGCGCCACGAGCAGGGCGGGCAGGGCGGTGCGCCGCCAGAGCACGCTCGCGACCACGGCCCAGAGCCCCACGGCGGCGCCGCCGGCCAGGCACAGGAGCGCCAGCAGCGCGAGCGTCAGCGGCCAGCCCATGGCGGCGAAGTCGCGCAGCGTGTTCGTGACCCAGTAGAAGCCGCCCGCGTAGGTGAGCGCCCCCATGAGCAGGCCGAGGCCGAACGCGCGCCGCGCTCGGGCGTGTCGCACCGCCAGCCACAGCGGCCCGAGCGCGACGAGGCCGAGGGGCCACAGGTCGAGCGGGGCGAAGGCGACGACGAGCGCGGCCGCGCCGGCGGCGACGGCGAGGGCGGTGAGGCCGAGCCTCATGCCGGGACGGCGCCCCGGGCGCGACGACGGCAGTGGGCGGGGGCGGGCATCGACGGGGAGGGTAGCCGCTCGCCGCGGTGCCGGCAAGGCGAGCCATGCGAGCGTGCGCGGCGGACCGCCGCGCGGGGCCTAACCTCAGGAGAACCCTCCGCGGGGGGCGCAGGATCCGCCGCCGCTGCCGCCGCCCCCACCGATGGCGCAGGCGGAGAGCTCGCGCTCGACGGCGTGGCTGGCGCAGCGCGGACAGGCGAGGCCGGCTTCATCGGACTTGCGGAGCACCAGCTCCTCGAAGACATGGCCGCAGTCGGCGCAGCGAAATTCGTAGATCGGCATCTCGGTACCTCGTGTCGGGGAGAGCGGCCACCCGGTAGGACGTCGCTCTACAGTGTGAGAGCCGCGGCCGGGACGCAAGATTCAAGTGCGGCGCCTCGGAGCGGCGCCGGGCGCGGCGGGGAACGCGTTGGAATTCCCGGGGGCGTCCGATATAGTAGGGGCCCGAGACGGCCCCCCATGGCCAAGGACCAAAGCAAGCTTCGGCGCAAGGCCGCGGAACAGCAGAAGCGCGGCAACAAGGACAAGGCGCTCGCCCTCCTGAAGGAGGCGTGCGAGAAGGATCCGTACGACCCGGAGAACTGGACCGCCCTGGCCGATCTGCAGATCGCCGACGGGCAGAGCGGTCCGGCCGCGGAGTCGCTGTTCAAGGCCTGCGACATCTTCGCCCGCAGCGGACTCGTCCGCGACGCGCTCGCGGCGTGCCGTCGCACCCTGGAGGTCGACGCGGGCCACGGTCCCGCGCGGCGCATGAGCCGCTTCCTCGTCAGCCGCCTGCCGGACGAGGAGCAGGAGGCCGCCGAGGCGTCGTTCGAGAAGCCGGCCGCCGCGCGCCCCGCCCGGGCCGCCGCGCCCGCCGCGCCGGAGCCGGAGCCGGCGCCGAAGCCGGCGCCTGCTGCCGTCGCGGCGCCCGCCCCAGAGGCCCCGCCCCCGGCCCCGGCCGCTCCCGTCGTCTCCGCCGCGGCGCCCGTCGAGGCCGCGCCCGCGCCGCCCGAGCCGTCCGAGGCCGCCCTCGAGGAGGCGCTCAAGGCCATCCCCGATCTCGGCCGGCAGGCCGGCGAGGAGGCCCCGCTCGACGCCGGGGTGCCGGAGCACGTCGCGGTCGACACCTCCGCGCCCGCCGCCGGGCCGGCGCACGAGGCGGCGCCCGAGACCACGGACGTCGAGCCCACCATCCCCCGCTGGCAGCCCGACGACGAGCAGACGCGGCCGTGGATGCGCTCCGAGCAGCCTCTGCACGGCGACCTCGGCGAGGGCACCCTGGCGGCGTGGCCGCCGGTGCTCCCGGAGAAGCCCGCCAGCGGCGAAGAAGAGACGACGATGCCGGCGTGGCGTCCGCGCGCCGGGGCGGCCGCGCCGGACCCGGCGCCGGTCCCGGTGCCGTCGCCGGACCCGGCGCCCTACGCGCTGCCGCCGCCGCCGGTCGAGATCCTGACCCTCGAGATGGAGGCCGAGCTGCCCGAGGAGGAGGCCGCGGCCGCCCCGGCCCCCGCCGCGGCCGAGACCACCGCCCGCGAGGAGGCGCCGGCCGGGACGCAGCCCGCGGCCGCCGCCTCGGGCGAGGCCGCGCCCGCG
>DASXVK010000366.1:0-14304 GCA_036504295.1 Polyangia bacterium
CGGGGCGACCGCGACCGCCGGCGCCGGCGCGGAGGCCGCCGCCTCGTCGGCGTCGAGATCCTCGTGCTTGGGCGAAGGCGGCGGGAGCGGCAACGCGCCCAGGAGGACGCCGACCGGGATCGGCCGGATGGGCACGCCGAGCCGGAGCCGCGGCCGCGGGTGGCTGAACGCGGGCCCGGTCGCCACCTCCGGCGGCTCGCCGTTCGGCGTCGGATCCAGCGCGTCGGGGATGCCGTCGCCGTCGTTGTCGGGATCCGGGCAGCCGTCGTCGTCCTGGAAGCCGTCGTAGTCCTCGGGCTCGAAGGGGCACTTGTCCAGCCGATCGGGGATGCCGTCCCCGTCGGAGTCCTTGTCCCGCTGTCCGGCGGTGCCGACGACCAGGCTGACGGTGACCCGCGCGCCCGCGTCCGCGCCCCAGCCGTAGCCGCCGCCGACGTAGACGGTGACGAGCTCGCCCAGGCGCAGCCCGAACGCGCCCGCGGCGCGGCCCCGGTTCTCCGGGCCCGCCCCCGTGAGCCCCTGCACCTCGGCCGCAACCACCCAGCGCCCGTTGTTGGCGAACCCGACGCCGCCCCCGACGAGCGCGCCGACCCGGGCGCCGTCGACGGCGCCGCGCATCCCGCCGCCCGCGCCGACCACGAGGCGGTCGCGGAGGAACGTCTTCTCGAGCAGCAGGCGCGGATCGAGCGTGACCACCGGCGTGTGCCCGATCGCGAGCGTCGCGCCGACCGCTGGCAGCACCTCGGTCTGCTCGCGCAGGATCATCTTGGCCGCCACCTGCCCCGTCCACCCGGCCGGGAGGTCACGCTGCCACGCCCGGTCGAGGCCGATCGCGGCGCTCAGGTCGAGACGGCGCGAGACGCCGAAGCCCGCGCTCACGCCGTCGACGCGCCAGGAGCTCTGGCCATGCTCCCACAGATAGCCGGAGTGCAGGCCGAAGGTGTACACGCGCTCGCCGAGGGTCGTGGGCAGCGGCAGCGTGACGAGGCCGCGCTGGCCGAGCTCGCCCTCCATGTACGGGCGCTGCGCCTGCGCGGTGGCCGTGGCGAGCACCCCGAGCGCGAGCGCGAGCGCGGCCGCCGCACCGCCCGGCCGGCGTCGGCTCCCCCACCGGATGCGCGGGCCCGCGGCCATTCATGGCCCTCGCGTCAGCCCGTAGTCGCTGAGGATGCGCTCGACCGAGCGGGCGCTGAGGCGCACGCCCGCGGCCCGCAGGCGCTCCGCGATCTGCGCCGCCGCGAGGTCCGGGTCGCGGACCCGCGCCGCGACGACCCGCTGCTCGACCGAGGGCGTCCGCCGGGACGGCCGCTTGGGCCCGCGCGGCTGTGGCAGGAGCCCGGCCACGCCCTGGCGCTCGAACAGCCGGCGCTTCTCGTAGTAGCTGCGGGTGGAGCGGTAGCCGTACTTCGCGCACAGCTCGGCGACCGACATCAGCCGCATGCTCCCCTCGAGCAGCATGAGCAGGTCGAGCAGCGGGCGATCGACGTGCGGGAGATCGAGCGGGTGGCCGCCCAGGCTCAGCGCGGCGGGCAGCAGCGGCTCCGGGTCAAAGATGGGAGGTGGAGCGGAAGACGGCGCCATGGGTCCGGGGAGTCACTCAACCGCATACGAAAATTTGGCGGTGCCGTCTCACGAGAGAGGGCGGACCGCGGCCCGCCCTCTCGGTGAATCGCTTACTTGTTGTGGCACTTCAGGCAGAGCGCGCTGCCCGCGTTGTTGACGCGCAGGAACTTCGGGATGACGCCGCTGCCGTGCACGGCGTGGCACGTGGCGCACTCCATGTTGCCGGTCGCGCCGTAGAGCGGGGTCTCGCAGGTCGTGCCCGCGAGGGTGACGCAGACGCCGGGGGTCGCGGGAGCGATGATGCCGGGGTCGGCGGCGACCGAGGCCTGGTACGAGAAGCCGATCGGGTGGTCGTTGCTGAGGTCGAGGCCGAGGTTCGCCGTGCTGGCGCCGGCCATCGCGTGGCCGCCCGTGGTCGAGCCGCCGAACGCGTCGACCGCGGTGATGCCGTCGTGGCAGGACATGCACGCCAGGCTGCCGCCCGTGGGGACGCCGGCCGTGCCGCCCGTCATCGTCGTGCTGGTGTACGGAATGAAGGTCTGGGTCGTGGTCGTGTGGTTCCACAGCGGCACGAGGTTGCCGTTCGCGTTGTGCGGCGTGTGGCACGGCCGACAGATCTCGTTCGTGGGCGCCGAGCCCGCCGGGTTGAAGCCGGCGAAGTTGAGCGAGAGGTCATGCTTCGAGCCGGCAATCCCGGCATACGCGGCCGCCCCAATCAGAGTCGCCGCCACCACCGCCACCTGAAGAATCCTGCGCATGCTGCCCTCCTGTACCCCCCTGGTTGAGTGACTGGGAAAGACATACAGCAAGCCGCGTGCCACCATGGCGCAACTGACCATCGTTGCACCTGGCCGAAACAATTGACGTTCTTGGGCGGGGGCCGGAGGCGGTGCGGCGGGCTGCGTGTTCACACGCAGCGGTGAGAATAATGACGCACCCAATCGCGCGCTACGGATGCGGGGCGGAGGCCGGCTGGCTCGCGGGGGCGCGGGAGGGGACGTGGGCGTTGCGCAGGAAGCGGATGCCCTGGATGCGGGAACCCATGGCCTCGGCGACCCAGATCACGTCATCGGGCGTGACACACGCGCCCACGGGCATCCGGAACTCCCCCGGCCGATCACCGCCCTGGCCGAAGAAGAGCAGGAGCTGGCCGTCGCTCTGGAACACCTGCACGTTCGCGAACGCCTCGTCCACGGCGTACACGCGATTCTCGGAGTCGACTGCCACGCCCTTCAGGCGGAAGAAGCTGCCGGGTCGATCGCCCGGGCCCCCGAGCGCGCGGACGAAGGCGCCCTCCGGCGAGAGCACCTGGATGCGGAAGTTCATCTGGTCGGCGACGAGGAGGTTGCCGCGGCGGTCGAGCGCCAGCAGGCCCGGGAAGGCGAACTCGCCCTGGCCGCGCCCGCCCTTCCCCCAGGTCGCCACCTTGCTCCCGGTCGCGAGGTCGAGGACTATGATCGCCTGGGGGCCGAGGTCGGCGACGTAGAGCCGGCCGCGCGCGCGGTCGACCGCGACGCCGGTGGGCCGCTTGAGCTCCTCGTGCTGCCCGTACACGCGCAGGAGCGACCCGTCCACGTTGTAGGCATACACGCGGCGGGACCGCTGATCGACCGCGTACACGACCCCCGCGTCGTCGACGGCGATGCCGAGGACCAGGCCGAGCTTGCCGCCCACCGCGTCGCCGTAGAACCGGACCTTCTTCGTGTCCTCGTCGAACGCGATGATCCGGGCCTGCTTGCGCTCGGCCACGTACACGACGCGCTTCGCCGGGTGGCAGGCGATGCCGAACGGCTGCTTCAGCTCGAACAGCTCGCCCGGCTTGCGGGCCCCGAGGAACGTGCGGCGCCACCAGCCCGCCGGCGGCTCGTAGTCCGCCTCGCCCTTGATCACGCGCGCGAGCTTGAAGCGCGGCACCTCCGGCGGCGGCGGCCACAGGACCTCCGGGACGGCGGAGGGCTTCTGCGTCGCCCCGCAACCGCTCACGCCGGCCACCGCCAGGACGACTGCCACCATCCACGCTCCCCAACGCCACATCCCTGTCACCCGCTCCCTCTCCCCCTGCTACTTCGCCTTGGCCTTCGGCTTCGTCGCCGTGTGCGCCGGCCGCTTGTCCGCGTTCTTGTCGATCCCGGGCCGCGTGAGCGAGCCGCCATGGCAGCGCTCGCACATCTCCATCGCGCTCTGGCCGCTGTACCAGAGCTTGGGGTAGTCCGACGACACCATCACGTGGCAGCTCTCGCAGCTCAGTGCCCGGCCGGGGTGCTTGGGGTCGGCCTTGCCCGCCATCGGATGCGGCTGGCCCCCGAGCTTCGCGACGACGTGATAGCCGTCCTTCTGGCCGTGGCACGCCGCGCACACCTCCGCCGGCTTCGCCTTGAGGATGCCGGCGTTCGCGGTCGCGTGCGGATCGTGGCACGCCGTGCAGCCGCCGCGGGCGGCCGCCGCGTGGACGTTGGCGCCGGTCGGCTTCGCCTGCGGATGGCAGCCCCCGCACAGCTCGAGCTGCGGCTTCCGCAGGTTGCGCGGGGTCGCGGCGCCGTGCGGATCGTGGCACCGCCCGCAGGCGCCCTCGGCGACCGGCTTGTGGATCCGCTTGCGGCCGGTGATGTCGTCGGCGTGGCACTTGAAGCAGAGGTCGCCCTCCTTGCGCGCGCGCAGGAGCCGGGCCTCGTCGGCGCTGTGCGGATCGTGGCACACGGCGCAGCGGCCGAGGAGGACCGCCCCGTGCACGTAGGTGGTCTTGTCCTTGCGTTCGTGGCAGTCGTAGCACAGCTTCGTCGCCGGCTTGCGCAGCAGGCGCGCGACCCGCGACGCGTGCGGCGCGTGGCACGAGGTGCAGTCGGCGCTCTTGACCGCCTCGTGCACGAACCGCCGCTTCAGGTTCACCTTCTGGGAGTGGCAGCCGAGGCAGAGCTGGTTGATGGGCTTCGCGAGCAGCTTCGGCGTCGTCCCGTGCGCGAGGTGGCACGCGGTGCAGCGGCCCTGGGCCACGGGTCGGTGCTGGGTGGGCCCGGCGGCCATGAGCTTCGCGGCGGGGTGGCACGACCCACACGCCTTCGCCTCGCCGCCGCGCAGCAGCCGCTTCTCGGGGCTCGAGTGAGGATCGTGGCACTTGAGGCAGTCGCCGCCGGCGACCGGCTTGTGGCGGGGCGTGCCCTTGAGGTCGTGGCAGCCGGCGCACACCTTGCGGGTCGGCTCCCGCAGGAGGCTGGGGAACGCGCTCTCGTGCGGGTGGTGACAGCTCGTGCAGCCGGAGTCGATCGCCTGGTGCACGTTGGGGTGCTTCGGCTTGGAGTGGCACTGCAGGCAGAGGTCGTTGCCCTTGGCCGCCAGCTTGAACTTGTGCTTCTCCTTCTCGACCTGCTGGTGGCAATCGGTGCAATCGCCGCCGCTGATGGCCGAGTGCACGTGCTTGGCGCGACCGACCTTCGCGTGGCACTTGGCGGTGACGCAGGTGTTCGCCGCGCGCACGGGGGCGGCGGCCAGGAGCAGGCCGAGCGCCAGGGACACGGCGACGATGGAGGCGGAGCGCACGATGGACCGGCGGCCTGGCATGCGGAATGCGTGCCAACCAGCGGAGTTGTGGGAAGATCATGTGTTTAGCGCCGCAACCTCAGCCGGGCGGGGAGCGGCCCTGCGCCAAATGCCCCACGGCTGGGCGTGGAGACCCAGCCGAGCACGGAGGAGATCTTGGACGAGACCCAGCCCCAGTCGCGGTCATTCCTCTACTTCTTGACCCTCACGGCGCTCGTGTGCGGCGCGCTCGTGATGGTGATCGAGGTCCTCGGCTCCCGGGTGATCGGGCCGCTCTTCGGCGTGAGCCTGTTCGTCTGGACCGCCCTCATCACGGTGACACTGGTCGCGCTCGCCGGCGGCTATGCCCTGGGCGGCGTCCTCGCCGATCGCCGCGGCACGCCCGGGCGGCTCTACGCGCTCATCCTCGCCGCCGGGCTGCTCGTGCTGCTGGTGCCGCTGCTCAAGGCGCCGGTCCTCAAGGCCTGCGTGCCCCTCGGCCTGCGGGCCGGGGCGCTCGTGGCCGCGACGGTGCTCTTCGGCCCGGCCTTGATGCTGCTCGGCTGCGTGTCGCCGTGGGTCATTCGCCTCGCCGCGCGCGAGGTGCGCAGCCTCGGCCGCACCGTCGGCGTGTTCTACGCCATCTCGACCGCCGGCAGCTTCCTCGGGACCATCGGCACCGGCTTCGTGCTCGTCGCCCTCTTCACCGTGCGCCAGATCTTCTTCGGCGTGGGCCTCGCGCTGGTGGCGCTCGCGGTCGCCTACTTCGTCGCGTTCCGGCGCCGCGCCGTCGCCGCGGCCGCGCTCCTGGTCGCGCTCGGGCCGCTGCTGACCGCGACGCCCGGGCCGATCTCGAAGCTGATGCCGAGCGGCACCCGCGCGACCGTCGTCTACGCCCGCGACGGCCAGTACGGCAACGTGAAGGTGGTCGAGTACTCGTTCGGGCCGATCCACACGCGCGAGATGATGATCGA
This sequence comes from Polyangia bacterium, assembly GCA_036504295.1. Classification (GTDB taxonomy): domain Bacteria; phylum Myxococcota_A; class Polyangia; order JACRCY01; family JACRCY01; genus DASXVK01. The sequence continues at coordinate 6,051 of DASXVK010000366.1, forward strand.
CGGCCTGATCCAGGGCGGCATCGACGTCGCGACCGGGCAGTCGATCTACGAGTACAGCTACTTCCTCGAGCTCCTGCCCTACGCGCTCAACCCGCGCGGCCGGCGGTGCCTGGTCGTGGGGCTCGGCGCCGGCATCGTGCCCATGTGGTACGAGCAACGCGGCGTGCGCTGCGACGTCGTCGACATCGACCCCGAGGTGGTCGCCGTCGCGCGCCGCTACTTCGGCTTCCAGGTCGCGGGCGACACGATCCTCGAGGACGCGCGCTACTTCCTCAACGCCACGCCGCGGACCTACGACTACGTGATCCTCGACGTCTTCAACGGCGACATCACGCCGAGCCACGTGCTCAGCCGCGAGGCGCTCGCCGTCGTCCGCGCCCGGCTCGCCCCCGGCGGCGTCGCCGCCGTGAACCTCATCGGCAGCCTCCGGCGCGACACCTTCATGACCGCGTCCGTCATCCGCACCCTCCGCGAGGTCTTCGCGCAGGTCGAGGTGTTCCCGACCTTCGACCCTGCCGGCGCGGACGCCTACGGCAACCTCGCGCTCGTCGCCTACGACGGCCCGCACCGCGCGCTCGATCTGACCCCCGTCGCCGGCCTGCCCGTCCACCCGCTGGCGAAGGACGTCCGCCCGCTCCTCGGCCGCACCTTCGCCTTCCCGCCGGGCACCCCCGCCGTCGTCCTCACCGACGACTTCAACCCGCTCGACGTGCACGACACGTGGCTGCGCGAGCAGGTGCGCCGCACCATCATCGCGACCACGGACTGGGACGTGCTGCTGCGGTAGCAAGGAGCCCGCCCGCGGACCCGGCACGCGCCGAGCCCGCGGGCGGAGAGGAGGTCAGTTCACGGGCGGGTGTAGCCGGCGACGCTGCCGCCGAGGGCCTCGACGGAGTCGATGAGGAGCTGGGCCATGTAGTCGAAGTTGTGGGCCCAGGCGCCCGGCTCCTTCACGTACCACTGGTAGTTGTAGGCGGCCCGCAGCAGCGACGGGTTGAACTTGTTGTAGCCCATCGTCTCGCCGGCCTGGCAAATGCCGTCGCCGGCGATGCCGCCGCCGGCGCCGTTGTCGAAGAACCAGTACGGGTAGACGGAGCCGCTGTAGCAGATCGCGCCGCCCGCGCCGGGAGCCGCCGCGGAGGTCCTGAGCTGCGCGTACAGCGCGGCCGCGAGCCCGTCGAGCTCCTGCTGCAGCGTGCCGACCGTGCCGTTGCCGTCGTAGTCGACGCCGGCGCGCGCCCCGTTCTTGTACGCGGCGAAGGCGGTGTTGCCGACGCCGTGACAGCCCGCGGTCGCGCACACCTTCGGGGCCGCCTCGGCGATCTCGAAGGTGTGGCGCGTCGCCCGCGGGTCGTGGCAGTCGACGCAGCTCGCCGTGGCGCCGTGGTGCGCCTTCTTGCCCGCGTACGTCTTGCCGCCGAACTCGTAGGCCATCTTGACCTCGGTGCCGAACATGATCGACGTGGCGCCGAGGTAGTGCGGGTTCGTGAAGCCGAGCGTGAAGCTCGCGTCCGTCAGCGCGCCGATCTTGAAGTCGATGCTGGCCTTGCTCTCGCGGCCGGTGTGGCAGCTCGCGCACACCGCGTCCGCCGGGTCGGCGAAGTCGACGGCGGTCTTGACGATGGGGACCTGCTGGCCGCCCGTCGCGGCGCTCGAACGCGGCGGGAAGCGCACGCCGGCGATGGCGCGCAGCGCCTTCATGTCGGTGTCGGTGGCGCCCGGCGCATGGCAGGTGGTGCACTGCATGGCCGCGATCGGCCGGTTGGTGGTTGAGGTCCAGGGGTCCGCGAGGTAGTTCTCGAGCCCCTTCTGGCCCGCGTGGCACTGCGAGCAGTCCTTCGGGACGACGGCGCTGTCCCAGTCGCGGAGCTGGTCGCCGCCCATCGGGAAGGCCGCGCTGGCCGCGCCGAAGTGGCCGGTCGAGGCGCGCCAGCCGCTGAACGGCACCGCGGCGAAGCCCTTGGCGGTGAGACCGGCGTTGAGGTCGGTGATGCCGTCCCACAGCAGCTCGATCATGTAGCGCGGGTTGTGGGCCCAGGCGCCGGGCTCGGCCTGGTACCACTTGTAGTTGAAGGCGGCGCGCAGCAGGCGCGGCGTGAACTTGTTGTAGCTCGCGTCGCCGGTGTTGCCGCAGGTGCCGTCGGCGTTGGTGTCGGTGAAGAAGTACGGGTAGGCGGTGTTGCTGTAGCACAGCGACAGACCGGCCACCTGCGTAGCGTAGGCCTGCATCGCCGCGAACAGCTTGGCCGCGAGGCCGTCGATCTCGGTCTTGAGCCCCGCGACCACGCCGTCCCCGTCGAAGTCGCCGTCGAAGCCGAACTGCCGCGACTCCTCCAGCTCGAGCTTGGTCGCCACCGGCGCCCCGGTCTCGGTGAAGTGGCAGCGCCCGCAGGTCGAGGCGGTGACCGTGACGTCGAGGGTGTGCGGGTTGTGGCAGCTCGTGCACGCGCCCTGGCTGACGCCGTGCAGGTTCTGGCCGGCGTAGATGGCGTTGTTCATGGGCGTGGCGGCCTGGGTGAACTTCGTCACCGGGTACTGGTAGGGGACGAACGTGTCGGCGCCGAAGAGCATCGCGGCCGCGCCGAGGTAGTGCGGGTTGGTGAAGCTGTTGCCGCTGGCGAGCTGCGCGTCGAGCACCGTCGTATCCTCCTTGGGGAGGATCTGGTACCAGTCGCCAGCGGCGGGCGCCACGGCGAATGCGCCCGCGAGCGTCAGCGTGGTCGCGGTGTTGCTGGCGATCTTGCGGTAGAGGCCCGCGTTCGCGCCGGTCTGGACGAACGCGTAGAAGTCCTTCCACGCGTCGACGGTCCAGGCCCGGTTCGCGTCGATGAGCGTCGTCGTCGTCCCGCCGGTGGCCGTGGGCCACAGGTTGAAGGCGTCGGCCGGGGGCCCGGCGGCGGTCGCGACCGGGAAGGCCGGCGCGACGGTGATCGTCGTGGCCGTGTTGCCGGTGACGGTGCTCTGCTGGCCCAGGTTTTGCTGGCTGCCCGCGAGGTTGTTCGTCGCGAGGAGGGTGTAGCCCTTGTAGGCGTCCACGACGAAGCCCGACTTGACGATCGTGGTCGTGGTCCCGGCGCCGGTGGCCGTGACCGCGACCACGCCGAGGCCCTTGCTGGCTGCGGCGACGTTGGCGGTGAGCTTGGTCCCGAGGCTGGCGGTGGACTCGCGACCCTGGTGGCACTGCGCGCAGAGCGCGGTGGCGTGGTCGGTCGTGACCTGCTTCTGGGTGACGAACTTCACGGTCGTGAGGGTGCCCGTCTTCGGGTCGCTGACCGCGTTGTGGCAGGTGTCGCAGGCGAGCGGACCGAAGCCGTACGCGTAATCGGCGCCGTTCGCGTTGAAGGTTCCCTGGAGGTGGTTGTCGGAGCCGTCCATGCCCACGTAATCGCGGAAGCCCGCGCCGGTGTGGCAGCGCTGGCACGCCTGGCTCCAGCCGTGCAGCGGGCCCGCCGTGTTGTGGTCCTGCCACGCCGCGCCGCTGGCGTTGAGGTGCATGCCGAGCGCGGCCGTGCCCTGGAACCCGCCGCTGTGGCCGTGGCAGCCGGCCTCGGCGCAGTTGCGGCCGTCGCCGTGGCCCTGGCGCGTGCCGTCGTTGCGGTAGTATGCGGTCGTGGTGTGACACACCTGGCAGATGCCGTTGCCCGCCGGCTGCACGTTCGTGCCCGGGGTGTAGACGATGGCGCCGACGCCACCCGACGGGAGGCGCACGTCCTTGCGGATGAGGTTGCCGCCGCCCGCGCCGCTCCAGCCGCTGGTCGTCGGGTTGCCGGCCGCGTCCTTCAGGTTGTGCGGGTCGTGGCACTTGCCGCAGCCGATGCTGCCGGCGCTGCCGGTCTGGTGCAACGCGGACGAGGGGTGCGCGGAGGCCATGCCGGCCGGGTTGTGGCAGACGGCGCACTTGACCTGGATGTCGCTGTAGTCGACCTTGTACAGCGTGTAGGCGCCGCCCGCGGCGACCGGGAAGGGCAGCTCGCCCGACCAGGTGACGCTGGTCGCGTCGTTCGCGACGACGGTCCGCTGCTCGCCGAGGTTGCTGGTCGGGAGGCCGTCGGCGCCGACCGGCGTTCCGGCCGTGAAGATGACGACGCCGCCGACCCACGCCCCGGCGGTCCAGGTCTTGGCGCTGTCGACGAGGGTGGCGCCGGTGCCGGAGCTCGCGAGGCCCGTGAGCAGGTGGCTCGGGTCGGCCAGGGCGCCGTAGGGGATGTGGCAGTCCGCGCACCGCACGGGCTTGGGGTTCGGCGTGATGCCGTCGGCCAGCATCTCGGCGTGCGGGAGCTGGGTGTTGGCGCGCGCGCGCGGCGCGCCGCCGAGCACCAGGGAGAGGGCGACCAAGACGTATGCGGCTCGCATGGCGCTCACCTCATCTCCGTCGAGAGGGCCACGAAGCGCCGCTGCTCGGGGTCGGTCGCCAGGACCCGACCCTGGCCGTCCACCGTGATGTCGAGGGGCATCTTGGTGCAGGTCGGGCAGGCGCCGGCGGCGCCGAACGTGCCCTTGTAGGCCCCGTTGCCGTCGAACACCTGCACGGCGGCGTGCAGCGACTCGAGGACGTAGATGTCGCTGCCGTTGAGCGCCACGGAGCCGATGCTCGTGAACTTGCCCTGGAAGTCGGCGCGGTTGAAGCCGCCCTTGATCTCGCCGCCGAAGCTGCGCACGAAGGCGCCGGCGCGGTCGAAGATCTGGACCCGCTTGTTGCCCTGGTCGGCGACGACCACGCGGTCGGCGTCGACGGCCACGGCCACCGGGAAGCGGAGCTGGCCGTCGCCGGTGCCGAGCGCACCGAGCTGGCCGCGCGCCGTGCCATCAGCCGCGAACAGCTTGACGACGTTCTGCAGGCTGTCGACGACGTAGACGACGCCGTCGGGCGCGACGGCGATGCCGTTCGGCTTGTCGAAGGCGCCGACGCCGCCGAGGGTGCGCAGGTACTTCTGCTGCGCCAAGGAGTACACCTCGACGTCCTTGCGGCCGGCGTTGCCGACGTAGAGGTTGTCGCCGGCGACGGCCACGCCGAGCGGGGTGTCGAGCCCGGTGAGGGCGAGGGCCGGAGCGCCGTCTTGGTAGCCGATGACCGCGTTGGCGCGGGCGTCGGAGACGAACACCCACTTGCCGGCGGCGGCGAGGCGGACGGGGTACTGGAGCGCGGGGACCGTGGTCGTGAAGGTGCCGACGACCGCGGGAGCGCCCGGCTGGGAGGACGGGCCCGGGCCCGTCGTGGTGGGAGCGGAGGTACACCCGAGGACCGCGAGGGCCAGCCCGAGGGCGGTCGCGATGCGCTTGAGCGATGTCATGTGGTGGCCTCCGCTACTTCACGTGGCACTTGACGCAGAGCGCGCTGGCCGTGTTGGACTGGCGGAGGAACTTGGGCACGCCCGCCACGCCGTGGGGGTTGTGGCAGGTCGCGCACTCGAGCTTGCCGGCGTAGAGCGGCAGGTTCACCGTCGCCGGATCGCTCAGGTGGCCGTCCGCGCCGGCGAGGGCGGCGTCATACACGAAGCCGACCGGGTGGTCGTCACGCAGGTCGTTGTTGTTCGGGTTGCCGGCGTAGTTGCCGCCGATGTTCATGCCCTTGCCGTAGGGGCTGCCCGGGTAGTAGACGTCGCCGATCGCCATCATGGTCGGCGCGCCCGCGCGGCCGCGCACGAAGGCGTCGATGGCCGTGGTGCCGTCGTGGCAGCTCAGGCACATGAGGCTGTTCTGGCCGGGCTGGCCGACGGCGGCGTTCAGGGTCGTCGACTGGTAGACCTTGAAGTTCGCGGCCGGCAGGTTCCGGTTCCAGAGCATCTGGGACACGGTCGCGTTGTGCGGCGTGTGGCAGAAGATGCACACCTGATCGACGCTCGTGGTCCCCCAGATGGCGCTCGCGTTGCCCGACGAGAAGTCGTGCTTGGAGCCCACCACGCCGCCCATGCTCGTGCTGGCGGCCGCCAGCACCAGGGCGCACGCTGCCAGCCCGGCGACGTATCGCCGGGTCGGGCCGCGCCCCACCACCCTCCAAAGCTCTGCGAGTCGTGCCATCCTCGACCTTCCTTTGCGGCGCCATCGCGCCCGCCTGGATTCCAGGGACGGTCGACATAGAGCAAGACCCGTTCCAGCGCGGACAAGGCGGGCTGCCCTCCGGCACGATCCCGAAAAGCGCATCGTTTACCGGACGGTGGACGGCTTTCGCCGTAGCCGAAGGCCGCGGGCCGCCGCGCCCGCCTGCGAGTTTTCACCCAGACTGTGAGTTGTGACGCACCCGCGGTCGGGCGCGCGGCGGGTCTAGAGGACGGTGTCCAGGGTCACGACCGCGGTCTCGGTGCCGACCGGCACGATCGCGGTGCCGACCACGTCGCCGGGCTGCTTCGAGGCCGCGTCGCCGTCCTGGTCGGCGCGCGCGGTCACCGCCACGCGCGTGAAGGCGCCGGGGTTGCCGTTGAGGCGGAAGTTCGTCGGGAGCGTCTTCGCGTCGACGCGCCACAGCGCCACGATCGGGCCGGCCTTGCCGTCCGCGCCCACGCCGCGGGCGATCAAGAAGATGTACTGGCCGGGCTTGATCCGGCCGCGCACGGCCGGGGTCGCCGCGATCGTGCCCGCGGCGACGAGCGCGCCGCCGCCGAGCATGTGCGGCATCGGCGCCGGCGCACCGGCCGGCGGGGTCGCGCCCTTCGTCATGCCCGGCACGGCCGGATGGCCGGCAGGCATGGGCTTCGTCGGATCGAGCGGCGGCGCCTTCCCTGGAGCGGGCGGCTTCACCGCCGCCGGGGCCTTGCCCGGCGCCGGACCGACCGCGGGCATGCCGATCTTCGGGTGGCCGGGCGGCAGCGCCATCCCGCCGTCGGGACGGTGCGGCCGCGCGACCTCGGGGTGGCCGGCGGGGAGCGGCGCCGCGCCGCCGTCGCGCGCCCGGGCCTTCGCGGCGGGCGGCGCGGGCGACGTGGCGACGGCGCCGGCCGCAGGCGGGGGCGCGGCGTTCACCGCGGCGCTCGCGGGCGCCGCGCGAGGCGCCGGCTGGGACGCCGCGACGACCGGGGCGGGCGCCACCGCCGCATCGCGCGCCGCCGTCGGCGACGGCGGAGACGAGGAACCACAGCCCACGAGGACGACCACCGCCGACACGACCATCACGATCCGCACTGCGACCCTCCGCCGACCGCGCCACATTAGCAGCGCGGCCGTGGACTGTGAAGCGGATCCCCGGTCGACGCAATTCCCCCGACGGAGACGCGGCTCACACCGCGCGCGCGGCGCGAGAAACAAGTCGGATTATTTGCGACATCAACTCACCTCTGCCTACATGTATGCATGGACCGCAACTTCGCCGCTGCCGCCCCCCTCGCCCTCCTCGCGCTCGCCGCCACCCTCGCCGCCGGCTGTCTCGCCGCCACCGTGCCGCGCGCGCGCCCGGCCGTGGAGGTCGACGGGCTCGTCGAGATCGACGCGCCGGCACGCGCGGCGCTCGGCGCCGCGGAGGCGGAGTGGCTCGAGGCCGTGCACGACGAGATCCACGGCGACTGGAGCATGGACGTCATCCCCGGCCTGATCACGAACGACCTGCGCTACTACGACCTGCGCCTCGAGGCCACGGTCGAGATCACGCTCGAGCCGAGCGGGAAGATCACCGAGGTCCGCCTCGCGCGGGCGAGCGGGATCGAGTACCTCGACCGGCGCGCCGAGGCGCTCTTCGCGAACCTCGGCGCGCTCCCGCCGCCGCCCGAGGTCCTGCTCTCGGACGACGAGGTGGTGCGCCTGCGCTGGCGGCTCGCGCGGGACCAGCGCGGCTGCGCGCCGGGCGGCGCCGCGGTGGTGCGGATCGTCGATCCGCTCGACGTCGCCGTCGGCCGGCTGCTCCGCACCGGGCGCCACGTCCGCGCGGCCGCGCGGCTCATCGAGGCCGTCGACGAGGGCACGGTGCCGGAGCCGCTGGCGCGCGCCCTGACCAGCGACGTGCTCGACGCGACCGCGGACCGCGAGCCCGACCTCGACGTGCGCTTCACCGCGGTCTTCGCCCTGGCCGAGAACGGCGACCGCCGGGCCGTGCCGAAGCTGCGCCAGCTCCTCAAGTTCGCGAACCCGGAGTCGGCCCGCGCGGCCGCGCGGCTGGCCACGCTCGGCGCGCGCGAGGCCATCGCGGACCTCGAGGCCGCGGTCGCGCGCAATCACCCGGCCCTCAACGCCGCGGCGATCGATGCGCTGCGCGCGCTCGGGCGGCCCGACGCCGCTGACGTGCTCGTGCCGGCGCTGCGCAGCCGCGAGCCGCGCGCCCGCCTCGCCG
>DASXVK010000367.1:0-24094 GCA_036504295.1 Polyangia bacterium
CCGGGGACTCGCGAGCCCGGCGCGCTGATCGGACGTAATGCCAGTCCCGGCGGTGGCCGCCCGATGTCGGGATTCGGGCGAACGGACGAGTTTGCCCTTGACATCTCCCTTCCCAGAAGGGAGACGGGGAGGCGGGGAGTCTGATTGGGTTCGGTCGCGCTGGCGCGCGCGAACGGCGCTCGAGCACGGTGCCGCGCGCCGGCGCAGCCAAACCCAGTCCTACTCCCCGTCTCCCCGTCTCCCTGTGGCTTCTTCCGGCAGTTACCCGCCGATGTAGTCGCGGATCTGCGCGAGCAGCTCCGGCCGCAGCGGCAGCGGGCGGCCGGCGGCGTAGTCGTACTGGACCTGCACCGTCTCGGCCTGCGCGAAGACGCGGCCGTCGCGCGGGTCGAAGAGCTCGGCCTGGAACGCGAACGCGCTCGTGCCGACGTCGGTCACGAACATGCGCACGTGCACGACGTCGCTGAGCTGGATGGGGCGGACGTAGCGGCAGTCGGCCTGCGCGAGGATGAGGTCGATCTCGTCGGGCCGCCGGGCGCCGAGCACGTCGGCGAAGAACTTGAGCCGCCCGGTCTCGAAGAGCGTCAGGGTGACCGCGTTGTTGACGTGGCCCATGGCGTCGAGGTCGGCGAAGCGCAGCGGGATCTCGACCGCGAACACCTTGGCCGGCGCCGTGGGCAGCGTCGCCGCGAAGCCGACGCCGAAGTGGCCGTCGAACGCCACCTGCTCGAGCGGCAGGCGGGTGCGCGGCCGCTCGTCCTTCGCGCGGGTCACGGGGTCGAGGTCCGCGGCGCGGCCCGGGTAGCCGATGGCGGTCACGCTGATGGGCGCGTACTCCGGCGGCAGGCCGACCGCGGCCTGGAGCGGCGCCTCGCGCCACCCCGCCATCGGGTGCGCGAGCAGGCCGAGATCGGTCGCGCGCAGGAGCAGGCTCATGAGCGCGAGCCCGCAGTCGTGGTGGTGGTAGGCCCGGCTCTCGGCCCGGCTGCCGTCCGCGGGCCGCGCGGCGATGACGAGCAGCACCGGCGCCGCCTGCGCCCAGGCGTTGCCGGGGTCGAGCGCGGCCTCGACCCCGGCCCGGCTCGGGGCGTCACGCCCGACGACGATCAGGCGCCAGGGCTGCTTGTTACCCGACGACGGCGCCCAGCGCGCGGCCTCGAGCAGCCGCTCGAGCTTGTCGCGCTCGACCGGCCGCGCCGCGAACGCGCGCCGGCTCTGGCGCGCCGCGATCGCGCGGCGGACCTGCATGGCTCAGGCGACCTTCTGGAACCGATCGGCGGCGAGCCCGCACACGCTGCACTTGTCGGTGGGGACGCCGAGCTCGAGGTTGCCGCACACCGGGCACACGTACACCTCGAGCCCGTCCAGGTCCTTGCCCGCCTCGAGCGCCGCGAGCGCCGCGGTGTAGAGCCGCGCGTGGACCTCCTCGGCCTTGACCGCGTAGCCGAACATCAGCTTGGCGCGGTGGTTCTCCGCGAGCGCCGCGGCGAGCATGGGCGGGTACATCTCGGTGTACTCGTAGGTCTCGCCCTTGATCGCGTCCTTGAGGTTCTCGGCCGTCGACTTGACCGCCTCGAGCGCGTTGAAGTGGCCGAGCGCATGAATGGTCTCGGCCTCGGCCGCCGCGCGGAAGAGGCGCGCGATCTGCGGGAAGCCGTCCTTGTCGGCCTTGCGGGCATAGGCGAGGTACTTGCGATTGGCCTGGCTCTCGCCGGCGAAGGCGTGCTTCAGGTTCTCGGTCGTGCTCATCGGATCCTCCGGTGCGGTGCCGGAACCTTAGCCAGCCCGGCCGGGAGCCGCAAGCGGCGGCGTCAGCTCGCGACGACGGGCCGCAGCCCGCCGCATGCCGCAGCGTGTCGCGAGACTAAACGCGCGCGAAACGTGCCGGAAATGCGCGTCCGCATCCGACCTGCAGCTTTGGTTTCGTGAGGGAGACATGAAACACGCACTCATCGTCCTCGGTCTCGGCGCGGTGGTCGCGGCCGTCCCGACCCCCGCCGGCGCGACCCCGTCCACGCAGATCTGGATCCCGTCGACGGACGTGCAGGCCTTCCTCGTGCCGCACCTGAACTCGGACGTCTACGTGCGCGTGCAGGACGAGCCTGGCAACGGCGGCCGCAAGCCGCCCCTGTACCTCTTCGGTCCGACCATGGGCATCCTGCCGTGGCAGAAGCTGCAGATGGAGGTCGGCTTCGACCTCATCTGGCAGGGGATCTCCGCGGTGGACAAGTACCCGATCTACTTCCACGGCAAGCTCGGGACGCCCGAGGACGCCCTCTTCAAGTGGCAGCCGGCGATCGTGGCCGGCATCTACAACGTCGGCGTCAAGTCGGACGTCACCAACCAGAACATCGTCTACGGCCTCGTCGGCCGCACCTTCCCGGTGCTCGGCCGGCTGAGCGTCGGCTACTTCTACGCCCACGACACCCTCTTCCCCGACGAGAACGGCAAGGCCAGCAACCAGGGGCTGCTCGCGTCGTGGGACCGCACCATCAAGGAGCTCACGCCCAAGCTGTGGCTCGGCGTCGACTACCAGGGCAGCAACAGCTGGATCGGCGCGCTCAGCTTCGGCATCGGCTGGGCCTTCACCGACAACATCAGCATGATCTTCGGCTACGACTGGTACACGAACCGCTCGGTCGTCCACGCCGCCACCGGCGACTACCTCGTCCCCGGCCGCGACACCTTCACCGTGCAGCTCGACATCAACCTCGACCGGCTGGTGAAGACGAAGGTGCCGGAGCCGAAGCCGGCGCCGTGCCCGTGCCCGACGCCCGCGTCGGGCCCCGCGCCGCTGTAGCCGCGAAGCGCGACACCCGGCCGTCCGCCGCGCCTTGACCCTCGTGCCTGGCCCGCATATCCTCGATGCGGGAGGGAGATCTGGGGCTCCCCACAATCCGGGTAGTCCGCGCCTGCGTCGCCCGCGGGTGGGAGCGCCGATTCACAACTTCATGACGCCGCGCAAGCCGCCCCCGAGTCCTGACACCAACCGCCGCCGCGAGCCGCGCCTGCGGCTCTCGGGCGAGGTCCTCGCGACCGTGCAGAGCGCGTTCACCGCCTCGGTCATCGACCTCTCGACCGGCGGCGCCCAGATCGACGTCGGCTACACGCTCAAGCCGGGCGGCCCCTGCGTCCTCGGCCTGCCGCTCGGCGGCGATCGCGTCCTCAAGGTGTACGGGCGGGTGCTGCGCAGCACCCTGCACGCGCTGCGCCCGGCCGAGGGCGGCGAGGCCGTCGCCCACTACCGGGCGGCGATCAGCTTCGATCAGCTCACCGACGAGCAGCGGACCGGCATCGAGGAGCTGCTCCTCGACTTCGAGGGCCACCTCGACGGGCAGGTCGCGGCCGAGGTCGACCGTGCGGCCATGTCCGCCGACGCGCCGGTGCTCGAGCTCGACGCCGACCTGCCGCCGCTGCCGGAGCCCGCGCCGGCCGGCGACGCCGACGCCGATGCCGCCGCCGCCGCCGCCGAGCCCGACCCCGACGCCGCGTAGCAGAGCACGGCAAGCAGGACAACAGGGAGGCGAGGAGACGGGGAGTCGGATTGGGGTTGGTTGCGGCAGTGCGTGGCCCCGTGCTCGAGCGCTGCTCTCACGCGTCAGCACTACTCAAACCAAGTCCATCTCCCCGCCTCCTCGTCTCCCTGTTTCCGGCCGCGCCCTACTCCAGCCCGTACTTCTTCAGCTTGTCGAGCAGCGTCACCCGGCTCACGCCGAGGCGGCGGGCCGCCTCCGAGCGGTTGCCGCCGGTGCGGCGCAGCTCCTCGGTGAGGAGGCCGCGCTCGAAGGCCTCGACGCGCTCCTTGAGGCCGAGCCCGGCCGGCGCCGCGGCATCGGCCGCGGCCGCCCCCGCCGGCTCGTCGACGACCCCGCCGGCCGAGAGCGCGACCAGCCGCTCGATCCGGTGCTCGAGCTCGCGCACGTTGCCGGGGTACGCGGCGGCCTCGAGGCGCCGTCGCAGCGCCGGCGCCAGCGTCACCTCGCCGGTGCCGAAGCGATCGACGTACTTGCGCAGGAAGTGGTCGATGAGGACCGGCACGTCGGCGGGCCGCTCGGCGAGCGGCGGCACGCGGATCTCGACGACGTTGAGGCGGTAGAAGAGGTCCTCGCGGAACCGGCCCGCGGCGACGTCGGCGCGCAGGTCGCGGTTGGTGGCGGCGATGAGGCGCACGTCCACCGCGAGCTCGCGGTCCTCGCCCACCGGCCGCACGCGCCGCTCCTGCAGGGCGCGCAGGAGCTTGCCCTGGGTCGCGAGATCGAGCTCGCCGACCTCGTCGAGCAGGAGGGTGCCGCCGTGGGCCTCGCGGAACAGGCCGCCGCGGGCCCGGACGGCGCCGGTGAAGGCGCCGCGGGCGTGGCCGAAGAGCTCGGCCTCGGCGAGCTCGGCGGGCACCGCCGCGCAGTTGAAGCGGACGAAGGGGCGCGCCGCCCGCGTCGAGGCGGCCACGATGGCCTCGGCCACCCGCTCCTTCCCCGTGCCCGAGGCGCCGGTGAGCAGCACCGTGACGTCGCGCGGCGCGACGCGCGCCACCAGCAGCGCCAGGCGGCGCATGGCGTCCGCGGCGAAGACGAGGTGGCGGGCGAGGGCGAGCTCGGCGCGGAGCTGCTCGTTCTCGGCGTCGCGGCGCACCGCCGCGACCGCGCGCTCGACCACCTTGAGCACGAGGTCGGCGTCGAACGGCTTGGCGAAGTAGTCGTAGGCGCCGAGCTTCATGGCCTCGACGGCGTGGCGCTCGGAGCCGTGGGCCGTGAGCACGATGGCGCGCGGCGCACCGGGGAGCTCGGCGAGGCGGGCGAGCAGGCCCATACCGTCGAGGCGGGGCATGAGCAGGTCGGTGATGACGAGGTCCGCCGGCTCGCGCCGCAGCCAGTCGAGGGCGGCGAGGCCGTCGGCCGCCTCGGCCACCTCGAGGTCGGTGCTCTCGAGGATCTCCTTCAGCGTGTAGCGCACGCCGGCGTCGTCGTCGACCACGAGGATGCGCGGCCTCACGACGCGATCTCCAGCGGCGAGGGCTCGGCGACGAGCGGCAGCGTGAGCGTGGCGACGCAGCCGCCCTCGGGCCGGCCGGCGAGCGTGAGGCGGCCGCCGTGCTGCTCGGCGATGGAGCGCGCGACCACGAGGCCGAGGCCCGAGCCGCGCTCCTTGGTCGTGACGCCGGGGGTGAAGAGGCGGCCCGCCACCTGCGGCGCCAGCCCCGCGCCGTCGTCGAGGACCGCGATGTCCACCCAGCCGCCCGCCCGAGCCGTCGTGCGGATCTCGACCGCGCCGCCGGCGGCGACCGCGTCGAGGCCGTTCTGCACCAGGTTGAGCAGCGCCTGCTTCACCTTGTGCGGGTCGCAGGTGATCGCCAGGGCCGCGGCGGGCGCGGCCGCGACCCGGCTGGCCCCGGCGTTGCCCTCGGAGAGCTGGACCACGTCCTGGATGAGCCGGCCGAGGTCGGCGCGGCCGAGCGACAGGCCGGAGAGCGGCCGGCTGAAGTCGCGGAACTCGTCGAGCACGGTGCCCATGCGGCCGATCTCGCGCAGCATCACGTCGAGCCGCTCGCGGTCCTTGCCGCCGGGCGCCGCGCCGCGCGCGAGCAGCTGCGCGAGCCCCTGGATCGACGAGAGCGGGTTCTTCAGCTCGTGGGCGACGGTGCTCGCCACCGACAGGATCTCGCGGTTGCGGCTCGCGAGCGTGTCGAGCGTCTCGCGGCGCGCCTCGGCCACGTCACGCACCACCTTCTCGTACGTGCGGCGCATCACGGTCCCGACCAGCGCCGTGAGCGTGACGAGCAGGATGATGAAGCCGGCCTTCAGCCACACGTACACCGGGTTGTGCGCGAAGCCCGGCCCGAGGCCGAAGAAGGACGGCGTCGCGCGCGGGATCCAGTCGTGGAGGGCGCCGGCGGCGAAGAGGATGGTGAAGGTGATCGGGATCAGGAGGACGGCGAGCGCGCGCCGCGGCAGCGCGAGCACGAGGCCCGAGATGGTGCCGAGCGGGACGTAGAGGATGATGAGCGGGCTCTCGATGCCGCCGGTGACGTAGATCATCGCCGTCTGCACGAGGAGCATGACGGCGAGGTTGTAGGCGAGGGTGCCCCGGGTCATGCGGCCGCGGCGCAGCCGCAGGTGCTCGGAGACGGCGACGCCGACCATCACCGTCCAGGTGCCGGCGATCCAGAGGAGCTTCCAGGCGACGCGGTCCCACACGAGGTAGGCCGTGAACACGATCGCCAGGAGCGGCGCGAGCATGAAGCGCGCGCGAAAGATGAAGCGGACGAAGCGCAGCGTCTCGCGCCGCCAGGTCTCCTCGGGGGCGGGGATGACGACCTCGGCTGGGGTGCTCATGGCGTCTCCTCGGGCGTACAGCGATCCGACAGGGGGTGTCGGAATTCCTTACAGTGTGCCCCGCCGGCCGGCCGACACAAGCTCGATGTGCGGGGCCCGCCCGCGCGTGAATCCGGGCAGTTACGAACTTGGAAGGGCGGGTGGCGGCGGCGCACGGTGGGGGACGTTGCGAGGCGCATGCCAGCCCGGGCTGGCACGACCGCTGCATTACCGGCCGCGACTGCTTCGAGGCGGCTCATGCGACGGGTCATCATCGTGATCGGGATCCTGTGCCTCGCCCTCTCCCTCGGGCTCTGGCTCAGGCTGCGGCAGCTCAACGCCTACAAGGCCGCGCCCGCCGGGGGCACCGGCACGGTCGAGGGCACCGAGATCAACATCACGGCCCGGCTCGCGGCCCGCATCACCGCGGTCCACGTGCGCGAGGGCGACGAGGTGAAGGCGGGCCAGCTCCTCGTCGAGCTCGACTGCGCCGACCCGCTGGCGGTGCTGGCCGAGGCCCGCGCGCGCCTCGCCGTGGCCGAGTCCAACGTGCAGGGCGCCCAGGCGAGCGTGATGGCGGCGCGCGGCTCCACCACCGCCGCCCGGCGCGCCGCGTTCGCCGCCGAGGCCGAGCGCCGCGCCGCGAGCATCGACCGCGCGAACGTGGTCAAGGAGGCCGACCGGCTCGCGGCCCTGCACCGCACCGGCGCCATCACCGCCTCGCAGCTCGATCAGATCGAGACGCAGAAGAACGGCTCCGAGCAGCGCATCGAGGCCATCGCCGCGAACCACGCCGCCGCCGTGGCCCGCACCGCCGCGGCCCAGGGCAGCCAGCTCGCGGCCGCGGCCCAGGTCGAGGCCGCGCGCAGCAACGTCGCCGCCGCCGCCGCCGGCGTGCAGCGCGCCGAGGTGAACGCCGCCGAGTGCCGCCTGGTCGCGCCCCGCGCCGCGGTGGTGCAGACGCGCGCCTACGAGCCCGGCGAGGCGGTGCTGCCCGGGGCCACGCTCCTCACGCTCATCGATCTCACCGAGGTCAAGGCGACGTTCTTCCTGCCGAACGCCGAGCTCGCCGCCGCCGCCGTCGGGCGGCAGGTCGCGGTGCGCGCCGACGCCTACCCGGGCACGGTCTTCCGCGGCGCCATCCGCGCGGTCTCGGCCAAGGCCGAGTTCACGCCGCGCAACGTGCAGACCCGCGAGGACCGCGACCGCCTCGTCTACGGCGTCGAGATCCAGGTGCCGAACCCGGAGCGCAAGCTGCGGCCGGGCATGCCGGTCGAGGTCACGATCGCGGGCACGGCCCGCAGCGGGGAGGGCGCCCGGTGACCGCGGCGGCCCCGGCCCTCGTCGCCCGCGGCCTCGCCCGCCGCTTCGGCGCGCTCGAGGCGGTCGCGGGCGTCGACCTCGCGGTCGCGCCGGGCGAGATCTTCGGCCTCGTCGGCCCCGACGGCGCCGGTAAGACCACCACCATCCGCATGCTCGCCGGCCTCATGACGCCGAGCGGCGGCACGGTCACGGTCGCCGGCGCGGACCCGCTCGCCGGCGGCGCGGTGCGCGACGTGTGCGGCTACATGCCGCAGCAGTACAGCCTCTACGGCGATCTCACGGTGGCCGAGAACCTGCGCTTCTTCGCCAGCCTCTTCTCGCTCGACCGGGAGGCCTTCGCCGCGCGCAAGGCCAAGCTCCTCGCGCTCACGCGCCTCGCCCGCTTCGAGGACCGGCGCGCCGACGCCCTCTCGGGCGGCATGTACAAGAAGCTGGCCCTCGCCTGCGCGCTGCTGCACCGCCCCCGGGTGCTGCTGCTCGACGAGCCCACCAACGGCGTCGACCCGGTGAGCCGGCGCGAGTTCTGGGACCTGCTCGGCGAGTTCGTCCACGACGGCATGGCGGTGCTGCTGTCGACGCCGTACATGGACGAGGCCGCCCGCTGCCACCGCGTCGGCCTCATCCACCACGGCCGCCTGCTCGCCGCTGGCCCGCCCGCGGCGCTGCTCGCCGGGTTCCCCGACGAGGCCTACCGGGTCGAGGGCGGCGCGCGCGCGGCGGTCGGCGCGGCGCTCGCCCGGCACCCGGCGGTGCTGGCGCTCTCGCCGTCGGGCGCGCGGGTGCGCGTGGTCATCGCCCGCGGCCGCGCGGCCGAGGTCGCGGCGGCGCTGGCCCCGCTCGGCGCCGCGCTCACCCCGACCACGCCGGACTTCGAGGACCTCTTCCTCGCCCGGCTGCACGCGGAGGGGTAGAGCATGAGCGCGCCGCCGGTCATCGAGGTCGAGGAGCTGACGCGCCGCTTCGGCCGCTTCACCGCCGTCGACCGCGTCAGCTTCACGGTCGGCGGGGGCGAGATCCTCGGCTACCTCGGGGCCAACGGCGCCGGCAAGTCGACGACGATCCGCATGCTGTGCGGCCTGCTCGCCCCGACGTCCGGCCGCGCCCGCGTGGCCGGCGTCGACGTCGCCGCGCGGCCCGAGGACGTCAAGCGCGTCATCGGCTACATGTCGCAGAAGTTCTCGCTCTACCTCGACCTGACGGCGGCCGAGAACCTCGAGTTCTTCGGCGGCGCCTACGGCCTCGGCCGCCGGCAGCTCCGCGCCCGCGCCCGCGCCGTGCTCGCCCAGGTCGACCTGGGCGCCCAGTCGGACACGCTGGTCGGCGCGCTGCCCGGCGGCTGGCGCCAGCGGCTCGCCCTGGCCTGCGCCATCCTGCACGAGCCGCACATCCTCTTCCTCGACGAGCCCACCGCCGGCGTCGACCCGGTGTCGCGGCGCAGCTTCTGGGCGCTCGTGCGCGCCCTCGCCGCCGCCGGGACGACCATCCTCGTGACGACGCACTACATGGACGAGGCCGAGTACTGCGACCGCGTCGGCCTCATGGTCGACGGCCGCCTCGCCGCCCTCGACACCCCGGCCGGCCTCAAGCGCGCCTTCGTGCCGGGGCGGCTCTACGACGTGCACGGCGCCGGCCCCGCGGCGCGGCCCGTGCTCGCCGGGCTGCCGGGCGTCGTGCACGTGGAGCCCTTCGGCGCCGGCTGGCACGTGCGCCTCCCGGTCGAGCCCGGCGGCGCGGGCGCCGTGCAGGCGGCGCTCGCCGCGGCGGGCCTCGCCGCCACGGTCGAGGAGCTCGAGCCCTCGCTCGAGGACGTCTTCCTCGAGGTCGTCGGCGCCGCCGCCCAGGGGACGCGCTCATGAATGCAACAGGGAGGCGGGGAGGCGGGGAGGATCTCTCTGGTACGGTTGACGACCCGCGCGTCGTGCACGGCGTCGGCGTCGGCGCAACCCACCCTGACATGCTCCCCGGCTCCCAGTCTCCCTGTTTTCCTGCCGGGCGTGGCCCGCTTCGGCAGGGAGCGTGAGCATGCCCAAGGCGCTCGGCCGCACGCTCGCCCTCGCGCGCAAGGAGGTCATCCACATCCTGCGCGACGTGCGCGTCATCTACATGGCGCTCGGGCTGCCGGTCGTGCTCCTGGTGCTCTTCGGCTATGCCGTCTCGTTCGACCTCGACCGCCTGCCGCTCGCGGTGGTCGACCAGGACCGCAGCCCCGCCTCGCGCCGCCTGGTCGACGCGCTCACCGCCAGCGCCAGCTTCCGCGTGGGCGCGCGCCTCGACGACCCGGGGCAGGTCGAGCCGCGCCTGCGCCGCGGCGACTTCAAGGCCGCGCTCGTGGTGCCGCGCGACTTCGGGCGCACGCTCGCCCGCGGCCAGGTCGCCGAGGCCCAGCTCCTCCTCGACGGCACCGACGGCACCACCACCAGCATCGTCCTCGGCTACGCCGCCGCCATCTCGCAGGCCGAGACGCAGCGGCTGCTCGCCGCGCAGGGGCTCGTCCCGCGCGCCGCCATCGACGGCCGCGTGCGCCTGCGCTTCAACCCCGAGATGCGCTCGGCGCGCTTCATCGTGCCCGGCCTCATCGCCCTCATCCTCTCGATCATGGCGGTGCTGCTGACCGCGCTCACGGTCGCGCGCGAGTGGGAGCGCGGGAGCATGGAGCAGCTCTTCGCCACCCCGGTGCGCCGCGTCGAGGTGATCGTCGGCAAGCTGCTGCCCTACCTCGGCATCGGCATGGTGCAGGTGCTGCTCGTGGTCACGCTGGGCACCTGGCTCTTCGCCGTGCCGGTCGTGGGCTCGCTGTGGCTCCTCTTCGGCGCGGCGCTGCTCTTCCTCGCCGGCATGCTCGGCCAGGGGCTGCTCATCAGCGTCATCACGAAGAACCAGCAGGTGGCGACCCAGATCGGCGTCCTCACGTCGATGCTGCCGACGATCCTGCTCTCCGGGTTCCTCTTCCCGGTCGCGAACATGCCGTTCGCGCTGCAGATGATCGCCGTCGCGATCCCCTCGCGCTACTTCATCGTGGTGCTGCGCGGCGTGCTGCTCAAGGGCAACGGCCTCGCGGTGCTGTGGCCGCAGCTCCTCGCGCTCGCGGCCTTCGCCTTCGTCATGCTCGCCGCCTCGACCGCCCGCTTCCGCCGGCGGCTGGACTGAAAGGGCTGCCGATGACCGCCCTCATCGCCGTCATGTCGAAGGAGCTGCGCCAGGCGTTCCGCGACCGCCGCATGGCGGCGATGCTGCTCGTCGCGCCGCTGCTGCAGCTCACGGTGCTCGGCTATGCCGTCGACCTCGACGTCGACCGCATCCCGACCGTCGTGTGCGATCAGGACCGCTCCGACCAGAGCCGCGCCCTCGCCGCCGCCTTCGTCGCCGAGGGCACGTTCCGCCGCGTGGGCTTCACGGTCGACGCCGACGCCGCGAGCCGCCGGCTCGAGAGCGGCGCGGCCGCGGTGGCGCTGCTCATCCCCGCCGGGTTCGGCCGCGACCTCGCCCACGGCCGCACCGCCCAGGTCCAGGTGCTGGTCGACGGCACGGACCCGAACCGCGCCCAGATCGCCGCGAACGCCGCGTCCCAGTTCCTCGCCGACCGCGCGGTCCGCCTCTCGCTCGCGCGCCTCGGCGAGGCCTTCGCCGCCCAGGGCCGGGTGCGGTCGCTGCCGCAGGTGCGCGTGACCCCGCGCATCCTCTACAACCCGCGCCTCAAGAGCCCGATGTACATGGTGCCGGGCGTCGCGGCCATGGTGCTCCTCGTCGTGACGACGATCGTCACGGCCATGGGCATCGCGCGCGAGCGCGAGATCGGGACCATGGAGCAGATCCTCGTCACCCCGCTCAAGCCGTCGATCCTGCTGCTCGGCAAGTGCCTGCCCTTCGCGCTCATCGGCCTCGTCGACGTGGTCGGCATCCTCACCATCGGCTCGTTCCTCTTCGACGTGCCGGTGCGCGGCGCGCTCGTCCTGGTGCTCGCCGCCACCTCGCTCTACCTCTTCACCACGCTCGGGGTCGGCATCTTCATCAGCACGGTGAGCCGCTCGCAGCAGCAGGCCATCCTGGGCGGGTTCTTCTTCATCATGCCGGCCATCCTGCTGTCCGGTTTCATGACGCCGATCGACAACATGCCCGCCTGGATCAAGCCGGTGACCTACCTCAACCCGGTGCGCTACTACCTCGAGATCCTGCGGGGCTGCCTGCTCAAGGGCGCGGGCTTTCGCGAGGTTGCGCCGCAGCTCGCGGCGCTCGCGGTGTTTGGGGCATCAATACTCACCCTGAGCTCGCTCAGGTTCCACAAGCGGCTGGCGTGACCCGCGCCGCCGGACACGGGGAGACGCACATGCGACATCCAGCACATGGTTCGGCCTGGCGGCGCGCCGCGGCGGTCGGTCTCGTCCTCGGGCTCGCCGCCGTCGCGCGGGCCCAGGCGGCGGCGCCGCCGCCGGCCCCGGCCGAGGCGCCGCCGCCGCTCAGCGAGGACCGGCTGGAGGCCACGCTGCGGGCGCAGCGCGGGGGCCTGCGCGCCGACGACGTCGCGCGGCGCGCCGAGCTGACCAGCCCCGACGTGCGCGCGCGCCAGCGCGCCGTCGACGCGGCCCGGGCCCGGGTCGACCAGGCCGTCCTCGGCTTCGTCCCACGCCTGACCGGGTCGGCGCGCTACGTGCGCCAGTCGGAGATCCCGGTGCCGGTCCTCGGCAACATCGTCGTCTCGCCGCTCACCGGCAACCTGGCGAACATCTGCCCGCCGGGCGGGCCCTGCCTGGCCGTCTCCGCGCCCTTCCAGTTCCCGCTCGCCGTCGACCTGTATACCCTGCAGGCGGGGCTGCAGGTGCCCGTCTCGGACTACGTCCTGCGCCTGTCGCAGAGCTACGCCGCGGCGTCGCACTCCGCCAGCGCGGCGCGGTACAACGAGGGCGCGACGCGGCTCGCCGTGCAGCGCGACGCGAAGCGCATCTTCTACAACTGGGCCCGGACGCGCGCGAGCGTGGTGGTCGCCGAGCAGGCGCTCGCGACCGCCCGCGAGCACCTCAAGGACGTGAACGCCGCGTTCCACGTGGGCACCGCCTCGAAGGCCGACGTGCTGCGGGTCGAGTCCCAGGTGGCCGGGAGCGAGCTGCTCGTGGAGCGCGCCCACAACCTCGCGGCCGTCGTCGACGAGCAGCTCCGCATCGTGCTGCACGACCCGCCGGCGGCGCGCTACGCGCTCGGCGAGGACCTGACGGACGGCCTGCCGCCGCAGGGCGCGGCGCCGCTCCCGGACCTCTACGGCGAGGCCCTCGGCCGCCGGGTCGAGCTACGCGCGCTCGACGAGAGCCTGGCGGCGCTGCGCGCGTCGCGCCGCCTGGCCGCCGCCGGCTACTACCCGCGCCTCGACGCGGTCGCGAACCTCTACCGCTCGAACCCGAACCCGCGCTACTTCCCCATCATCGGCGTCTGGCACACGACCTGGGACGTGGGGGTGCAGCTCACCTGGACGGTCAACGACACCCTCACCGCCCCCAGTCAGGTGCGCGACGCCCTGGCGCGCACCGCCGAGCTCGCCGCCCAGCGCGCCGCTCTCGCCGACGGCATCCGGATGGAGGTGATGCAGGCCTACACCAGCCTGCGCGAGGCCGAGTTCGCCCTGGCGACGACGGCGCGGCAGCTCCAGGCGGCGCAGGAGTCCTACCGCGTGCGCCGCGACCTCTTCCGCGCCGGCCGCGCGACGAGCGCCGAGCTCACCGACGCCGAGACCGACCTCGTGCGCGCGCGTCTCGACCTCATCAACGCGCGCATCGACGCGCGCATCGCCCGCATCAGCCTCGAGCACGCCCTCGGCCGCGACGTGCCCGCCGCCGGCCCGCGCGCCCAAGCCTCGTCGCCCTCCCGCTGACTCCAGGAGAGTCTACTGGCAGACCGTCGCCGTCACCGCCAGGGTGTCGAGCCACCACGTCGTGATGTCGGTGAGGCTGGTCTGGGCGTCGATGAGCAGATCGACGCTCGCGCCCGCGTGGGCCGTGGCCGCGTCGGCCGAGAACGTGACCCAGGCGGTGGTCTTGTCCAGGTTGGTGAGCGTCACCATCGTCTCGAGCAGCGTGCCGTCGGACGAGTCGTGCAGCGCGATCGTGAGCGTGTCCCACACCGACGCGACCGTCTCCTGGCTGGAGATCCAGTAGTAGCCGGTGACGCGCAGGGCGGTCGCCCCGGCGGGCACGGCCACGGTCTGCCAGAGCTGGTTGCGCAGGCCGTTCGCACCCCCGAGCCACACCGCGTAGGCGCCCGCCTGCGCGCCGTGCGGGAGGCTCGCGGCCGGGTAGAACAGCTCATCCGCGGCGCCGGCCGACGAGTACTCGTACCACGGCAGGCCCGGGCCCAGGTCGAAGCCGGGGTTCGTGAGCAGCTCGACCTGCTGCACGGTGCAGCCTCCGTCGGGCGCGGCGTCCGCCTGGGGCGCGCTGTCCTGCTGGGGCGCGGCGTCCTGCTGGGGCGCGGCGTCCGCCCCGCCGTCGTGCTGGACCCCGCCGTCGTGCTGGACGGCGGCGTCGTGCTGGACGGCGGCGTCGTCCTGGGCCGCGGCGTCGTCCTGGACGACGACCGGCGCGTCCCCCGGCGGCGCGGAGTCGGACTGCGCGTCGTGCGCGACCGGGGCATCGGGGAGCGCCTGCTGGGGCACGCCCTCGGCGCACCCGACAGCGACGGCCACCGCCGCCGCGAGGAGGGTGAGACGCATGGCGTCAATCTATCACGACCGACGCACCGTCGGGGAGGGGGTGCGAGGAACCTGCACGCCGGGGCTGGCGCGCTCCGTCGGCCGCATTAGAGACCGGATAAGGACCGCAACTCCCGTCGGGGAGAGCGCCGTACAGCGAGGGTGAGCGTGATGCCAGGCTGGCAGGTCGCAGTCATTGTTCTCATTGCAGTCTTCGTCGGCATGTGGATTCCGGTGTCGCTGCAGCTCATGCAGACGCTGCGCTCGGGCCAGCGGTTCCTCGACACGATGGGCACGCGCGGCGGGCGCACTCTCGCCGAGTTGACCGACACCATCAAGGGGCTCAACGACGCCGTCGGCGGCGTGGGCGAGCTGGCCCACTCGGCCAGCCAGCTGAAGGACTCGATCCGGCTCATCTCGTCGATCGGAGCGGCCGTCGGCCCCGCGGTGGTCGCCGCGGTGCGGGCCCTGCGCGAGCCCGATCTCCAGGAGGAAGAGCGCCCGGGCGCCGGTGGCGAGGCGCTGACCGCCGCCGGCCCGGGTCCAGTTCCGCTACGGAAGGAGAATCACCATGGAGCGTGAAGGGTATTCGACGTTCTCACTGCTGCTCGCGTTCGTCGGCGGCGCCGTCGCCGGCGTCGCGGCCGCGTACCTGTCGGTCCCCGAGAACCGGGAGCGGGTGCGGTCGTACGCCACGGGGTCCAAGGTCCGGGCGAGCCGCATCCCGCGCGCCATCAAGGACGCGTCGGTCGCGGCGAAGGACGCCTTCGCCAGCGCCTACCGCGGCGGCGCCGACGGCGTGAAGAGCGACCTGATCGAGGAGGCGACGCACTGAGCCGAGCACTCCGATCATTCCCGTCTCGCTGGCCACAGGAAGCCGGGAAGCCGGGAAGGTCTTCTGGTTGGAGGGAGCCCTCCTCCGACCTTCCTGTCTTCCTGGCTTCCTGTTGAGCTCCCCGTCGAGTCGAGACTCGGGTAGCCCAGCGAAACAAAGGCCCGGGCCCTCGCATCCAGACCCCATGACCACGAAAGAGCCGTTCAAGACCGACCTCGAGACCATCCGGCGACGCGCCCGCGAGAACATGATGAGGGGCCCCGTCACCGACGCGTACCGGGCGGATCTCGAGCGCGTCCTGCAGGTCCTCAACGAGGTGCTCGCGACCGAGGTCGTGTGCACCCTCCGGTACAAGAACCACTACTTCATGGCGCGCGGCATCCACGGCGAGACCGTGGCCGCCGAGTTCCTGCAGCACGCCCGGGAGGAGCAGGACCACGCGGACCGCGTCGCCGAACGGATCTCGCAGCTCGGCGGCACGCCCAACTACAACCCCGAGGGCATGCTCACCCGCAGCCACTCCGAGTACCGCGAGAGCAAGCTGCTGCCGGAGATGCTGAAGGAGGATCTCATCGCCGAGCGCATCGCCGTCGAGACGTACTCGGAGATCGTGCGCTGGCTGGGCAACGACGATCCGACCTCCCGCCAGATGATGGAGACCATCCTGGCGAAGGAGGAGGAGCACGCCGACGACCTGGCGAGCCTGCTGCAGCAGCTCGACCGCGCGCGGTGACCCCGGCTTGCTCCTGAGACCAGGCGAGAGCTGCTGGCGCGCCGTGGCGGCGGACCGCGTCGCCGTGCTCGTCGACGCCGACGCGTACTTCCGCGCGTTCACGGCCGCGGTCGAGCGTGCCGAGCGGTCGATCCTCATCCTCGGGTGGGACATCGACAGCCGCACGCTCGTGCGGCGCGAGGACGACCCGAGTGATCTGCCGCGCCAGCTCGGTCCGTTCCTGAGCGCCATCGTGGCGCGGCGGCCCGGGCTGCACGCGCACGTCCTGTCGTGGGACTACTCGACCTTCTTCCTGCTCGAGCGCGAGCTGCTGCCGGTGTACCACATGGGCTGGCGCACCCACCGGCGCGTGCACTTCCGTCTCGACGACGACCACCCCACGTACGGCGCGCAGCACCAGAAGGTCGTGGTCATCGACGACGCGGTGGCCTTCAGCGGCGGCCTCGACCTCTGCACCCACCGCTGGGACACGCCGGCCCACGCTGCGTTCGACCCCGGCCGCCGGACCCCCGGCGGGGAGCCATACCAGCCCTTCCACGACGTGCAGCTGGCGGTGAGCGGGCCCGCCGCGGCGGCGCTCGGCGACCTCGTGCGCGAGCGGTGGCACCGCCTCACGGGCCAGCGCCTCCGCCCGCCGCCGCCGCCGCGCACCGACCCGTGGCCGCCCACGCTCCAGCCCGAGCTCACCGACGCGGCCATCGGCATCGCGCGCACCGAGCCCCGCTACCGCGGGCGGCCCGCGGTGCGGGAGGTCGAGACGCTCTTCCGCGACATGATCGCCGCGGCCGAGCGCTTCATCTACTGCGAGAGCCAGTACCTGACCTCGGCGGTCATCGGCGCCGCGCTCGCCGCGCGTCTGGCGGAGCCGCACGGGCCCGAGGTGGTGCTGGTGGGCCCCGTCGAGGCCTCCGGCTGGCTCGAACAGGCCACGATCGGCCTGCTGCGCGGGCGCCTCGTGCGCCGCCTCGAGGAGGCCGATCACCACGGCCGCCTGCGGCTCTACTACCCCGTCGTGCCCGGCGGCGCCGCGCCGACGCCGGTCTTCGTCCACAGCAAGGTCTTCATCATCGACGACGACGCCATGCGGGTCGGCTCCGCCAACCTGAGCAACCGCTCGATGGGCGTCGACTCGGAGTGCGACCTCGTCATCGCGGCCGCGGGCGACCCGCGCGTGCGGGCGGCGGTGGCGGCGTTTCGCGACCGCCTCCTGGGCGAGCACCTGGGCGTCGCGCCGGCCGCGGTGGCGGCGGCGCTCGCGCGGGAGCGGTCGCTCATCCGCGCCATCGAGCGCCTCTCGGGGCGCCCCCGGACGCTCGTCGCGCTCGAGCTCCGGGACGTCGAGTCCATCGACGGCTCGACCGCGCTCTTCTCCGACCCGGAGCAGCCGGTCGACGTGGCGACGGCGTTCCAGACCATCGTGCCCCGCGAGGTGCGGCGCCGGGCGGAGCGGCCGGTGCTGCGCACCGCCGCCGTCCTGGTCGCGCTCGCCGCGCTCGCCGGCGCCTGGCGCTGGACCGCCCTGCGCCACTGGATCGAGCCTGCGCACGTGGCCGCCCTGCTCGAGACGTACCGGCTGCACCCGATCGCGCCCCTCGTCGTCATCGGCGCGTACGTGGCCGGCGGCGCCCTGATGGTGCCCGTGAACCTGCTCATCCTGGGGACGGCGCTCGCCTTCGGGCCGCTGCTCGGGCCGGTCTACTCGCTCCTCGGCGCCCTCGCGAGCGCGACGGCGACCTACTGGGCCGGTCGCCTGCTCGGCCGCGGCGCGGTGCGGCGGCTCGCCGGCTCGCGCCTCGGCCGCCTCGGGCGCCACCTGGCCCGTCGCGGGGTGCTCACGATGACCGCCGTCCACCTGCTGCCGATCGCGCCCTTCACCATCGTCAACCTCGTCGCGGGCGCCTCGCGCCTCCGCTTCGGGAGCTACCTCGCGGGGACGGCGCTCGGGATGCTGCCGGGCATCCTGCTCCTCGGCCTCGTCGGCGACCGGCTCGCGCACCTGCTCCGGGCGCCGAGCGCGCGCAACCTCGCCGCCTTCATCGCCCTCGGCGTGCTCCTCGCGACCGCCCTCCTTGTCGGCGCCCTGGGGCTGCGGCGGCTGCGGCGCCGGCGCGCCGCCCAGGCCGCCCGCATCCTGGCGTCGCCGGCGCCGCTGCCCCAGAGCGGGTGACGGGGCGGGTCGGTGCCGGGTCTCACCGTCGCCTCCTACAACATCCACGGCTGCATCGGCGGCGACCGCCGCCACGCGCCGGCGCGGATCGCCGCGGTGATCGAGGAGCTCGGGGCCGACCTCGTCGGCCTGCAGGAGGTCGACACCTACGACGACCCCGAGCCCTTCGACCAGCTCGAGTACCTCGGGCGCGTCCTGCGCATGCAGGCCATCCCGGGGCCGACGTTCCTGCGCGGCGGCCGGCCGTACGGCAACGCGATCCTCACGCGGCGCCCGGTGCGGGCGATCCGGCGCATCGAGCTCTCGGTGCCGCAGCGCGAGCCGCGCGGCGCCCTCGACGTGGACCTCGACCTGGGCGGCGGCCGGGAGGCGCGGGTGCTCGTCACGCACCTCGGGCTGGCCCCGCGGGAGCGGCACGAGCAGGTGCGGATCCTCACCCGCGTCTTCGCCGAGGAGCGGGGCGGGCTCATGATCCTGCTCGGCGACTTCAACGGCTGGGTGCCGGTCATCGGGCCCGTCGCCCGGCTCGACCGCGCGCTGGGCGGCCCACGCTGGCTGCGGACCTTTCCCGCCCGGCTGCCGCTGCTGCCGCTCGACCGGATCTGGGTGCAGCCCCATGCCGCGCTGCGGGAGCTGCGGGTGCATCGGACGGAGCTGAGCCGCGTGGCATCCGACCACTTACCGGTGACCGCGATCATCGAGACGGATTCAGTTGGCTTTTTCGCTGCGCGTCATTACACCGATCCCGGAGAGCCTGAAGGAACATGAAAGTCGCTATCATCGCCTGTGTCGTGCTCGCCATCGGCCTCTTCCCGCTGCTCCTCTACAAGGGCCGCGGCTACCTCGCCTGGGTGCTCGCGGGGGCGCTGCTGCTGGCCGCGTGGGCGCTGACCGGCCCCGCTGGCCCGGTCGCCTTCGGCCTCGTCGCCGGCCTCTTCGTGCTCGCGGCCGTGGTCTTCGGCGTCCCGGGCGTGCGGCGCCAGGTGATCACGCGCCCGCTCATGCCGGTGCTCGCCGGCGCGCTCCCCCGCATGGGCGACACCGAGCGGATCGCGCTCGAGGCGGGCAGCGTGTGGTGGGACGGCGAGCTCTTCAGCGGTGACCCGAACTGGCGCCGCCTGCTCGAGTTCACGCCGCGCGGCCTCACCGAGCGCGAGCTGGCCTTCATGGCCGGCCCCGTCGAGCAGCTCTGCGCCATGCTCGACGACTACCGGGTGAGCGAGGACGGCGACCTGCCCGGGGAGGTGTGGGCCCTCCTCAAGCGCGAGCGCTTCTTCGGCATGATCATCCCGGAGGAGTACGGCGGCCTCGGCTTCTCCGCCGCGGCGCACTCGGCGGTGGTCACCCGCGTCGGCACCTGCAGCCCGACCGCCGCGGTCACGGTGATGGTGCCGAACTCGCTCGGGCCGGCGGAGCTGCTGCTCCACTACGGCACCGACGAGCAGAAGGCCCAGTACCTGCCGCGGCTCGCCAAAGGCGAGGAGATCCCCTGCTTCGGCCTGACCGGCCCCGAGGCCGGCAGCGACGCCGCCGCGACGACCAGCACCGGCGTCGTCACCCGCGGCCGCTACGGCGGGCGCGAGGTGCTCGGCATGCGCCTCAACTGGAGCAAGCGCTACATCACGCTCGGCCCCGTCGCCACCGTGATCGGCCTCGCGTTCCGGCTGCACGACCCCGAGCGCCTCCTCGGCGGCGACGAGGACCTCGGCATCACCGTCGCGCTCATCCCGGCGGACCTGCCGGGCATCGACATCGGCTCGCGCCACGACCCGCTCGGCGTGCCGTTCCAGAACGGCCCCAACTTCGGCCGCGACGTCTTCGTGCCGCTCGACTTCATCGTCGGCGGCCCGGCCATGGCGGGCAAGGGCTGGCGCATGCTGATGGAGTGCCTCGCCGCCGGCCGCTCGATCTCGCTCCCATCGCTCTCGTCGGGCGCCACGCAGCTCGCGGCGCGCGTCGCCGGCGACTACGCCACCGTGCGCGAGCAGTTCGACACCCCCATCGGCCGCTTCGAGGGCATCGAGGAGCCGCTCGCCCGCATCGGCGGCCTCACCTACATCCTGAACGCCGCCCGGCGGCTCACGCTCGGCGCCGTCGACGCCGGCCAGAAGCCGGCGGTCATCTCCGCCATCGTGAAGCGCTTCTCGACCGAGACCATGCGCCAGGTCGTCAATGACGCCATGGACATTCAGGCCGGCGCGGCGATCTGCCGCGGCCCGCGCAACCTGCTGGCCGGCCTGTACCAGGCCGCGCCCATCGGCATCACCGTCGAGGGCGCGAACATCCTCACGCGCTGCCTCATCATCTACGGCCAGGGCGCCATCCGCTGCCATCCGCACGTGCGCACCGAGATGGAGGCCATCGCCGCGCGCGACGTGGTCCGCCTCGACCGCGCGCTCTTCAAGCACGTCAGCTTCGTGGCGAAGAACGTCGTGCGCTCGCTGTGGCTCGGCGTGACCCGCGGCCGCCTCGCGCGCGGGCCCGTCGGGGCCGTGGCCGGCCCCTACTTCGGCCAGCTCACCCGGCTCGCGGCGGCCTACGCCTTCGTCTCGGACGTCGCGATGGGCACCCTCGGCGGGCAGCTCAAGCGCCGCGAGAAGCTGTCGGGCCGGCTCGCCGACGCGCTCTCGTGGTTGTACCTCTCCTCCGCGACGCTCAAGCAGTTCGTCGCCGACGGCCAGCCCGCGCGCGACGCGGCGCTCTTCACCTGGTCGGTCCAGTACGGGCTCCACCAGATCGAGACCGCCCTGCGCGGGCTCATCGACAACTTCCCGAGCGCGCCGGTGCGTCTCCTCCTCCGACTGGTCGCCTTCCCCCGCGGCGCTCAGCACCGCCCGCCGCGCGACGAGGCGGGCGCGGCGGTCGCCCGCGGGCTCACCGACCGCGCCGCCGCCGGCCTCGAGCTGACGCGGGAGGTGTACGTGCCCGCGGCGACGCTGCCGGGGCTCGGGCGGCTCGCGCTGGCCGCCGAGAAGGTGACGCGCGCCGCGGCCGTGAAGGCCAAGGTGCGCCACGCCCACCGGCAGCTCAACGGGGCCCGGGGCCCGGCGCTGTGGGACGCGGCGGCGGCCGCCGGCGTCATCACCGCCGAGGAGCGCCGCGTGCTGGCCGAGGCCGACGCCCTGCGCGCCGACGTGATCCAGGTCGACGCCTTCCCGCGCGCGCGCTTCGTCGGCGCCGCGGCGTCGGAGTCGGAGGGCACCGCGATGCCCACCGCCGGGCCGGCGCGCGCGTCGTAGCCCCTCCGCGTCCTCCCGTCGCTACGGCGTGGCCGGCCGCGGCCTCCGTGCTACCGTCTCCTGTCCATCAACCGGAGGCGTGATGTCCGCGGTCGCTCGTTCGCTGGTGGTGTTCGGCTGGTATCTCGTCGGTTTCGGCGCGCTCCTCGTCCTCGTCCCGAACCTTCTCTTCGGGGTCTTCGGCCTGCCGCCGACCGCCGAGGTCTGGATCCGAGTCGCCGGCGTGCTCGTGCTCGTCATCGGCTACTTCAACGTCCGGATGGGGCGCGAGGACTTCGTTCCCTACGCCCGGCTCACCGTGCACGCGCGCGTGGCGGTGCTCGTCTTCCTGATCGCGTTCGTGCTCGCCGGGCTCGTGAAGCCGATCCTGATCCTGATCGGCGTCATCGACTTCGCCGGCGCGCTCTGGACCGCCGCGGCGCTCCGCCGAGACGCGGGCGCGGCGACCCAGCCGCCGCCCGGGTGACGGCGACGCCACGCCGCGGCGCCCGGTTCCGATCCCTGACAGCCGCCTCGGTCGGTGGTACAACCGCCGCCATGAATGGCCGAGCCCGCCGCCCCGTCGTGCTCACGGACTTCGACGGTGTCTGGACCGAGGTCGCCGGTCAGGCCGCCGCGGTCGACGCGGCGCGCGGCGCCGAGCTGCGGCGGCTGAGCGGCTGGACCGCGGCCGCGCTCGACGCGGTGCTCGCCGACGTCGACGCGGCCATCGCCGCCTCGCCCGCGACGTTCGGCTGGATGAACGCCGGGCGGGTCACCGCGTTCGCCGACGAGGACCCGTTCCTGCGCCACAACGGCCGGATGAGCGGGATCGGCGCCCTCGCGGCGGCCGGCCACGCGGGCGCCCGGGCGCTGCGCGACGCGCTCGCCGCGGCCGGCGCGGCCGACCTCGGGGCGCTCGGGTCCGCGATCTTCACCGCCGCGAGCGAGGCGTTCCTCGCCGGCGCGGGCCACGCCCTCCGGCCCGGCGCCCGGGAGGTGCTCGGCCGCCTGCTCGAGCGGGCCGAGGTCGTCGTCTGCACCAACTTCGCCACCGCGGGCGTCGCCGCCACCCTGACGGCGCACGGGTTCCCGGTCGACTCCCGGACCGGGGCGTCGCGCGGCGCCCCCGGCCTGCGCCTCATCGGCGGCGCCCGCAAGCAGGAGCTCGGCGGGCCCGCCGCCGTCACCGTCGACCTCGGGGGCCGGGCCGTGGCGGTCGACCGGCCGTGCTACCGCCAGGTGCTGGCCGGGGTGCGCCCCGACATCGTGGTCGGCGACGTGCTCTCGCTCGACCTCGCCGTGCCGCTCAGCGGCCACGGGCTCGACGCCGCGCCGCGCTGCCTGCTCGCGCTCGCGCCGCACACGCCCGCGTGGGCCCGCGCCCTCGCGGCGGACGGGTGCGGCGGGCGGCTGCGGCCGCTCGGCGGGCTCGAGGAGCTGCTCGCCGACGCCACCATCACCGCGCCCGCGGCGCGGGCCTGAGGAGGAGCGCATGCTGCGGATCGCCGTCCTCGTCTCGGAGCTGCACGGAGCCGACGCGCGGGAGCGCCTCGGTGGCGCGTTCGCGCGGCGGCTCGCCGCGGCCGGCCTGGCGCACGAGCTCGTCGCGGTCGCGCCCGCCGTGGACCGCGCCCCGCCGGCCCCCGCGGCCGACGCCGCGCCGCTCGCGCTCGCCCTGCTCACCGGCGGGACCGAGGCGGCGGCCCTCGCCGTCGTGGCCCGCGCGGTGCCGGCCGCGGCGCCCGTGATCCTGCTCACGCACGAGCTGCACAACGGCTTCCCGGCCGCGCTCGAGGTCGCGGCCCGGCTGCGCCAGGACGGCCGGCGCGTGCGGGTGGTGCAGGTGCCCGACGGCGCCCCGGCGGCGCCGCTCGCGCGGACCCTCACCGCGCTCGCCGCCCACCAGGCGCTGCGGCAGCGGCGGCTCGCCCTCGTGGGCGGGCCCTCGAGCTGGCTCGCGGCGAGCGCCCCGGCCGACGAGCTCGTCGCGGCGGTGTGGGGCGTGCGCGTCGAGCGGCTGCCCATCGCCGCCATCGCCGAGCGCTTCGGCGCCATCGCGCCCGCGCGCGCCGCCGCCGTCGCCGAGGACCTCATCACGGCGAGCGCCGGGAGCGCGGTCGGCCGCGGCGAGGTGGAGCAGGCGGCCCGCCTGGCGCTCGCGACCGAGGACCTGTGCCGGGCGGGCGGGCACGACGCCATCACGGTGCGCTGCTTCGACCTCCTCGGCGCGCTCGGCACGACCGGCTGCCTCGCGCTCTCGCGGCTGCTCGACGCCGGGGTGATCGCCGGCTGCGAAGGGGACGTGCCGACGACCCTCACCATGATGTGGCTCGCCGCGCTCACCGGCGCGACGCCGTTCATGGCGAACCCGCAGGCCGTGGACGAGGCCGCCGGGGTGGTCGCGCTCGCTCACTGCACCATCGCCCGCGGGCTCCTCGAGAGCTACCGGCTCGACACCCACTTCGAGTCGGGGATCGGCGTGGCGCTGGCCGGCCGCCTGCCGCGCGGGCCGGTGACCCTGGCGCGCATCGGCGGCGCGGACCTGCGCGAGCTCTTCGTCGCCGACGGCGAGCTCGTCGCCGGCGGCGACTCACCGGACCGCTGCCGCACCCAGGTGGAGGTCCGGCTCGGCGGCGCCGCGCGCGAGCTGCTCGAGCGCCCGCTCGGCAACCACCACGTGCTGATCCCGGGTCATCACGCCGCGCTCGCCCGCGCGGCGCACGCGCTCTTCATAAAAGGGACCCTGAGAGGGTCCCTTTGACCCCCCGCGACGAGTGCTGGCAGGCAAAGCCCGCCAGCACTCACGCGACCATCGCCTGAGGACCAGGCCACAG
>DASXVK010000368.1:0-5210 GCA_036504295.1 Polyangia bacterium
CGTCACGACCCGGGTCGCGCCCTCGACGGTCATCTTCTCGCGCGAGGTGATGATCAACGAGATGATCGACTCGATGGCGGGGCTGGAGGGCGCGGGCGGGATCTTCCTCAGCGCGCGGCCCATGGCGGCGGTCACCGGCGAGGACTACGAGCGCGCGTGCCGCCAGGCTACGGCGCGGACCGGCAAGCCGGTGATGTACCTGCCGCCGAAGTCGCTGCAGAGCGACTGGCTCGGCGGCTACGAGGAGGTCCTGCTCGCCTGCGCCAAGGGCCTCGACCTGGCCGGCGCGGCGCCCGACCCGGCCAAGGTGGCGCTCGTCGGCTACCTCTGGGACCGCAACGAGGGCGACCACCTCGGCAACGTTCAGGAGCTGCGGCGCTACCTCGAGGCGCTCGGCCTGAGCCTCGAGACCGTGTGGCTCGGCGGCGAGCGGCTCGACGATCTCGGCCGCGTGCGCGACGCCGGCACCATCGTGTCGCTGCCGCACGGCCGCGCGGCCGCCCGCCACCTCGCCGAGCGCACCGGGGCGAAGCTCGTCGAGACCTGCCTCCCGTTCGGCTTCGAGGCGACGCAGCAGTTCCTGCGCGAGGTCGGCGCCGCGACCGGCCGCGCGCCGGCGGCGGAGCGCCTGATCGACGCCGAGCTCACCCGCGCGGTGCCGCTGCTCGAGTGGGTGATCCCGTTCGTGTTCCAGAACAGCCGGCTCGGCTTCATCGGCAACCCGAGCCACCTGCGCGGGTTCCGCGACATCGCCGCGCTCGTCGGGGCGCAGGTCGCCTTCGCGTTCCTCACGACCGGCCCCGACCACCCCGAGGTGCACGGCGGGCACAACGGGCAGCCCGCCCTCGCGCACCTCGCCTACGACCCCACGCAGGAGGATCTGCTGCGCTTCGTCCCGCGGCAGATCGAGGAGCGGGGCCTCGACCTCATCGTCACGAGCAACGTCGGCACCCCGCTCGGGCGCACGCCGATCATGGAGTTCGGCTTCCCGCAGTACTACACCCACACGCTCGTGCCGCGGCCCTTCCTCGGCTTCATGGGCTGCGTCGCGTTCGTCGAGACCATGGCGAACACCATCCGTCACGCCCGCCTGCACTAGGTGCCCCACAACGTGAAGCAGCCCCAGCGGATCGCGGTCTACGGCAAGGGTGGGATCGGCAAGTCGGTGGTCGCGACCAGCCTCAGCGCGGTCTTCGCGCAGGGCGGGGGGCGCGTCCTGCACGTCGGGTGCGACCCGAAGCGCGACTCGGCGATGCGCCTCATCGATCGCCCGGCGGGCAGCGGCTCGATCCGCACCGTGCTCGAGGCGCTCGGGCAGAACGTGCGCGACGTCCCCCCCGAGCAGGTGCTGCACCGCGCCCGGCTCGGGATCACCTGCTGCGAGTCGGGCGGGCCGAAGCCGGGCGTCGGCTGCGGCGGCCGCGGCGTGGCGCGCACGCTCGAGTACCTCGACGAGAAGAAGATCATCCAGGCGGGCGGCTACGACTACGTGCTCTTCGACGTGCTCGGCGACGTCGTGTGCGGCGGCTTCGCCGCGCCGCTGCGGCAGCGCTTCGCCGAGAAGGTCGTGGTGGTCGTCTCGGAGGAGCCGATGGCGCTCTACGCCGCGAACAACATCGCGCGCGCCATCGAGGTGTACCACGAGAACGGCGTCGTCCTCGCCGGCCTGGTCGCGAACCTGCGCAGCCCGGACGCCGACCTCGGGCGCCTCGAGCAGTTCGCCGCGCGCCTGTCGACGCGCGTCCTCGCGACCATCCCGCGCGACCCGCTCATCGGCGAGGCCGAGGTCCTGCACCGCACCATCGTCGAGCACGCGCCGCAGTCCGCCGCCGCGGGCGCCCTGCGCGCCCTGGCCGCGGCGGTGGTGGCGGTGGAGCCGTCCACGGTCGGGCTGCCGACGCCCATGGACGACGAGGCGTTCTTCGGCCTCTTGCGGCTCGCCTAGACCGCGCGGCGCGGGCGCGGTTCCGCCCAGTCGGGCCACTTCAGGCATGAAAACAGGGAGACGGGGAGGCGGGGAGTCGGTCCGGTTGGGTCGCGCCGACGCTGGCGTCGTGCACGACGCGGGCATCATGAGCCCAAGCAGAAGGATTCTCCCCGCCTCCCCGTCTCCCTGTCTAATTCATGCACGCGTCAGCCCCGACTCTGCGCCTCCCTGGGTGGCATCGGGAACTCTCGTCGCGTACCATTGGTGGACTTGGGCATGAGCACCCCCGCATCCCCCCTGGTGAGGCTCGTCGGCCTGCACCGCCAGCTCGTCGACCGCGACGCGGTCGGGTCGAGCCTGGGCGGGTACGTCGACACGCTGTCGCGCCAGCCGTACAGCCTCGGATGCGCGTACCTCAAGGCCGCCTGCGACGCGGCGCCCGAGGTGGGCGGCCGCTGCCGGATCGAGCTGTGCGACCTCATCGACCCGTCGCCGCCGGACGCGCCCGGGTCGACCGAGGAGTACCGGTTCGCGGACCGCGACCTCGCGCGCCTGCTCGCGGGCGATCCCGCCGCCGTGTGCTTCTCGGCGTACTGCTGGAGCTTCACGGCCGCGCTCGAGGCCTGCCGCCGCATCAAGGAGCAGCGCCCGGAGGTGCTCACCGTCATCGGCGGCCGGGCGGTCGACGAGGTCGCGCCCATCGTCGTGCGCGACAACCCGGCCGTCGACCACGTGGTCACGGGCGAGGCGGAGACGAGCTTCACGGCGCTCCTCGGCCGCTGGCTGGCGAGCGGCGCCGCGGTCCGCGCGGACCTACCGTCCGGGACCTACGGCCGTGACGCCGCGGGCACGGTCATCGCCGGCCCGCCGGCGGCGCCGGTCGCCGACCTCGACGCCATCCCCTCGCCGTACCTGCAGGGCCTCGTGCGGCCCGCGGCCGAGGGGATGATGCTGGAGCTGTCGCGCGGCTGTCTCAACCGCTGCGGCTACTGCTCCTGGAGCTCGGCGAAGGAGCGCCGCCGCTTCGCCCCGGAGCGCACCGCCGCCGAGCTCGCCTGGGCCGTCGCGCACGGCGTCACGCACGTGACGCTGCTCGACTCCGCGATCAACTACGAGCCGGACACCGTCGCGCGCTTCGTCGCGGCGGCGCGGCGCGCCGATCCCGGCGGCGCGCTCAGCTACACCTACAACCTGCGCTACGAGCTGATCACCGAGGACCAGGTGGCGCTCCTCGCGCGCCTGCGCGCGCGGCAGGTGCTCCTCGGCCTGGAGTCGCTCGGCGACGAGGCGCTGGCGCAGAGCGACCGCGCCCGGGTGGACCCGGCGCGCTTCGAGCGGGCGCTCGGGCTGCTGCGGGCCCTCGCGCCGCCGGACGGGCCCGCGCCGACGGTGGTCGGGGTCGTGCTCGGGCTGCCCGGCGACACGCTCGCGGGCTTCCGCCGCACCATGGACTACCTCGTCGCGCTGGCCGCGGCCGCGGGCTCGCCGCTCGGCGCCGTGCTCGTGTCGCTGCTCCAGGTCTTCCCCGGCACCTCCCTGTGGCGGCGGCGCGCCGAGCTCGGCATCCGCCTGCCCGCGCGCGGCATCCCCTACGTCGTCGAGACCGGCACGTTCGCGCGCGCCGACCTCAAGGAGGCCCTCGCGTTCCTGGGCCAGCTCCGGCTGCGGCACCCGCTGCAGATCAAGCGGCCGGAGGGGGCGCACGCGCTGCTCGACGGCGACGACGCGCCCGCGCGGCACGATGTCGGCGCGCTGCTCCGGCCCTGGGGCCCGGGCACCGGGCGCGCCGGGTGGCTGTTCCGCGAGGCCACCCCGCTGCTGGACGGGGAGGGCATCGCGGTGCTGCGGTTCGAGCGCGCGCGGGGCGGGGAGGTCCGCATCCGCCTCGACCGCCGCGACGACCGGCGCTCCTGCTTCGTGCGCACGGGGCGCTTCAACGTCTACTACCACGGGCAGATCCCGCAGTCCCTGCGCGGCGCGCCGCTCGACACGCTGATGCGCGAGGTGGTGCAGCTCATCTCCGCCAGCGAGGACGCCTGGGCGGCCGCGGCGGGCGGCGGCGCGCCGCCGGAGGCCACGTGACCGTGACGGGGCTCCGGCCGGGCGCGGGCGGCACGCCGCGCGGGGACGCGAGCGGCGCGCTGCGCCGGCGCCTCGGCGGCGTGCTCGTCGACACCGGCGCGGGCTGCAACCTCGGGTGCCGCTTCTGCCCCATGGAACCCGGCGCCGGCGACCCCGATACGGCGCAGGTCGTCGCCGCGCTCGACGTGGCCCGCGACGCGGGCGCCGAGCGCGTCATCCTCGTCGGCGGCGAGCCGACGATCCGCCGCGACCTCGGCGCCATCACCGCCGCGGTCGCCGCCCGCGGCCTGCGGCTCGGCCTGGTCACGAACGGCCGCATGTTCGCCTACGGCACGGTCCTCGATCTGCTGCGAGGCCACGGCCTCGACGTGCTCACCGTCGGGCTGCACGGGCCCGACGCCGCCGTCCACGACGCCCTGGTCGGCGCCCCCGGCGCGTTCAAGCAGACCGTCGCGGGCCTGCGCGCGGTGGCCGCGCACGCCGACATCGCGGTCGAGGTGCGCGCGGTGGTGGGGCCGGAGAACCTGCGCGCGCTCGCGGGCCTCGTCGGGCTCGTGCGGCGCCTCTTCACCGGCCGCGCGCAGGTCCGGCTCACGCTCGCGGCCGAGGCGCCCGGCGCGGCCGGGCGGGCGCGCGGCGGCGCGCCGGCGGAGGCGCACGCCGCCGCGGCGGCGATGCGGGCGGCGCTCGTGCTCGCGCAGAGCGTCGGCTTGCCGGCGGGCTCCACCGGGCTGCCGGACTGCGTGGCCGCGGACCTGCTCCTCGCGCGGGCGCTCGCCCCCGACCGGCGCCGCCTCGGGCCCGTGGCGCGCGCGAGCTGCCTGCCCGACCCGCGCCTGGACGGCGCCGGCTTCACCCTGGCCTGCGCCGAGTGCGTGCGCCGGCCCGAATGCCCCGGGCCGGCGCCGCGGGCGGCCGTGCCGGTGCGCGGGCTGCGGCGCGGGAGCCACGATCTCGTGCCGGTGGGCGAGCTGGCGCCGTTCGCGCCGGCGCCGCGCGACTGCCCGGGCGCCGCGCAGGCCCGGGCGGCGGGCGCCGACCCCGCGCGCGACCTGCTCTTCGCCGACGGCGGGCGGGTGGCGCTGTACCGCGCCGCGGGCGCCGACGTCCCCCACGGCGAGCTCGAGCGCCTCGGCACGACCGAGCAGTACTACCTCGAGCCCGAGGCGCCCGGCGGGGCGCGCCGCGCGGTCCGGCTCGC
>DASXVK010000369.1:0-3956 GCA_036504295.1 Polyangia bacterium
GGCGCGCTCGCTCGTTGAGCATGGGCGCGAGGGCGGCGAACTTGTCCGCGATCCTGGCTTCGAGGTCCGTGTCTCGCCTCACAGCAACGTTAGATCACCTTCGCCCAGAGCTGGCAACACAATTCAGCTTGGGCTCCTTAGGGCATGTCCGCGTCCGCGCGCGCGCGCCCGGCGCCCCGCTGCCAGCCGTGCACCTGCCCGTGGCCGTGCCTCGAGCCGTGTGCGGTGTGCCCGCTGCCGTCGTGCTCGTGCGCGCTGCCTGCCGCTGCTGCGCCGCCTCAACCACCGCCCGCGTCCGACGCGTCGGCCACGCCGCCGTCCTCGCAGAACGGCTCGCAGTAATACTCCCCCGAGGCGCATCGCGTGCCCGGGCCGCAGCAGTAGTTCCCCCCGCAGCCCTGCCCCGCGGGGCATGTGTCGAGGCACTCGAGCCCGAGGTCCCACGGCGTGCAGGAGCCGCACCACGAGCACGAGACGCCGCACAGCTTGCCCTGCGGGCAGGTCGACGAATTGGTGCACACGAAGGGGCACGGGCTCGGGTCGTCGAGGCAGCGCTGCTGCTCAAATCCGATATCGCAACACTGCGTGCCGGGACCGCAGCAGTACCCACGGCCGTCATTGCTGCCAGCCGTGTTGCACAGCCTACCGCCCGCGACGCCCTCGCAGATCGACACGCACCGATCGCCGACGCAGTGCACGCCGTCCTGCTTGTAGCAGTTGCCGGTGGGCGGGTAGCCATCGCGGCAGATCTCCCCCGCCTCGAGCCCGCGCGCGTCGGTGAAGCTGGATGAATCAGCGGCCGCATCGACACCGCTCACGGCCGGCGACGAGCAGGCAGCGATGGCCGCGAGCGCGAACGACAGCAACGCCTTCATGGGCGCACCCCCTGCGACAATGATCGGCCCGCGCGCGGGCCGCCGTCAACGGGGGTGGCTACTCCACGCGCGCGGATGCCGAAGCTCGGGGTCGGTCGAGGCTCGACGCGCGCGCAGCCCCGCGAGCATCCCCCCGCAGATCACCTCAAACATGTGATCCGGGAGGACATGGGCATGCATCCTCTCGCGGATCACGCGGTCCCGGTGATCCGGCGGGGGATGGTTGGGCGCATGGGGGCGCCGCGCGCCTACTCCGCCTCCCCCCGCAGCAGCCGCTGCAGCCCCGCCTCGTCGATCACGCGCACGCCGAGCTTCGTCGCGTTCTTGAGCTTCGCCTCGCCCGTCTGCTCGCCCGCGACCAGGTAGTCCGTGCCCTTGCCGACCGCCGCGACGAAGCGGCCGCCGGCGGCCTCGATGTCGCGCTTGATCTCCGCCCGCGGGCGCGAGAGCGTGCCCGTCACGCAGATCGCCTTGCCCGCGAGCGGCCCGCGTCCGACCGGCTGCGGCTCGGTCGGGGCGACGCCCCGCTCGAGGAGCTTCTCGAGCACGCGCCGGGTGCGCTCCTCGGCGAAGAAGTCGGCCACCGCCTGCGCGATCTTCGCGCCGACCCCGCCGACCGTGAGCAGCTCCTCGGCGAAGCGCGCGGGCGGCGTCACCGCCATCATCGCGGCGAGCGCGCCGTAGCGCGCGGCGATGGCGCGGGCCGCGACGGTGCCGACGAGCGGGATGCCGAGGCCGGTGAGCAGCCGCGACAGGGTCGCGCGCGCGCGGCTGCGCGCGACGGCCGCGACGATGTTCTCGGCGCTCTTCGCCGCCATCCGCTCGAGCGGCAGGAGCTGCGCCACGGTGAGGGTGAAGAGATCGGCCACGTCCTCGACGAGCCCGGTCTCGCAGAGCTGCTCGACCAGCTTCGGGCCCAGGTTCTCGATGTCCATCGCGTCGCGCGAGGCGAAGAACTCGATGGCCTCGCGCAGCTGCGCCGGGCAGCCGAGCTGGTTCGGGCAGCGCAGCGCCACCTCGCCCTCGCGCCGCACGAGCGCCGCGTGGCACGACGGGCACTCCGCCGGCGGCACGATCGGCGCCTCGTCGCCGCGGCGGCGCTCGGTGATGACGGCGATCACCTGCGGGATGATCTCGCCGGCCTTCTCGACGAGGACGTAGTCGCCGAGCCGCAGGCCCTTGCGGGCGACCTCGTCCCAGTTGTGCAGGCTGGCGCGGCTCACGGTCGTGCCCGAGAGCTCGACCGGCTCGAGGCAGGCGACGGGCGTGACCGCGCCCGTGCGCCCGACGTTGACCTCCAGGCCCAGGACGCGCGTGGTCGCCTGGCGCGCCGGGAACTTGTAGGCGATGGCCCAGCGCGGGAACTTGGCCGTGGCGCCGAGGAGCCGGCGCTGGGCGAAGCTGTCGACCTTCACGACGAGCCCGTCGGCGTCGTAGGGCAGGCCGTCGCGCCGGTCGGCCCAGGCCGCGACCTGGGCGTGCAGCGCCGGGAAGCCGACGACCCGGGTCGCCTCGGGGGCGACCGGCAGGCCGAGCGCGCGCAGCCAGTCGAGGGCCGCGAAGTGGTTCGCGACCACGCGCTCCCCGTCGACGAGCTCGTAGAGCAGGATCTTGAGCGGCCGCTGCGCGCACAGGCGCGGGTCGAGGAGCTTGAGCGAGCCGCCGGCGGCGTTGCGCGGGTTCTTGAACGGCTCCTCGCCGGCGGCGTCGCGCGCCTCGTTGAGCGGCCCGAGGGCGGCGCGCTCGAGGTACACCTCGCCGCGCACCTGCACCGCCTCGGGCCGGGCGAGCGCCTGCGGCAGCCGGCGGATCGTGCGCAGGTTCGAGCTGACGTCCTCGCCCACGCGGCCGTCGCCGCGCGTGAGGCCGCGGGCGAAGACCCCGCCCGCGTAGTACAGCTCGATGCCGATGCCGTCGATCTTGGGCTCGACGACGTAGGCCGGCTCCTCGCCCTCGAGCCCCTTGAGCACCCGCTCGTGGAACTCGCGCAGGTCGTCCTCGCTGTAGGTGTTGTCGAGGCTCAGCATGGGCACCTCGCGCACCACCTTGGGGAACTCGGAGATGGGCGCGAAGCCGACCCGCTGCGTCGGCGACCACGGCACGATCAGCTCCGGGTGCGCCGCCTCGAGCGCGCGCAGCTCCGCGAGCAGCCGGTCGTACTCGACGTCCGAGATGATCGGGTTGCTGTCGACGTGGTAGCGGCGGTCGTGGTCGAGGATCTCGCGGGCGAGCGCCTCGTAGCGGGTCTTCGGGTCCATGGGAATCCTACCGGCCGAGCTCGCGGTCGTACTGGGCCCGGCGCGCCGGATCCGTCAAGCAGGCCTCGATCTGATCGACGAGGCGGATGACGGCGCCGACGCGCTCGGTGGCGTCGGTCGCCCCCGGCGGCGGGCGCTCGGGCTCGAAGGCGCGGCGGATGGTCTCGCAGGCGGCCTGGATCTCGATCGCCGAGCTCTGCGGCGTGACCCCGAGGACCTCGTAGTAGCTCCGCCCGGCCAGCCGCGTCACATCGGCGAAGCGCCACAGCAGCCGGCGGGCGGTGTCGGCCGCCATGCGGTTCGGGCCGGCGGTCGGCGACCCGGGCCGCGGGGTCGGCGGCCGGCGCGGCGGCGCGGCCGGCGGCGGCTCGGCGGGTCGCGGCGGCGGCGAGTCCGCGCGCGCGGGCCGCTCGGCCGCGGGCGGCGCCCCGCCGGGCGGCGCGGCGTCCTCGACGGTCTCGAGGCGGGGCATCCGCGGCCGCGTGCCCGGTGCCCGCGCCGCCACCTCGGACTCGTCGAGCCGCGGCACGACCGGCGCGGCGGACGCGCGCGCCGGCGCCGGGTCCGCGCCGAACCGCGGCATCACCGGGAACGGCCGGCCTGCCGGCGCCGGGGCCGGCGGGGCCGGCGGCGGCGCCGCGACCGGTGGCGGCACGAGCACGGGCGCGCGCGCCACCGGGAGATCGTCGTCCTCGAGGTGCGGGAACGAGCTCGTCGGCCGCCCGCCGTCGGGCCGCGGGCTGAACGGCGCCGGGGCCGGGCGCGCCGCCGGCCGGCCGGCCGCGGGCGGGAGCGGCGCGATGGCGGCGGCGCTGTCGAGCTT
>DASXVK010000370.1:0-5907 GCA_036504295.1 Polyangia bacterium
CACTATACCTCAAAACACCTCTGGTTCCCGCAGGTTATGGGGGGGCTGCGTGTCCCCTAAATGACGAACCCTGCGGGGATCACTGTATCCTTCGGTATCACGATGATGCCGTCGCGGATGACGTAGCGGTCGTCGTCGGCGTGCTGGACGCCGCGGGCGTTGGTGATGACCGCGCCCTCGCCGATGCGGGCGTTCTTGTCGACGATCGCGCCGTGGATGACGACGTCCGGGCCGATGCCGACGGGCGGGACGCCGCGGGCGCGGTCGGCGGCGGACTCGTCGGGCGTCTGGAAGTAGTCGGCGCCCATGATCATCGACTCGCTGATGCGGGCGCGCGGGCCGATGATGCTGCGAATGCCGATGATGGACCGCTCGACCTCCGAGTCGGTGATCTCGCAGCCCTCGCCCACGACCGTCCGCCGCAGGTGGCCGCCGTCGATCCAGGCGGGCGTGAGGTAGCGCGGGTTCGTGAAGATGGGCGCGTCGGGCTGGAAGAACAGGAACGGCGGATC
This sequence comes from Polyangia bacterium, assembly GCA_036504295.1. GTDB lineage: Bacteria > Myxococcota_A > Polyangia > JACRCY01 > JACRCY01 > DASXVK01. Next base: position 513 of record DASXVK010000370.1, read on the forward strand.
CACGTCCGTCAGGCGCAGGTTCGCCTCGTAGAAGGCGGCGATGGTGCCGACGTCCTCCCAGTAGCCGGTGAAGACGTGGCCGCACACGCGGTGGCTGTGGATCGCCTGCGGCAGGAGGTCGCGGGCCAGGTCCTCCGCCGCCGTGCCCCACAGCAGCGCCTCGAGCGCCTCGCGCCGGAAGATGCTGATGCCCATCGACGCGAGGTAGGTCTCGTCGGGCGCGGCGCCCGGGGGCGGCGCCACCGCGAGCTCGTCGAGGTCGCGCGCCGCCGTCGGCTTCTCGCGGTAGTCGACGAGCCGGCCCGTGTCGTCGAGGCGCATCAGGCCGAAGCGCGACGCGCGCTCGCGCGGCACCGGCTTGACCGCGAGCGTCACGTCCGCGCCGCTGCGCCAGTGCGTGTCGAGGAACGCGTGCAGGTCCATCCGGTACAGGTGATCGCCCGGCAGCAGCAGCACGTGCTCCGGGCGCCGCCCGAGGATGTGGCGCAGGTTCTGCCGCACGGCGTCGGCGGTCCCCTCGTACCAGCCCTCGTGCTCGGGCGTCTGCTCGGCCGCGAGGATCTCGACGAAGCCCTGGGTGAAGGGGTCGAGCCGGTAGGTGGAGTAGAGGTGCTGGTGCAGCGACACCGAGTTGAACTGCGTCAGCACGAAGATGCGGTCGATGCCCGCGTGCAGGCAGTTCGAGATGGGGATGTCGATGAGCCGGTACTTGCCCCCGATCGGGACGGCGGGCTTGGCCCGGTACTTGGTGAGCGGGTGGAGGCGGCTGCCGCGGCCACCTCCGAGGATCACGGCGAGCGTGTTCTTCACCGCGTCCTACTGTACACGACTCGGCGCGGGCGCGCCGCGGGAAGGCTCAGGTTTGGTCTACTTCTCGGAAGCGGCGGGGGATAGCTTGGGAGCGCCCGCGAGCAGGCCGACCAAGTCGGCGCCGACTTGATCCAGCTGCCACGCGAACTGCGCGTACTCGCCTTCACGGCAGAAGGGCAAGAACCGGCCATTCGGGGAGCCAAACTCCCTGACGAAGGCCTCGAGGCGAATGCCGGGCGAGGCAGGAAGAAAGCCGCCGCCCGCTTCGCACGTCGGCTGCGGATAAGGGCCATTGCTGGTAGCCTCGATAAGGACAGGGGTTGGGGGGCCGGCGATGGCGGCCACGTACACCCTGCGCGGGTCGGACTTGAGGCCCTTGAGGGACCTAGCGACGTCGGTTCCCGAGATGAGCTGGAGGGTCGGATCGGGATTCGGGTTGCCGGGCTCGCAGTCGTACCGCGGCCCCGCTTCGTCGCCGATCGGCTGCCCGCCACACAGGACGCCGAACTTCAGGCAGCGAAAGAGAGTGTATGGCCCGAGAGTGCTCCGCGCCTCCGGCGAAGGGTCGAAGATAGCGCTCTCCCGGGGGACTGAGCAGTCGTCGTCGTTGGCCACCAGGACGACGGCCAGCGCCGCCTCGCGCCGGAGGAAGCCCTCGTTGAGCGGCTGGCGGCAGCCGCCCTCGACCTCGCAGCCCTCGAGCGCTGCGGCAAGCGAGCCGAGCAGGCTCGGTGTGCAGCCAGCATCGAGACCCCGCGCATAGCACAAGAGCGCGTTCGCCAGCGGACCCGCGAAGTTCGCCTGGTCCCCCGCACTCGTGCGAGACCACCGCAGGTAGCGGTCAGTGGGGTCCAGGAGCACCCCTCCCTCCGGGCCCGGATTCGGACAATCGGACGCCGGCGTGTTCTGCAGCGCGCCCCGGCCACCGCCCACCTGACAATCGTTGGACTCGAACCGCCCCGCTCCCATGTCAGAGCCCACAATGCCCACGTGCAAGCTCAGCGGCTCCCCAAGCGCCTCAAGATGATGGGTGAGTTGGGGGAAGTAGTTGCTCAAGTCCTGGATGGCGATACTGGCATCCAGGGTGCTGCTGAGAACGAAGAGCAGGTCGAGGGCGAGCGGGCCATCGGGCCCGGCATCCTTCGCCCCGGCGTCCGGCACCGAGGTCCGGGTTGGCGAACAGCCGGGGAACAGGCTCAGCAACGCCAGAGTGCAGCTCGCCGCGCGAACGGCCCGCCACATTAGTTCGCCAGCAGTGTCAGGTAAAGATCGTTGGTGCCGTCGTGCAGATAGCTCAGAACCGCGGCGGTATGGAAGCCGTTTCGCAGGTCCTCGGCATAGGAGATACAATGATTAGGTGGTGCCGGATCGACGAAGCTCGAATAGTCTCCAATGTCGGTGCATAGCCACGGATCGCTGCACAGAGAAACCATACAGCCACCGTCTCCCTGGACGTTCCGGAACGCATAGTCCGAGGTGTACGTGCCCGAGACGAACTCGGCCGCCGAGCCCCCGAGATGCTGGATGGCGACGCCGTTGGAGTCGAGAACGTACCTGGTGAACACGTACTCGTTGAAGGCGAAATCGTCGGGCCCGACCGCAAACGGAGCACGGGCAGCAAGCGAAGTCGAGTAGCAGTACATCTCACTATTGAGGAGGGGTGTTGCGGGCTCAGAGTAGATAGCCGGTGAGCTGGGGTGGTTGCACGTCGTGTCATAACCACACCAGCCGACGGAGTTGTCCGAGCCTTTGCTTCCGTCCCAGTTGACGACCACAGTATGAATCCTGCTCGCCTGAAGCTGGCTGGTTGGGCACAGCTCACGAGCGTCATACGACACCAGCCAGTGACCGGTGTCGCCCGTCTGTAACCACGCCACGCGCACGTGGTCGATACCGGACCCGGTCGTCACGGAGATCTCGTTGCCAATCACCGCACCGGCGGTAGACAAACGCTTGGCCTTGAGCGCGGTCCGCGTTGGGTTGGTGTAGGCCACCAGCAGTCGTTCCGCATATGTGTCACAGATGCAAGGACCGAACGGGCAGCTCCAGTGGGTGCACCACCGCCCAGCGTCACCTGACGGACGGATTCCGGCTGCTACACTCTCAAAGCTGGCGAAGCCGACGCCGCTGGTTCCGCCCAGGTTGCGGGCCTGAATGAGATGAACCATGGAGCCGATCTTTGGGACGAGGTTGCTGCCCGTGAGCCAGGCGCAGCCGTTCGTGTACTGGGTGCCGCCCCAGCTGCAGCCATCCGAGTGGCCGGCTGGCGAAACTCCCGAGTATGTCGAGTAGGTCGTCGACGAGGTCTGGCGCGTCACCCCGTAGGTCCCGTCCCAGCCTCGTAACGAGGTATAGCCGAGGGTATCGGTGTAGCCAATGACCCAGATGTCATCGGCCTCGCTGACGAGCTCCACCGCGGCGGTGTGGAAACCATTCGTTCCCAGATTTCCCGCCGACGAGCCCACCCAGGGTCGCCCGGGCACCGTGACGAGTTTGTCGTGCTGGTTTCCCCAGACCTGTGGCTCAGCCCTCGAAGGCGTCAAGACAAGCAGACAGAGACCGAGAGAGCGCGAGAGAGAGCGAGAGAGCGCGAGCTTTGGCCCCAAGTGACCTCCCCCTGCGGTTGTCGGGTTTCAACCGTAATGCTGCCACCGAGGCCGTGAGCACGTCAAGCGGGTGCAGATCCCCTGCGGATCCCCTGCGATTCGGAGTAGCACCGGGCGGGAGTAGGCCAGTGCCGGGAGCCTGGCGCGTAGTTCGTGGTCCGGCCTCGGTCGCGTCCTCGGCGTCGTGCTCGTGCTCGGCTTCGGCTTCGGCTTCGGCTTGTGGGGGGCGGCACCCGCTGGCGGCGCGCCGGCCTGCGGCCGTCACGCCGCCCGCAGCGGGCCGGTGGTGCGAGGCGCGGCCGCCGGCGTGAGCGGCGCCTGCGGTTCGCGGCGTCGTGCCGCGTCGGCATCGGCTACACATGATCAATGATCACGCGGCCGGCGGCGGCGCGGGCCACCCAGATCGCCGCCGGCGGATCGTCCCCGTCTGTGCCCCGCCCGCGGACCCCCACTCCCCGCACCGAGCTACTCCGAATCGCACAAGCGCGTCACGTCAAGCGCGTCACGTCAAGCGCGTCACGCGCGTCAGGCGCCCCGCGCCTTGACCCGGGCCCCCCCCGAGGCCACATTCCCGCGGTGACTCACGATCCCCAGCGCCTCGCCGTCGTCCTCTGGGACGGCGCCCGCCCGGACGTCCTCGAGGATCTGCTCGCCCGCGGGGACCTGCCGCACGTCGCGCGCTGCTTCGCCGAGCGCGGGCGGCTCGGGCGCGCCGTGACGGTCTTTCCCTCGACGACCGGCCCGGCGCACCTGCCCTTCATCACGGGCTGCTTCCCGGGCACCTGCAACGTGCCGGGCATCCGCTGGCTCGACCGGCGCGAGTACGCCCGCACCTGGCTGAGCGTCGATCGCTACCGCAGCTACACCGGCCCCGGGCTGTTCCGCTTCGCGGCCGACATGCGGCGCGGGCTGCCGTCGCTGCACGAGCTCTTCCCCGACCACGCCAGCGCCTACGCGGTGTTCCTGCCGGGCGTGCGCGCCGGGCGCAGCCGGCAGCTCCTGCTGCGGCTCATGCGCCACATGTGGCAGGCGCGCCGCCGCGGCCACACGGCCAGCGACGACATCTTCGCGGACTACGCGGTCCGCGCCGCGGCCGAGCGCCCCGACCTGCTCTTCGCGACGTTCTACGCCATCGACATGGCGGCCCACGTCGCGGGCCCGACGGCGCCGGCGACGCTCGACGCCTACCGGCGGCTCGACCGCGCGCTGGGCCGGCTGACGGCGGCGCTGCGCCAGGCGGGCGTGCTCGACGAGACGCTGCTCGCGCTCGTCTCCGACCACGGCTTCTCGACGACCTCCGCGCACGTCGACCTCGACGCGCTCTGCGGCCGCCACCTCGGCCGCGTGCTCACGGATCCCGCGCGCCTCGTGCCGGCGGTGGCGGCGCAGGCGGCGTGCATGATCTCCGGCAACAGCATGGCCCACGTCTACGTGCGCGGCCCGCGCGGCTGGCCCCGCTCCTGCCCGGACGAGGAGCTGCCCCGCGCGGCGGGCGAGCTCATCGACGAGCTGCTCGGCCACCCGGCCATCGACCTCGTGGCCACGCGCACCGCGGCCGGCGAGATCCGGGTCCGCGGCGGCGGTGGTGAGGCGCTGATCGGCCGCCCCGCCGGGGGCGGCGTGACGTACGCGACGCGGGGCAGCGACCCCTTCGGCTACGGCGCCCTGCCGCCGCGCATGACCGCCGCCGAGGCGCTCGCCCGGACCTTCGACACCGACTACCCCGACGCCCCGGTGCAGCTCCTGCAGCTCTTCGACTCGCCGCGCAGCGGCGACGTCGTCGTCACGGCCCGCCCGGGCAGCGATCTGCGCGCCGACCACCTCGAGGATCCGCGTCACCTCGGGTCGCACGGCGCCTTGCACCGCGAGCACATGCTGGTGCCCTTCGGGCTCTCCCGCCCGTTCCCGGCGGGCCCGCGGCGCACGGTCGACCTCGTGCCCGCCGTCGCCGCGCGCCACGGCCGCGCCGCCGGCGGCTG
>DASXVK010000371.1:0-7982 GCA_036504295.1 Polyangia bacterium
GTCGCGGCCCCCGGCGCGGGTCGCGCCCGGGGCGCCGGGCCACACGCCGCCGCGAGGGGCAGGCCGTGGGCCAGCGCGGCGGCGAGCTGGGTCTCGTAGACGGTCGGGGCCGCGCCCGGCGTACGCCAGCGCTCCTCGGCCATCGCCTCGCGCGCCCGCGCGAGCAGGCGGCAGCCCGCGGCGCGCTCGGGCGGGCTCGGCTCGAGCGCGCGCAGGGCCCCGGCGCTCGCGGCGAGCGCGGCGAGGACGAGGCGGCCCGCGGGGCGGCCGCGCCAGCGCAGCGCGAGGGACTGCTCCAGCTCGCGGACCGCGGCCGCCTGGCGCAGCACCGCGGCGGCCGGCTCGCCCTCGGCGATCGCGGCGCCGAGCTCCGCCGCGAGCCGCTCGGCGGGGAACGCGGGGTCGGCGAGCTCCGCGCGGGCCCTCGCGATGGCGCCGGTCGACTGCGCCTGGTACAGCGTCGCGGCCACCAGCGCCCCCGGCACCACGTAGCCGATCTCGGCGCGGGCCCGCCCGTGCGCGAGGGTGAGCCCGACCATGGCCCCGTCCTCGGCGCACACGAGGCCGCCGCTGTCGCCGGCCTCGACGGGCACGTACACCTCCAGCGTCGGCGCGCCGGCGACGTCGACCGGGCGGCTGAGCACGCCGCGCTGGATGGCCGGCACCTTGTTCGTCATCGCCTCGCGGGTCGCGTCCCCGCCGAAGCCGATCTTGAACACCGTCATCCCCCGCACCGGGGTCACCGCCGCGACCGGGCTGACGATGGGGGCGCACACGTCGCGGTCGACGACCAGCACGGCGAGGTCGTGGGTGGACGAGAGGTGCGCGACGCGCGCCGCATAGAGGCGATCGGGCCGCCAGAAGCGCACCGCGAGCGCCGCCGCGTGCTCGACGACGTGGCGGTTCGTGACGACGAGGCAGTCGGAGGTGACGACCACCCCGGAGCCGCGCCCGGGCCGCGGCGCCGGGAGCGGGATGCCCGCCGGGCCCGACATCGCCTCGGGTTGTCCGATCACGATCACCTTGACCACGGCGCGGGCGCTGTCCTCCGGGGACGCCCCCGCGCGCGCCGGCGCGAGCGCGGCGGCGAGGAGGGCGACGGCGAGGATCCGACGACGACAGGCGGTGATGGCGATGGGCTCCCCCGAGGGCTGATCCTAGGCGGCGTGCGCGCCGTCGTCCCGCAGCCCGCCCGGCAGCGGCGCGCCCGTGGCCCGGTGGTGCAGAACGTCAGGGCAGAGGTCGACCCCGTCGGGCCAGACGAGCGTCCCCGCCTCGGGGTCGAGACGGACCTGCTTGAAGAACTCCGGGTCGTCGAACGGCGCGAACAAACCGCCGCGCCCGGTCACCCAGCCCCGAAAGTCGACCTGCCCCGCCGATCCGTCGCTGAACTCGAGCGCGAGCACGTACTCACGCACCTGGCGCACGCCGGTCACTGTGATGGCCATGATTGCCTCCGTGCCTGCTTGAGTACATGCGCACGACGATGCCAAAGAAGCGGCTGATCTCGGGCATCACCACCTCGTCATTCTGCGACCAGGCCAACCCCGGTGCAACGCGCCGACTCCGGCTCCTTGCCCGGTCGCGCCCCCGACGACGGCTCGCGTCGGATCGCCCTTTGATCTTGCCTTGGGAGGACATATCCGTTATACACGCGCTTGCCCCGAGTGTCACCTGGGGAAGGCCGCGCGTTTAGCTCAGGTGGATAGAGCGTTGGTCTCCGGAACCAAAGGCCGCAGGTTCGAATCCTGCAACGCGCACCAAGGGGGCAGTCACCCGGCACGGCAGCACGCAGCAGGCGCCGGGTGCGTGTGAGGAGCTCATGAGCAATCCAGGCGACCAGCGAGGCCGGGGTGGGGAACGCCGGGAGTCGCCGCGCATCCCCGTCGAGATGTGGGTCGAGGAATCGACCGAGCGCGAGCTGTATTTCCAGCGCAGCGCGAACCTCAGCTCGGGCGGGATCTTCCTGGAGAACACGATCCCGCACCCCAAGGGGACGGTGGTCAACCTGCAGTTCACGCTGCCCGGCGACTCCGTGCCGCTCAAGGTGCGCGGGGAGATCGTCAACGCCGCCGCGGCCGACGAGCTGGGCATGGGGATCAAGTTCATCGACGTCACGCCCGACGTCGAGGAGCGCATCATGGACTTCGTGATGCGCGCGGAAGCGGCGCGGCGCTAGGCGCCCCAGCGGGGCGGTGATGCCGGCCCACCGCAGCCTGCGCGATCTGCTCCTCGAGGAGGGGCTCGCCGACGCGAGCACGGTCGAGACCGGCGAGCGCACCGCGCGCCGCCTGGGCTGCTCCTTCGCCGCCGCGCTCCTCGAGGAGCGCCTGATCGAGCCGGGCGAGCTGCTCGAGCTGCTGCGGCGGCGGCTCAAGCTGCCGGAGGTGGACCTCGACCGCATCGTGGTCGAGCCCGAGGCCGTGCAGGAGGTGCCGCTCACGCTCGCCGAGCACCACCGCCTGCTGCCGCTCGGTCTCGAGCGGCGCGGCGGCCGGCCGGTGATCCGGGTCGCGATGGCCGATCCGCTCGACGCCGCCGCGATCGAAGAGGTGGAGTTCACGAGCGGCTGCCGCGTCGAGCCGGTGCTCGCGCTGGCCACGGACATCGCGGCCGCGGTCAAGCGGCACTATCACGGCGTGGTCACGAAGGTCATGCGCGAGGCGCCGGCGCACGAGGAGCCGGCGCTCGCGCCGTCGCCGCACCCCGCCGAACCGGAGCCCGCGCGGCGACCGACGCTCCACACGCAGCCGGCGCACCGATTGGAGGACGAGGCCCCGCCGGAGATGCGCGTGCGAGCCCTGCTCAACGTCCTCATCAGCCGCGGCCTGCTCAGCGAAGAGGACTACCTCGAAGAGCTGAGCGTGCTGCTGAGCCTGCGCAGCGGGCGCGACGAGTAGGCGGTAACGCGCGCGGCGCGGCGCGCGGTGGGGGGAGGCTCGTCCGGCTTTGCCGGACGCGGGGGGACGGGCACGTCCCCCCCTGAAAGACGAGCTGAGCGTGCTGCTGAGCCTGCGCAGCGGGCGCGACGAGTAGCGGCGGTAACGCGCGCGGCGCGGCGCAGGCCGATTCCGGGCCGCAGATTCTCCGAGTCCGCGCGGGCCGCGGTGCGTCTAAGTGCTCATGACGCGGTCGGCGGGCCGGGAGACGCTGTGCTAGAATCCCGCCTGATGTCGCGCCTGTCGCTCGCCCGGGGGCTCATGCTGCTCGTGGTGGCGCTCGGCATCCCCGGGGCCGCCGCGGCCCAGACCCGCGTCGCGGGCCTGGTGCCGCAGGTCACGCCGACGGTGTCGGTGGAGGTGGGCGAGCGGTTCCAGAGCGCGCTGGTCGAGGGGCTCGGGCGCGTGCGCGGGGTCACCGTCGTGCCCACCGCCGAGGTGCAGCAGGCGCTCGCCACGCCGGACCTGCTCGCCTGTGATGCGGCGCCGTGCTTCGGCCGCATCGCCGCGCGGCTGCGCGCGACGCGGCTCGTGACCTGCCAGGTGAAGATCATCGGCAAGGCCTACGCCGTCACGCTGCGCGTGATCGACGAGTTCGGGCGGGAGATGACGCGGGTCGAGCGCCACTGCGAGATCTGCACGCTCGCCGAGGCCGAGGAGACGATCGGCCGCGCCGCGACCGAGCTCGGCAGCGCGCTCACGGGGCCGCCGGCGCCGGTCGCGCCGCCCCCGGCGTCCCGCCCCGCCCCGCCCGCGTCGGCGCCCGCGAGCGCGCCGATCACGCCGTGGACGACGGCCACGCCGCCCGCCGCGACCCAGTCGGTGACCACGGTCCCGCCGTTGCGGCAGCGGATCCGCACCTGGAACTGGCGCACCATCGGGCTCGTCGCGACCGGCGTCGCCGTGGTCGGCTTCGCCGTCGGCGTCCCGCTGGCCGCGATCGCGAACGAGCCGACCTGCGACCGGCCGAACGGCCGGCGCACCTGCCCCGAGGTGTACACCACCGCCGGCGGCGGGGCGGCGTTCCTCACCATCGGCATCCTCGCCGCCGGGGCCGCGGGCACCTCGTTCTACCTCAACTGGAAGTTCGGCCGCGAGCGCGCGCTCGAGGTCGCGCCGACGGCCGGGCCCAAGGGGGCGGGGGTGACGGCGAGGTGGCAATGGTGAGCGCGCGCGGGCTGGTGCTGTGGGCGGCGCTCGGCGCGGTCGCCGCGTGCACCGGGGCCAACCCGGACTACGATCCCGACGCTGCCTCCGCCATCTGCACCGGGGGCCAGCGCCGCTGCGGCGCCGCCGGCCCCGAGGTGTGCGCGCAGCAGGCGAGCGGCGGCTACGACTGGGCCCAGGACTTCTGCCCCGCGGGCGGACGCTGCGACAACGGCCACTGCGCGGCGCCCGCGGGGGCGACCGCCTGCGTGCGCAACGCCGACTGCGGCGCCCAGGTGTGCGTCGTCTTCGTGAGCGGCGCCGGGCTCGGTCGCTTCTGCGCGCCGGCGACGGGCAGCATCATCGGCGGCGGGGCGTGCCAGACCTCGAGCGACTGCCTCTCCGGCCTCTGTCAAAAGCAGGCTACCGGCGGCGCCCTGTGCTATACCGCGTGCGCCGAGGCCGGCGACTGCAACGGCGGCCGCACCTGCCAGCAGGCGGACGTCACCATCACCGGGGTCCGCGGCACGATCCAGGGCTGCATGAAATGACCGCGCCGGTGCTCACCAAGCACTGCACCCGTTGCGGCGGGGAGTTCCCCGACGAAGCGCTCTTCTGCCCGGCGTGCGGCGAGCCGCAGGGGCTCTCGGCCGAGGACCCGCTGCTCGGGAAGGTGCTGGCCGAGCGCTACCTGCTCACGGCCCGCATCGGGCAAGGCGCCTCGGGGACGGTGTACCGGGCCGAGCACGTCACCCTGCGCCGCAAGGCCGCGGTCAAGATCCTGCATCACCAGCTCTGCTCCGACGACGCCGCCATCGAGCGCTTCCGCCGCGAGGCGACGACGGTCACGGCCATCGAGAACGAGCACATCCTCGAGGTGCTCGACTTCGGCCGCGCCGCGGACGGGCGGCTCTACTTCGCCATGGAGCTGCTCGAGGGCGAGACCCTCGCCGCGGTGCTGCGCCGCGAGCGGCGGCTCTCGGTCGAGCGCGCCGGGGACCTCCTCGCGCAGATCGGCGAGGCCCTGATGGAGGCCCACGGCATGGGCTACGTCCACCGGGACCTCCGGCCGTGCAACATCTATCTCACGCGCAAGCACGGGCGCGACGACTTCGTGAAGCTCCTCGACTTCGGGCTCGCGAAGCTCATCCACCCCGACGGCGAGGCCCACCAGACGAGCCTCGGCATGACGTTCGGTGACCCGCGCTACATGTCGCCGGAGCAGGCCCGCGGCGACGCCGTCGATCGGCGGGCGGACATCTACTCGCTCGGCATCATCGGCTACGAGATGGTGACCGGCGAGCCGCCCTTCGGCAGCGCGCCCACGTTCCAGATCCTCACCAAGCAGATCGAGGAGGCCCCGCGGCCGCCGTCGACGCTGCGGCCGGGGCTGCCGCCGTACGTCGACCAGGTGCTGCTGACGGCGCTCGCGAAGAGGCCCGAGGCGCGCTTCGTGACCGTGCTGCGCATGATCGAGGCGCTGCGCGAGGGCGCCGCGGGCGCGCCCGTCACCGCCGCGGCGACGCCCGCGGCCGCCGCCGTCGCGGCCGCCGCGCCCGTCGCCCCGGCCCCGGCGCGCACCCCGGCCCCGGCGCGCACCCCGGCCGTCCTCCCGGCGGCCGCCGCGACCCCGGCGGCCGCCGCGACCCCGGCGGCCGCCGCGGCCCCGGCTGCCGCCGCGCGCCCCGCGGCGATCACCGAGCCGGACCTCGAGCCGCCGGACCCGCTGAGCGAGCGCCCGACCGGCCGCACGCTCACGTACATGCCCAAGGCGCGTGCGACGAGCGCGACGGGCGCCGTGCGGCCCGCGGCGGCGCCCGCCCCGGCGCGCACCACGGGCGCGCGGGCGGCGGTGCCGCCGGCCGTCGCGCCAGCCGAGGGCGAGGGCAGCTTCTCGACGGCGACCATGCCCGCCGCGGGCGCCACTCCGGCGCCCGCGAGCATGAGCCGCGCCTGGTTCGCCGAGGGCGATGCCGGCCCGGAGGGTCTGACCGAGACCGGCCTCTCGCGCACGAGCCTGACCGCGCCGCCGTCGGTCTTCGCGCGCTTCGGCCTGTGGGGGATCGTCGCCGTCGTCGCGATCGCGCTCACGGCGGGCGCGATCTACCTCTGGGTCGGCCGCGACACCCCGGCCCCCGTGAAGCCGAAGGCGCCGGTGCTCGCGCCGCGCGCCGCCGACGCGGGGGCCGCGGCCGCCGCCCGTGCGGCCGACGCCGGCGCGCCCGCCCTCGCGCGCCGTGATGCCGGGGCGCCGCCGGTCGCGGCCCGGCCGCCCGAGCCGCAGGCCGCGGGCGCGGCGACGAAGACCGCGAGCGCCAAGCCGCCCGAGCCCAGGGAGCCGAAGGCCCCGCGCGAGCCCCGGGAGCCGAAGGCCCCGCGCGAACCCAAGGAGCCGAAGGCGGCGCTCCCGCCCGGCCCCGGCACCGAGGAGCCCGAGCGGCCCGCGCCCGCCGGCGTCGATCCGGCGGTCGTGCAGCAGCGCCTCGCCGCCGGGCGCGACGCGCTCCGCAAGGGCGCCCACGCCAAGGCCGCCGCCGAGTTCGTCGCCGTGCGCGAGCTCGACCCGCGCAACGCCGACGCCATCGCCGGCCTCGGCGAGGTCGCCTTCGAGCAGGGCCACTACCAGGAAGCGACGGTCCACCTCAAGGCGGCGATCCGTCTGCAGCCGCGCCGGGCGGGCTTCCACGTCCTCATGGGGAACGCCTACTACAAGCTCGGCCGCACCAAGGACGCCATCGCCGAGTACAAGACGGCGCTCAAGATCAAGCCCGGCAGCGAGGAGGCGCGCCACGCCCTCGAGGTCGCGGAGGAGCGCCTCAAGGAAGGCTCATGACCCACGTCCCCGCGCGCGAGGAGGCCCTCGCGCTGCTCCACGAGTACACCCAGACCGAGAGCCTGCGCCACCACGCGCTCAGCGTCGAGGCGTCGATGCGCGCGTTCGCCCGCGCCCGCGGCGAGGACGAGGACCTGTACGGCGCGGTGGGCCTGCTGCACGACATGGACTACGAGCGCTGGCCCGACCCCGCCGCGCACACGCTCCACGCCGCCGAGATCATCCGCGCGCGCGGCTGGGCCGAGGCGCTGGTGCTGGCGGTGCTCGGCCACAACGAGAAGGCGCCCCGCGACACGCTCCTCGCCAGGGCGCTCGTTGCCCTCGACGAGCTGAGCGGCTTCGTCGTGGCCTGCGCGCTCGTGCGGCCGGGCAAGAACGTCGGCACGCTCGAGCCGCGCTCGGTGCTGAAGAAGATGAAGGACAAGGCCTTCGCGCGGCAGGTCGACCGCGAGGGCATCCGCCGCGGCGCCGAGGAGCTGGGGGTGCCGCTCGAGGAGCTCTGCGCCCTCGTCATCGGCGCCCAGCGCGGCATCGCGCCCACGCTCGGGCTAAGCACCGACGCCCCGCCCGCGGTGTAGGGCACCCACGCGGTCCCCGTCCAAGGCCACGTCAAGGTCGACGTCAAGGCGGCGCGGCCGATGTACAATGCGTACCGGAGCACAACATCCTAGCGGGGGGTGTTGAGGTACGCGTGGCGGACACGGCCAAGGTCGACGTCTTCATCGAGGGAGTCAAGGACCCGAGCCCCGACGGCCGGGAGCGGCTGGCGCAGGCGCTCGTGAGCCACTACGGCCTCGCGATCGAGCAGGCGCGGCGGGTGGTCGCCGGCGGCCGCTTCCGCGTGAAGCGTGATGTCGAGGTGGCGCTCGGGCGCCGCTACGTCTCGCATCTCGAGGCGCTCGGCGCGCGCACCTCGCTCGCCGAGCCGGGCAGCCGCCCGACGGGGCCGCGGGCGGCGGTCCCCGGCGCCGCGCCGGCCACGCCCCGGCCGGCCGCGGGCGCCGCGCCCCCGCCGGCCGCGGCGCCCGCGGCGCGGGTGCCGGCCGCGCCCCCCGCGACGCGGG
>DASXVK010000372.1:0-6263 GCA_036504295.1 Polyangia bacterium
CGGCGCGCCCGGCTACGACACCGCCACGGCGGGCGGGCGGGCGTTCCTCTTCCTGGGCGGGCCCGCGGGGCTCGCCCAGACGCCGGCGTGGACCGCGTCGGAGTCGCAGGCCGGGGCGTGCTTCGGCTTCGCGGTGGCCGGGGCCGGGGACGTCAACGGCGACGGCCACCCCGACGTGATCGTGGGCGCCTACGCCTACGATGCCGGCGGCGCCGACGCCGGCCGGGTCGCGGTCTACCTGGGCACCAGCAGCGGCCTCACCGCGACGCCGGTCTGGACCTACACCGGCACCGAGGCCGGCGGGGTGCTCGGCGCCTCGGTGGCGGGGGCCGGCGACGTGAACCGCGACGGCTACGCGGACGTCATCGTCGGCGCGCCGCTCGCGGCCGGGGGCGGCCAGGCGCTGGTCTTCCACGGCTCGGCCGCGGGACCGCGCGCGACCCCGGCGTGGACCGCGAGCGCGGGCCAGGCCGGCGCCTGGTTCGGGCAGGTGGCGGGCGCGGGGGACGTGAACGGGGACGGCTACGCCGACGTCATCGTCGGCGCCTACCTCTTCGACCACGGCGAGGCCGACGAGGGCGCCGCCTTCGTCTACCTCGGCTCGCCGGCGGGGCTCGGGGCGGCCGCGGTGTGGAGCGCGGAGGCGAACCAGGCCGGCGCCGGGCTCGGCCTCGCGGTGGCGGGGGCGGGGGACGTGAACCGCGACGGCCTCGCCGACGTCATCGTCGGCGTGCCCTTCTACGCGAGCGAGGAGATGCAGGCCTCCGAGGGGGAGGTGGTGCTGTACCCCGGCTGCCCCGACGCGAACCGCGACGGCGTCTGCGGCGACGTGGCGGTGGACTCCGACGGCGACGGCGATCCGGACGCGACCGACTGCGCGCCGAACGACCCGGCGATCCACCACGGCGCGTTCGACATCCCCGGCGACGGCATCGATCAGGACTGCAGCGGCGCCGACGCCGTGATCAGCCCCGACGGCGGGGCCGCCCCGGCGGACGCCGCGCCGGGCGACGGCGCCGCGACCCCCGACGGCGCGGCCGCCCGGGACGCCGCGCCGGGCGAGGCCGGCGCCGCCGCCGACGGGGCTGCCGGCCGCGACGCCGCCGGGCCCGACGCCGCGGCCGAGGGCGGGACCGGCGGCGGCTGCGGCTGCCGCGCCGCCGGGCCGGCGCCGCCACCGCTCGCGGCGGCCGCGAGCCTCGCGCTCTTCCTCCTGATCGGCCGGCGCCCGCGCCGCCGCCCCTGACCAGTGCTTCCAGGGGCGCTCCCCGGCGGTTTTCGGGCCTGGACCGGCAGTGTATAGTGCCGGCAGCGAACCCTGGAGGAGCGTATGAGAAAGCACCTGCTGGCCGCACTCGTCATCGCTGCCGTCCTCGCCTGGGCGCCGCCCGCCTCGGCCCAGGTCCCCGCCTACGTGCTCACGAACTCCGCGAGCCAGACGCTGCGCTTCCAGACCCTCGACTACGCGCGCAACACCTGGAAGGACCAGCAACTCGGGCCGAACGCGACGATCAAGTTCGAGATCCGCTCCGGCCACACGGTCGGGCGCCTGCGCATCTCGACCGAGGGGCGCGGCCAGGTCGAGTACGAGGTGAAGGCCGGCCGCGCCTACATGCTCGTGTGGGACGCCGGCAAGGGCGTCTGGGACGTGCGCTTCACGCCCTACTACCAGCTCACGAACGAGAGCAACGACACGCTCAAGTTCCAGACCCTCGACTACGCCCGCAACACCTGGAAGGACCAGGTCATCTACCCGAACCAGACCGTCACGTTCGAGCTGCGGTCGGGCAGCCACGCCGGGCGCCTGCGCATCGCCACCACGGGCCGCGGCACCGTCGACTACGAGGTGAACGCGGGCTGGTCCTACAAGCTCAAGTGGAGCAACCGCAAGGGCGTCTGGGACATGCGCACGGTCAGCAAGATCTACTGATAGCCGGCTGTTCTACCCCGCCCGCCCCGCGATCGCCTGCCGCAGCAGCGGCTCCGTGAGCCCCACGCCGGGCCTGCCGTCGAGCCGCTGGATGACCTTGCCCTCCTCGAAGAAGAGCACCGTCGGCACGAGCTGGATGGCGTAGCGCTCCCAGAGCGGGTCGTCGTCGTCGTCGATGACGATCTCGAGCGGCGCGTACCCCGCCGGGGCGGCGGCCTGCCGGAACACCGGCGCGAACGTGCGGCAGTAGGGGCACCAGGTGGCGTGGAACAGCGCCATCACGCGGCGGCCGTGGAGCGCCTCGTCGAGGGCTTCGGGTGAGAGCTGGGGCATGAGTCTCCTTGCCTGCTCCTGGTGAGAGCCAGGGGGACGCCGCCCGGTTCGCCCGCTACTCGGCGGCGGCGCGCATGGCCGGCGCCTCGGCGGCCTCGGCCGGCGCCGCGGGGACCGCGGCCACGGCCACGGCCACGGCCACGGCCGCCCGCCGCCGGCGCCGGACCTGCCACACCACCAGCGCGACGGCGCCCGCGAGCAGCAGCGCGACCAGGACGCCGGTCCGGCTGCGGCCGAGCCACGTCGCCAGCCACTCGCGGTTGCCGGCGCCGAGGTAGCCGAGGTGGATCCAGAGCGGCACGCTGATGAGGGCGGCGAAGCCGTCGAGCAGGGCGAAGCGCCAGAACGGGACCGTACGGCTCATGCCGGCCGTGATGAAGATCGGCGAGCGCAGGCCGGGGAGGAAGCGGGCGATGAAGAGGACCCGCTTGCCGTAGCGCTGGAACTTCTGCTGGACCGCGGCAAAGCGCTCGGGCGTGACGAAGCGGCCGATCAGCGGCAGCCGCCGCACGCGCTCCCCCAGCACGCGGCCGAGGAGGAACATGGTCGCGTCCCCGACGAGCACGCCGAGCATGCCCACGAGGACCATGGTGCGCACGTCGGTGTACCCCAGCCCGGAGATGATCCCGCCGGCGACGAGCGTGATGTCCTCGGGGATCGGCACGCCGAACCCGCAGACGAAGAGCACCAGGAACACCGCGACATACCCGGCGATCGGGTTGTCGGGTGACTGAGCGAAGAGATTGACCAGGAGTTGCAGACGTTCCATCAGGTGGCGCGCACCGTGCCCCGACGCACGAGCGCGGTCGATATGATAGCACACTCGCCGGCGCCGGCGCGCATTCCCTCATGTATGATGGCCGGCGCCGCCCCGCGCCCACGAGGTCATCCGTGCCCGGTCCCGCGCTCGTCGTCATCGTCTACGCCGTCATCATCGGCCTGCACCTGGGCGTGCCCGGCCGCTGGCGGTCCGGCTACGTCCGGGACGCCGCCGGCGAGCCCCTGCGCTATCGCCTGAACGGCCTGCGCGTGCTCGTCGTGGTCGTGGGCCTCTACGGCGGCGGCGGCGCGCTCGGCCTCTGGCCGTGGGACCTCTTCTACACGGCGCGCTGGGGCATGGCGGCCGGCGCGTGCGCGCTCGGGCTGGCGTTCTCCCTCGCGATCGTCGCCGGGGCGGCGCCGCGCCGCGGGTGGCTGGCGGACTTCTACCTCGGGCGGCGCGCCGACCCGCGCTGGGGCGGCGGGCACGTCGACGCCAAGATGGCGCTGTACCTCGTGGGCGCGGTCATGCTCGAGCTGAACGTGCTCTCGTTCGCCGCTCACCACGTGCTCACGCACCGGGCCGATCCGTCGCCGGGCGTGCTGCTCCACGCGGCGCTCTTCAGCTTCTTCGTGGTCGAGTACCTCAACTTCGAGCACGTGCACCTGTACACCTACGACCTCGTCGCCGAGCGCGTCGGCTTCAAGCTCGGCTGGGGCTGCCTCTGCTTCTACCCCTTCTTCTACCCCGTCGGCCTCTGGTTCGCGGCCGCGCGGCCGAACCCGCACACGCCGGCGCCGCTCCTGGCCGGGTACGCGATCCTCTTCTTCGCCGGGTGGGCGCTCGCGCGCGGCGCGAACATGCAGAAGTACCTCTTCAAGACGCGGCCCGGCGCGCGCTTCCTCGGCCTGCTCGCGCCCGGCACCGTGGCCGGCGGTGGGCAGCAGGTGCTGTGCAGCGGCTTCTGGGGGCTCTCGCGGCACATCAACTACCTCGGCGAGGTGTTGATGGCGACGGCGCTGACGCTGTCGCTCGGCCAGCCGGCCGCGATCTGGCCGTGGCTCTACCCGCTCTATTACATCGGGCTGCTCCTCCCGCGGCAGTACTTCGACGACCAGCGCTGCGCCGAGAAGTACGGCGCGCTCTGGGCGGAGTACCGCCGGCGCGTGCCGTACCGGATCATCCCGTGGGTGTACTGAGAATCACACGGAGGCACGGGGGCACGGAGGAGCACGGAGGTTCTTGGGCCAAGTAGTGCTGCACGAAGGACCTGCGCTCCCTCGTACTGACCAGAACCCAACCACGAGTCTCTCCTCCTGCCTCCGCGTCTCCGCGTCTCCGTGTTCAGTTCGGAGTGCGCGATGCTGCGCCTACGCGGCGAAGTTGCGCTGGGCGAAGTCCCAGTTGACGAGGTGGTTGAGCACCGTCTCGACGAACTTCGGGCGCTGGTTGCGGTGGTCGATGTAGTAGGCGTGCTCCCAGACGTCGATCGTGAGGAGCGCGCGGTCGCCGGTCGTGAGCGGGCAGCCCGCGTTGCTGGTGTTGAGGAGGTCGACCGAGCCGTCGGCCTTCTTGACCAGCCAGGTCCAGCCCGAGCCGAAGTTGCCCACGGCGGAGGCGGTGAACGCCTTCTTGAACTCGTCGAACGAGCCCCACTTCTTGTTGATCGCGTCGGCCAGCGCGCCGGTCGGCAGGCCGCCGCCGTTCGGCTTCAGGCACTGCCAGAAGAAGCTGTGGTTCCACACCTGGGCCGCGTTGTTGAACACGGGGCCGGGCTTGGCCTTCTTGACCACGTCCTCGAGCCGCAGCTCGGCGAGGTCGGTGCCCTTGATGAGGTTGTTGAGGTTGGTGACGTAGGCCTGATGGTGCTTGCCGTAGTGGTACTCGAAGGTCTCGGCCGACATGTGCGGCGCGAGCGCGTCCTTGGCGAACGGCAGCGGCGGCAGCGTGTGCTCCATGGGAATCCCTCCTGATGCGGACGTGTGCGGTCTTAGATGCCGCGCAGCTGCTCAGGGAGCAGGCGGCAGCTCGATCGTCGGCAGGTAACGCGGCGCCGTGCGGGCCTTCGTCACCTGCTCGAACGCGAAGGCGAGGGCCAGCAGGCGCGGCTCGCTGAACGCGGGCCCGAAGAACGAGAGGCCCACGGGCAGGCCGAAGACGTGGCCCGCGGGCACGGTGATGCTCGGGTAGCCGGCGACCGCCGCCGGCGTCGTGCTCCCGCCGAGGAAGTGGTCGCCGAGGACGAGGTCGTTCACGTGGGCCGGGCCCATGGTCGGCGCGACGATCGCCTCGACCCGGTGCTTGGCGAGGACCGCGTCGATGCCCTCGGCGCGCGCGAGCCGGCGGCACGCGGCGAGGGCGTCGCGGTACGCCTTGTCGGTGAGCGGCCCCTTCTGCTGCGCCTTGAGGAAGAGCTCCTGGCCGAAGAACGCCATCTCCCGCGCGCGGTGCTGCTCGTTGAAGTGGATGACGTCCTTGAGCGCCCGCACGGGCGCGCCCGGCCCGAGCGTCGCGAAGTAGGCGGCGAGGTCGGCCTTGAGCTCGAAGAGCAGCACCTCCAGCTCGGGGTCGTCGAGCTTGCCGTGCGACGGCAGGTCGGCCGGGTCGACGAGGACGGCGCCGGCGCGCCGCAGCGCCGCGAGCGCCCCCGCCATGACCGTGTCGGTCGGATCGTGGAAGCCGAAGAACTTGCGGGCCACGCCGAGCCGCGCGCCGCGCAGCGCCTGCGGGTCGAGGAAGCGCGTGTAGTCGCGCTCGAGCTTGCCGGCGGCCGCCGCGGTCGCCGCGTCCCGCGGGTCGGGCCCGGCGAGCGTGCCGAGGAGCGCCGCGGCGTCGGCGACGGTGCGCGCCATGGGGCCGGCGGTGTCCTGGCTGTGCGCGATGGGGATGATGCCGGCGCGGCTCACGAGGCCGACGGTGGGCTTGAGGCCGACGACGCCGCAGTACGACGACGGCGCCAGGATCGAGCCGTCGGTCTCCGTGCCGACGGCGACGGCGCACAGGTTCGCCGCGACCGCCACCGCCGAGCCCGTGCTCGAGCCGCAGGCGTTCCGGTCGAGCGCGTAGGGGTTGCGCGTGAGGCCGCCGCGCGCGCTCCAGCCGCTGGTCGAGCGCATCGAGCGGATGTTGGCCCACTCGCTCAGGTTGGTCTTGCCGAGGATGACGGCGCCGGCCTCGCGCAGCCGGGTCACGACGGACGCGTCGCGCGGCGGCACGGAGCCCGCCAGGGCGAGGGAGCCC
>DASXVK010000373.1:0-6252 GCA_036504295.1 Polyangia bacterium
CCGCCCGCGGCCGGAACCCCGTCCCACACCGCGCTGCGCACAGCCGTCTCACCGCGCGGCCGGAACCCCGCCCCACACCGCGCTGCGCACAGCCGTCTCACCGCGCGGCCGGAACCCCGCCCCACACCGCGCTGCGCACAGCCGTCTCACCGCGCGGCCGGAACCCCGCCCCACACCGCGCTGCGCGCCCGTCCCCTCACCCCGCGGCCGGGAACCCGCCCGGCGCCTGCGCCGCGCGGCGGGCACCCCTCCCCGCGGCGGTGAACACGCCCCGGGGCGCGTTGTGCGCACCCGTCTCATCCCGCAACCGCTAAACCGTCACCCCTGTCTCTGCTTGCACACGATCCGGGTAAGCTTCGTGGCGGCCCTGCGCTTCATCGTCGAAGAATGGGGCTGGGCGACCATCACCACGTCGCCGGGCGCGATCCCGCGGCACCCGGGCGACATGCGCGACAAGCTCCGCCGCGTCCTCCTGCCGGAGCGGCGCCCGGAACGGGCGTTCCCTCGGGCGGTCAAGGTGAAGATGAACAATTACGCGCGCACGCGCCCGACGCTGCGAGGCCGCGCCCCGTTGGGGCGGCGTGCCAAGTGAGCGGCATTGGGGCTAGGGTCCAAAGCGCGGAGTCATTGGACCTGCCCGGCGTGCTCGCGTGCGGCGCCACGCGCGCGGAGGCCTTGGCGCACGCCAAGGCCCTCGCTCTGCGCGTCATCGCCGACCGGCTGGACCACGGCGCTACCGACCCCACCCTCGGAGACGTAGCCTTCAAGGCGGCGTGAGTAACTGGCCGGCATCGAAGGCGCGGGTGGTCTTCACGCCCCGCGCAGCTTCTCGACCCAGACCGCCGCTCCAGGGTGTCGCTCAGCGAGGGGCGCCAGGAACATGCCAGTGAACTGCTCGACCGTTCACCCCCGCTTGTCCCCTTCCCTGACGAAGTCGGGCAGGTTGTGGAGAGCGTCGCTGATTGCCTCGCAGGTGGCTGTGTCGCCGCCCATCGCTGCCATCCGGATCTCGATCAGCCCTAGGTAGAGGACTTCGAGCGCCGCGTCGACCTGTGCCTCGGAGAGAGTGCGATTCATGGCGTGCGTTCATCCCGGGGCGCCCCGGTGCGGTGCTGTCAGCGTCGCCGGGCGCGTTTCTTGAGGTATGTGAAGAACCGGATCACCCGTTGCGCCTCGGGGACCTTGGCGCGGGCAGCCTCGGTGAAGAGCACCATGGCCAGCTTGCGGTCCATGGGCACTCCCCGCCCGCGCCAGTACAGCTTGCCCAACACGAATCGAGCGTCGGCGTGGTCCTCGGCGATGGCGCGGCGGAGCCACTCGGCTGCGAGGTCGAATCTGCCCGCCTCCATCTCGATGATGGCGAGGCCGAGCATGGCGCGCGGGTCGCCCTGGCGGGCCGACTTGCGGTACCAGCTTCGCGCTTGGTCGATGTCGGCCTCGACGCCGATCCCGTCAAGGTAGTACCAGCCCATGTTGAGGACCGCCGCGTGATGCCCTGCGCGGGCGGCCTCGGCCGTCAAGCGGAACGCCTCGGCCGGGTCTGCCGGGACACCCTGTCCCTCCCGGTACTCAAAGGCGCGGTTGAACTTCCGCTTGGCGTACCACCCGTCGTAGCCGCGAGGCTTGAAGGATGCTGCGCGCCGTGCGTGTTGGTTCTGCCGCTTCATGGCGTCCCGTCGCGCTTCAAGAGATCCCTGGCTGGTCGCCAGCGCCAGGCGCCCGGGTCCCAGGCGCCAGCTTCATCCCCAAGCACGGGGTCGAGGAAGGCGCGCGCCGCCGTGAGTAGGTCTGCGCGGCCGCGACCGCGTGGAGCACTGGTCGGGCCCATGGCCGCGGGTACTCCGGCGCGGCATGCACG
This sequence comes from Polyangia bacterium, assembly GCA_036504295.1. Lineage (GTDB taxonomy): Bacteria > Myxococcota_A > Polyangia > JACRCY01 > JACRCY01 > DASXVK01. Next base: position 1,859 of record DASXVK010000373.1, read on the forward strand.
GATGCAAAGTCCGATTTGATCTTCGTGCCACTGCCAGGCACGCCGTCCGGCAGCTCACTTCCGCGTGCGCTTCTTCGCCGCCGCGGCGGGGGCCCCGTGGGCCTGCGCGTAGAGCGCCTTCATCGCCTCGATCCCGCACCGGGCCGCGGCCTCGACGCCGACCTTCTTCGTGATCGGCTCGTCCTTGTAGGTGAGACCGATCACCGCCAGCACCTCGCCCACGCGCACCTTCCGGATGGAGCCGATGACGAACAGCGCGGCCGCCTCCATCGAGGTCGACAGCACGTTGGCCCGCCGCCAGCAGCGCCAGCGCTCCTTCTGGGCCTCCGCCATGGGGAGGTCCTCGGCGCCCTCGGTGTAGAAGGCGTCCTTGGTCTGGCCGATCCCGGTGTGGGCCCGGTAGCCGCAGCGCGCGGCCGCCGCGCGCAGGGCGAGGGTGACGTCGAGGTCGGCGACCGCGGGGTAGGACAGCGGCACGTACTGCACCGAGGTCCCGTCCTCGCGCACGGTGGCGGTGGTGACGACCAGATCGCCGACGTCGACCCCGGGCTGCAGCGAGCCGCAGGTGCCCACCCGGATGAACGTGTGGCAGCCGATCTTGTGGAGCTCCTCGATGGCGATGGCCGCCGCCGGGCCGCCGATGCCCGTCGAGACGCAGGCGATGGGCATGCCCCCGACCGAGCCTCGCCAGGTGCAGTACTCGCGGTTGGTGACGACGTGCTCCGCCTTGTCCCAGAGCTTCGCGATCAGCGCGACGCGCCCGGGGTCGCCGGGCAGGAGCACGTAGGGCGGGATCTCGCCCGCGGAGAGCGCGATGTGGTACTGCTTCCCCTTCTCAGCCACGGGCCGCCTCCAGCGCCTGCGGGTCGACGAGCTTGCCGTGGCTCACGACGTGCCGCGGCGGCCGGTGGTACCACAGCGCCTCGTGGACCGACTTGCCCTCGAGGACCACGAGGTGCGCGGGCGCCCCGACCTGCAGGCCAAAGTCCTTCAGGTTGATGCAGCGGGCCGCGTTCACCGTGATCATGTCGTAGATCGACTCCATCTCCGGGAAGGTCGTCATCCACAGCAGGTGGACGTTGAGGAAGCCGACCTCGAGCATGTGGCACTGGCCGAAGGGGTAGTAGGCGTCGCACACGTCGTCCTGGCCCAGGCAGACGAGGTTGCCGTTCGCGAGCAGCTCCTTGACCCGGGCGTGCAGCGGCCCCGTGTGCGGATCGCTCACCACGCCCATGCGGGCCTGCTGGAGCAGCGCCGCCACCTTGCGGAAGTAGGGCTCGGGGTAGAGCGCCATGGCGCGCGCGTGATGGGCGAGGGCGCGGCCGCGCCGGCCGGTCTCGAGCATCTTGACGGCCAGCATCTCGAGCGTCCGCAGGCCGGCGTCGCCGGCGTCGTCGACGAGCATGGAGACGTCGGCGTCGTAGTCGGCGGCGATGCCCACCATCGCGTCGATGTGCGCGTGCTCGTCCGCCTCGGTGTACTCGATCCACGGGATGCCGCCGACGACGTCGGCGCCGAGGTCCATCGCCTGCTTGACGAGGTCGGCGGTGCCGGGCTCGCGCACGACCCCGTCCTGGGGGAAGGCCACGACCTGCACGTCCACGACGCCCTTGAACTCGTCCTTCGCCTTGAGCAGCGCCTTGAGGCCGATGAGCTTCGCCTTCGAGTCGACGTCGGCGAAGGCCCGGATGTGGGTGTTGCCGTTGCGGGCCGCCCGGCACAGACACTGGCGCACGTTCGCGAGGATCCAGCCCTCGTCGTAGCGCTCCTTGATCTTGGCCGCGAGCTCGATGGCGGTCATCGCCGCGCCCATGTCCGCGCCGTGGTAGGCGGTGAGCGCCTGCGAGTCCATCATGGTGAGCGTGTACACCTTGCACAGGTGCAGGTGCGTGTTCACGAACGACTCGGTCACGAGGTTGCCGCCGGCGTCGAGGACCGTGGCCCCGGCGGCGTCGAGCGGCCCGCTGGCCCCGAGGGCCGTGACGCGGCCGTCCTGGATGCCGATGTCGACGGGGGCCGGCTGGCGCCGGAGCTTGGCGTTGCGGATCACGATGTCGTAGGCCATGGGGTCTCCGTCAGCGGTCGGCGTCCTGGGCCGCGCCCGGCGCCGCGAGGCGCCGCTGGGCCGCGAGGCGCACGGCCTCAAAGAGGGTCTGGTAGCCGGTGCAGCGGCACAGGTGGCCGCTGAACGCCTGGACGATCTCGTCGTCGGTCGGGTCGGGGCGCGCGTCGAGGAGCGCCTTCGCCGCGAGCACGAACCCCGGGGTGCAGTAGCCGCACTGCACCGCGCCCGCGTCGATGAAGGCCTGCTGCAGCGGGTCCGGGCGCCCGTGCACCGACAGGCCCTCGATCGTGGTCACCGCGGCGCCCTCCGCCTCGACCGCCAGCACGAGGCAGGCGCGGACGGGGCGGCCGTCGAGGAGCACGGTGCAGGCGCCGCACTCGCCGGAGCCGCAGCCCTCCTTGGCGCCGGTGAGGTCGAGGCCGTCGCGCAGGAGCTCGAGCAGCGTCCGGTGCGCCTCGACCTCGCGGGTGACGCGCACGCCGTTGACCGTGAGGGTGAGCGCGTGGCGGCTCATGGGGTCACCTCCTCCGGGAAGGGGGCGAGGAGCCGCTCGAGCCCGGCCTCGAGGAGGTGGGCGACCATCGCGCGTTTGTAGTCGGGCGTGGCCCGCAGCGACGTGGGCCGTGGGGCGATGCCGGCGCTGAGCGCGGCCTGGGCCGCCGCGAGGCGCGCCCGGGTGATGGGCCCCTCGGAGAGCTGCGCCTCGATCGCGGGCGCGCGCAGGGGCGTGCCGGCGACGGCGCCCATGGCCAGCCGCACGCGCCGGCGCGCGGGCGCGGCCGCCTCGAGCACGAGCAGGGCGAGGTTGAGGCCGGCGAGGTCCATGCCGCGCACCCGGCTGCGCCGCAGGTAGGCCGAGCGCGCCGTCGGCGGCGGGATCGGCACGCGCAGCGCGGTCAGGATCTCGCCCGGCGCGAGCGCGCTGCGGTTCGGGCCCTGGTAGAACGCGGCGACGGGGAGGCGCCGCTCACCCTGCGGCCCGTGCACGACGCAGGTGGCCTCGAAGACGAACATCGGCGAGCCGTACTCCGCGCCCGGCGAGGCGTGCGCCACGTTGCCGCAGACGGTCGCCCGGTGGCGGATCTCGTCGCAGCCGAAGACGCGGCCCGCGTCGCGCAGGGCGGCGAGGCCCGGCTCGGTGCGGACCGTCTCGTCGGCGAGCACGTCGGTGATGGTGGCGAGCGCCCCGATGACGAGCTCGCCGCCGTCGCGGCGCACCCGCTCGAGGCCGGCGACGCCCTTGAGGTCGACGACGTTCGCGACGCGGTGCTTGCCGTCGCGGATCTTGACGAGGAGGTCGGTGCCGCCGGCGAGGGGCGCGACGGCGGGCAGGCTCTGGAGCAGGTGGCACGCCTCGGCGAGGGTCGCGGGCCGGTGATAGTCGAAGGGGCGCAGCATCTACCGTATCCGTTCAGGGGGGGACGTGCCCGTCCCCCCTCGTCGGGCAAAGCCCGACGAGCCTCCCCCCACCGCGCGCCGCGCCGCGCGAGACCAGCCTCGGCCCTCGTGAACGGGCATCATCTATCGTCCCTCCTCCCGCTTCGCGCGGAGCGCCAGGAAGACGCGCTCGGCCGACAGGGGCACGTCGTAGAACTCCACCCCGGTGGCGTCGGCCACGGCGTTCGCGATGGCCGGCGCCACGGCCACCGTGGCGTGCTCGGCGAGGCAGCGGCTGCCGACCGGGTCGCCTGCGACCGGGGTCTCCAGCAGGTGGACGCGGAGCTCGATGTCCCGCAGGTCCTCGGGGGTCGGCACCTTGTAGTCGGTCAGGGTGGGGTTGCGGATCTCCCCGCCCGGGCCGTAGGTCACGCGCTCCGTGAGGGCGCCGCCGAGGCCGAAGGCCACCGCGCCGACGACCTGGGCGCGCGCGAGGCGCGGGTTGACCACCCGGCCCGCGTCGATGGCGGTGCTGAAGCGCAGCACCGTGACCTCGCCGGTGCGCAGGTCCACCTCCACCTCCGCGCCCTGGCAGCCCAGGGTCCAGGAGGCCGCGAGCTCGCCCTGCCCGGTCTGCGGGTCGGGGTAGGTCATGGGGGGCACGAAGTGCCCGGCGACGACGACCGGCCCGCCGACCACGTGGCCGTCGGGGAAGACGTAGCCGTGGCACACCTGCTCGAGGCGCAGCGGCGCCCGGTCGGCGCCGCGGGCCGAGAACCGCCCGCGCGCATACTCGACCGCGGCCACGGGCACGCCGAAGACCGCCGCGGCGGTCTCGCAGAGCTCCCGCTTCGCCTTCGTCCAGGCGGCGGCGATGGCGCGGCCCTGCATCCAGGTCGCGCGGCTCGCGACGGTCTGCCAGTCGTAGGGCGAGAAGTCGGGGTCGGCGCCG
>DASXVK010000374.1:0-3985 GCA_036504295.1 Polyangia bacterium
CCCTTCGAGTTCCGCGACCTCGAGGGCGACGGTGCGGCGGCCGGGGGCACCCGGTGCCAGCGCGACGACCAGTGCCCCCAGTACTTCTACTGCCCCGAGGACCTCGGCACCTGCCAGCGGCCCGTGCCCGCGCTCATCTCGCGCTACCTCCTCGAGATCTACAACGGCCAGCTCGCGCCGTCGTACCGCCTGCCGCAGATCGGTGATTTCCTCGCCAGCCGCTTCCGCGGCTTCACGTTCCAGGTCGAGCTCGGTCGCTCGCTCATCGCGACCGCGCCGCACGGCACGCCCGTGACCCGGCGCTTCCAGCTCGTGGGCATCTCGGACCAGGCGATCCCCATCGGCATCACGGTGCCGCTGCCGTACGTGCGCCGCTGGAACCGCACCTTCGCCGGCGTGCGCGCGGGCGCCGACTACACCAGCGTCGTGCTCACGGTCCGCTCGAAGCGCGACATCACGCCGCTCGCCGCGTACGTGAAGGAGCTCGGCTTCGAGCAGGGCAACCGCGACGCCGAGCAGGCCGGCACCGCCATCACCATCGTGACCGCGCTCTTCGCGCTGCTCGCGACGGTCATCATCTCGGTCGCGGCCATCGGCATCGCCCACAGCTTCTACGCCGCGGTCCTCGAGCGGCGCCGCGAGCTCGGCCTCATGCGCGCGGTCGGCGCGACCCGCGCCGACATCGCCGCCCTGGTGCTCGGCGAGGCGGCCGCGGTCGGGCTGACCGGCGCCATCCTCGGCGTGCTCGCGGCCCGCGGCGGCGCGGCCCTCGTCGACCTCGCCGCCATCCGCTATCTCCCGCCGTTCCCCTTCAAGCCCGAGAGCTTCTTCGCGTTCACCGGCCTGCTGCTCGGCGCCGCGCTCGCGTTCGCGGTCGGCTTCGCGCTGCTCGGCGCGCTGCTCCCCGCGCTCCGCGCCGCGCGGGTGGACCCGGCGGCCACGCTCACGTCGTCGTAGCTCGTCGCCGGTTGGCTCGCGCCGGCCGGCGCGTGCCGCGTCGCCGCCAGCGCCCGGACCGCGGGCGCGAAGGTCGGCTCGAGGCGCACCGCCTCCTGCAGGAGCGGCACGCCCTCGGCAGTGCGCCCGGCGCCGACGAGCGCCACTCCGAGGTTGTACGCTCGCCGCGAGCTCTTCGGCTGCGCGTTGACGGCGCGTGTGGCCGCGGGCACGGCGTCGGCGTAGCGACCGAGGGTGACGAGACACCCCGCGAGGTTGTGCCAGGCGTCGCCGTATCCAGGCGCGAGCTCGGCGGCGCGCGCGAAGGCGGGCAACGCCGCCGCGCAGCCGCCGCGGTGGTAGATGGCCTGGCCGTAGTGGTAGGCGGCGGCGGGGTCGTCCCAGACGGCCGGGAGATCGGGGCCGAAGAGGCTCACCTCGTCACGCCACGCCCGCGCCTCGGCGGCGGTCGCGAGCGCGAGCGCCGCTACCCCCGCGAGGGCGCCACCAATGCCGAGCGCGCGCAGCCGGGGCTGCCAGCGCGTCGTCCACGGCGTGAGCGCCAGCGTGGCGAGCACGATGAGCCCGACGAGCGGGAAGTAGGCGTAGCGGTTGGCGTAGACGCCGTACACCGGCAGCGCCAGAACGTGCGGTGCGAGCGTGACCAGGATCCAGAGCAGCCCGAACAGGCCCGCGCCGGCCGCCCGATGCCCGCCGCGCCACGCCACTGCGAGGGCGCCGAGTGCGGTCGCGAAGGCGCCGAGCAGGACGAGGGCCAGCGCCGGTGGCAGGACGCGGTAGCTAGCGATGGTGCGGCCGTTGCTCAGGGTCGCGAGCTGGACGACGTAGTGCCAGACGATCGTGCCGTAGTCGACGAGCTGATGCAGAACCGGGGAGGCGGGCTGACCGCTCGAGGTCGGGATGGCCAGTGCGCGCCGCAGGAGCACGACCCCGGCCACGGCGGCCACGGGGAGGGTGAGCCGCCAGTCGATCGCCGCCCTGAGCGGCCGGCCGTCATCCATCGTCGCCCAGAGCGCGTAGCACAGCAGCAGCACGGGCATGACGACGTATGGCTCCTTGCACAGGAACGCGAGCCCACACAGGAGCGCCGTGGCGGCCGCGCGCGGGAGCGAGCGGGGGCCGCCGCGGGCGGGCCACGCGAGCAGCGCCGCGAGGCAGCAGAGCACCGCAAGCGAATCGTGCCGCCCCGTCAGCCACATCACCGGCTCGGTCACGCTCGGATGTACGAGGAAGGCGAGCGCCGCCACGAGCGCGCCCCAGGGCGGCGCGTTCAGCCGGCGCAGCCACAGCAGCAGCAGCAGGCCGCAAACGACGTGCACCACCACGTTCCCCGCGCGCAGGCCGACGAGCGAGATGCCGGTCAGTCGCGCCTGCAGCCAGAACGTCGCCATCGGCATCGGGTGATACAGGACGCTCGGTCGGCCCTCGGCGCCATCCCAAATGTCGGTCGTCACGAGCCGGCCCAGACCTCTCGCCGACTGGAGGCTCGGGTTGCGCTGCACGAGACGGACATCGTCCCAGACGAAATCCCCCCCGAGGTACGGGACGAACGCGATCCCCGTGAGTACGACCGTGCCGGCCAGGTAAGCCAGCAGGAGCCGATGCCCGGCGAGGGCGCCCCCGGGTCGCAGCGACGGTGAGGTCACCAGTCGAGCTTAGCGGAGCCTGGGCGCGGCGCAACGCGGCGGCGAGCCAGCCGGCGACGCCAAGCCTCGTGGCCGCCGGCGGGTCTTACCCAGGGAATGGAAAGTTGTTGATCGGCGCGCAGGGGTGTTATACTCCGAGCCTCCTAAGTCGGGATTTTCCAACCATATTGCGAGGGCCGAGGCGTTGAAGAAGCCGATCCCCTTCGGGAAGTACTACCTCCTGGAGCGCATCAACGTCGGGGGCATGGCCGAGGTGTTCAAGGCCAAGGCCTTCGGCGTCGAGGGGTTCGAGCGGCTGCTGGCGGTGAAGCGCATCCTCCCGAACATCGCTGAGGACGAAGAGTTCATCACGATGTTCATCGACGAGGCGAAGATCGCCGTCCAGCTCAACCACGCCAACATCGCCCAGATCTTCGACCTCGGCAAGGTCGACGACAGCTACTTCATCGCTCTCGAGTACGTCAGCGGCCGCGATCTGCGCGGCATCTTCGACCGGTGCCGCCAGCTCGGCGAGCCCATGCCCATCGCGCAGGCCTGCTTCATCATCATGAAGCTCTGCGAGGGCCTGGACTACGCCCACAACAAGCGCGACGCGAGCGGGCACGATCTGAACCTCGTGCACCGCGACGTCTCGCCGCAGAACGTCCTGATCTCGTTCGAGGGTGAGGTCAAGGTCATCGATTTCGGCATCGCAAAAGCCGCGGGCAAGGCCTCCAAGACCCAGGCGGGCATCCTCAAGGGCAAGTTCGGCTACATGTCCCCGGAGCAGGTGCGGGGGCTGCCGATCGACCGCCGCTCCGACATCTTCTCCGTCGGTATCGTCCTCTACGAGCTGCTCACCGGCGAGCGACTCTTCGTGGGCGAGAGCGACTTCTCGACGCTCGAGAAGGTGCGCAACGTCGAGATCCTGCCACCTTCCACCTACAACCGGAAGATCCCGGAGGAGCTCGAGCGCATCGTCCTCAAGGCGCTCGCCAAGGACGTCGACGAGCGCTACCAGAACGCCATCGACCTGCACGACGACCTGCAGGCGTTCATGTACTCGTCGGGCGAGTTCTACGCGCGCAAGGACCTCGCCGCCTGGCAGAAGAAGACGTTCGCCAAGGAGATCGACGAGGAGACCCGCAAGCTCGAGTCGCAGCAGAAGATGGTGGCGCCCGAGCCGCTGCACACGCCGCCGCCGCCGCCGATGCGGCGCACCTCGAACCAGATGCCGGCGGTCCAGCCGGTCCAGGCCGGCGCCCCGCTCGCGCCGATGCCGCCGCGCGCGACGCTGCGCGGCGTCGGCACCGCGCCGCCGCCGCCGCCGGCCGCGGCGTTCAACGCCCCGCCGCCGCCGGCCGCCAGCGAGAACGCCTGGCAGGACGAGGAGCTGGCGACCA
>DASXVK010000375.1:0-22830 GCA_036504295.1 Polyangia bacterium
GCATGAAATGCAACAGGGAGACGGGGAGACGGGGAGGATCTCTCTGTTCTGGCTCACGACGCTCGCGTCGTGCACGACGCCAGCGTCGGCGCGACCCAACCTGACCTACTCCCCGTCTCCCCGTCTCCCTGTTTTCCTGCCCCGCGTCGCCCGACTTCAGGGAACCGCGCCCGCGGGGGCTTCGCCCCCACTCTCCCCGCGTGCGGCATGCGGCAGAGCTGCCGGGACCGTGGTAGAAACGCGCCCATGCCGAACGCGACCCTCACTCTCGCGCTCCTCGCCGCCGTCGCCTGCTGCGGCGCCACCGCCGCCCGCGCCGCGCCGCCGGCGCCCCCCGGGGCGGCCCCGGCCTCGCAGCCCGCGCCCGAGGGCATGCTCCTGGTGCCCGGCGGCACGTTCACGATGGGCGCGGACACCGGCGGCGAGGAGGACGAGCACCCGGCCCACCGCGTCACGCTGCGGTCGTTCTGGCTCGACCGGACCGAGGTGACCAACGCCGCGTACGCCGCCTGCGTGGCCGCCAAGGCGTGCCGGCCGAAGTCGCCGACGGTGGTGAAGCGCTACCCGCGCTTCAACGGGGCCACGCAGCCCGTCAGCGGCGTGAGCTGGAGCGACGCGCGCGCGTACTGCGCGTGGCGGGGCCGGCGGCTGCCGCGCGAGGCCGAGTTCGAGCGCGCGGTGCGCGGCGACGACGGGCGGCGCTTCCCGTGGGGCAACGAGAAGCCGACTCACGACCGCACCGTCTTCGGCCGCGGGCAGCCCGAGCCGGTCGGGTCGCACCCCTCCGGCCGCGGGCCCTTCGGCCACGACGATCTCGCGGGGAACGTGTGGGAGTGGATGGAGGACGAGTACGACCCGATCGCCTACCGCCGCGCGACGGCCGGGGAGGGGAGACCGGGCACCTGCCCCGAGATCCTCGCCATCCAGAACAAGCTGCGCCAGCAAGGCAAGCAGGGCTTCACCGGCTCGAACCCGATCCCCACCGTCTGCGAGCGGGCCATCCGCGGCGGCGCCTACAACTACGACGCCTTCGGCCTGCGCGCCTGGAACCGCGTGCACCACGCAGGCAACTTCCGCATCCCGATGCTCGGCTTCCGCTGCGCCAAGGACGCGCCTTAGCGCCGCCGCGGCCGCAACACTAGTTCACACTCGCGCAATCCCCCGGCGACGCCGGCGTGTCACGCTGTCCTCAAGGTCGGAGGACATCATGCGCGTTTTGTTTGCCGCAGTGCTCGCAGTGACGCTCGGTTCGGCCGGCGCAGCGGGGGCGCAGCCGGTCTATGATGACAGCGACGAGAGCGACCCCGCGTACGCGTACGGCGCCGAGGCCGCGCCCGAGGCCCAGGAGGCCGCGCCCGAGGCCCAGGAGGCCGCGCCGCAGGCGGAGCAGGAGTGGCGCTACAACGGCCCGCACGCCATCAACGCCGACTACGGCTCCGGCTGGTGCAACATCCAGGAGCCGCACTCCCACCCGTACCCGCCCTTCGACGACCAGCTCTTCCAGGAGGACAACGGCGGCTACGACTTCGTCGGCGACCCGGTCGACTTCGGGTACGTCGGCGCGGTCTTCTGGTTCGTCGACGCCCACCCGGTCGCTTCGGGCTGGGGCCATGGCTGGTGCTACCGGACCGGCCCGCACCGCCACCTCTACCGGCCGTGGGGGACGTCCTTCCGGCTCGGCGGTCGGGGGTACGCCTACACCGGGCCGTACGACGCCGCCTACTGGCGCCACCGCTCCTTCTTCGTGGACTTCTGGAACCGGACCTACCCGGCCCACTACCACGGCGGGCGCTACCTCTCGACCCGCGTGCCGGCCTCGCCGGGCCGCTGGGCGGCGTATCGTCCGGGCGGCCGCTACTACCGCGCGCCGGTGGCGCGGCCCGGCGGTTACGCGCGCCCGGCGGCGCGTCCCCCGCTGGCGCGTCCCGCCACGCTGCAGGGCCGGATCGGGTACGGCCCTGGCCACGCGGTCCCGCGCCTGGCGCCGGCGCCGGCGCGTCGCATCATGCCCGCGCCGCGCGTGGCGCCCGGACCCCGCATGACGTCCGCGCCGCGCGCGCCCGGGTTCGCGCCGCGCGCGCCCACGCCCCGCATGGGCCGCGCCGCCGCGCCGGTGCACCGCCCCACGCACGTCTCCGCCCCGCGGTCGAGCACGCGCTCGACCGCGAGCAGCAGCCGGCACCGTTAGCGTCGCGGCGCCGCTCAGCCGGCGCAGCTGCCGCCGGCCCGCCGCGCCGCCTCGGCCGGCTCGGGCGCCCGCCGCCGGCCGTTGATGACGAGGCCGCCCGCGCCCAGGACGAGGAAGATCGCCGCCTGCACGAGGGTCTTGTACTGCGCCGGGTTCGCCGAGAGCGCCACGTACCCGAAGCCCGCCCCGAGCACCGCCAGCAGCGCGTACACGATGGTCATCACGACCCGGGCCTGCTGCCGGGTCCGCGCCGAGTCCACGCCGAGCTTGCGCGCGAAGAGGATGAGGGCGCCCGCGGCCACGAAGTCGAGGACCGCGAACATCAGCCAGAACGCGCGCGTCCGGCCGGCCGCCGCCGGCGTGCCCAGCACCGGCGTCACCATCCGCTCCCACAGGTAGGCGCCCACGTTGGACCCGAGGAGCGACCCGAAGACGCCGTAGAGGAACGCGTAGCCCATGTAGACGGCCTTGCGGTCCTCGGGCGCGACCAGGCCGACGAAGGAGTAGTACTTGGGATGGGCCGTCATCTCGCCGATCGAGAACGTCGCGATCCCCGCGATGAAGACCCACGGGTTGCGCGACCAGGCGAGCAGCAGGAACCCGAGCGAGCCGATCAGCATGCCCGTCACCATGGTGGGCAGCGCCGCGCGCTTCGCGACGACGCGGCTCACCAGGACCTGCAGCAGGATGATGACGCCGGCGTTGATCGCGGTCACGTGCTCGATGTCGAAGCGGAAGCTCCAGCCGAGGCCGACGGCCCGCAGCAGCCCGGTCACGGCGGCGTTCACGGGCTCCTTGTCGACGACGTCGCGCAGGTAGTAGAGGACCGTGCCGAAGTTCTGGAAGTACAAGATCCAGAAGCCGGAGTAGACGACGATCATCAGCATGAAGCGCGCGTCGCCGAGGACCTCGACGGCGCCGCCGAGCACCTCCTTGAGCGGCTTCGCGCTCGCGGGGCGCGGCGGCTCGCGGTACAGGAGCACCGCCGGGAGCAGCATCGCGGCGCAGTAGGCCGCCGACGCCACGAACACCGACCGCCACGAGAAGCCCTTGAGGACGGTGACGACGAGCGGGGCGAGGAAGGCCCCGAGGTTGATCATCCAGTAGTAGATCCCGAAGCCGAGCGAGGACGTGTGCTCGGTCGTGGTCCGCGCGATGGTCCCGGAGACGATGGGCTTGAAGAGCCCCGATCCGGTCGCCATGACCAGCAGCCCGAGGAAGACGAGGCCGAACGTGGACGTGTGGCCGGCGGCGAAGTAGCCCGTCGTGAGCAGCGCGAACGCGAGCAGCAGCATGCGCCGGTAGCCGTAGCGGTCGGCCAGCGCCCCGCCCAGGATCGGCACGATGTACGTCGCGGCGAAGACGATGCCCTGCAGGAACCCGACCGACTGGACCGAGAAGCCGAGCCCGCGGTTCGCGACCTCGAGCGTGAGATAGCCCGCGAGGACCGAGTTGAGGCCGTAGTAGGCGGCCCGCTCGAAGAGCTCCATCGCATTCGCGACCCAGAAGGTGCGCGGGAAGTCTTTCAGGACGCTCACTGGTGTGGTCGCTCGCTCACGGCGTCGGCGCACACTGTAGCGTACTTGCGCGCCGGCGCGGCGTTTCTCGCGCCCCCCTGGAGCTGTCCGATGGACGGGGTGCGCTACACGAGGCCGGGGAAGAGCATGTAGCGGGTCCTCGTCGCGTACGCCGCGTACTGCGGGTCGCGCAGCAGGAGCTCCTCCTCGTAGCGCGCGCGGGCGTAGAGCACGAGCGCGATGGTCGCGGCGACCGCGGCGTTGCGCCACGTGGCGGCGACGAGCGCGTAGCACACGTCGAAGACGATGTAGCTCGCGTAGATCGGGTGGCGCACGACGCGGTAGAGGCCGCCGGTGCGCACGCCGCGGTTCGCCGGGAGGATACCCCAGCTCCGCCCCAGGGAGACGAAGGCGCCCAGCGAGACGACGAGCGCGGCCGTCATCACGGCGAGGCAGGGCTCGTTCAGCGCCGGATGGAGCGGCTCGCCGGTCACGTAGAGGAACGAGCCGAAGGTGCCGAGGTTGGCGAGGACGACGACCTTCAGGCTGGCGCCGACGTCGTGGGAGCGGCGGCGGCGCACGTAGAACACGACCAGGAGCGCGTTCATCGCGGCCATCAGCAGGCTCGCCACCTGGTGGGTCTCGCGGTAGGCGAGCACGGCCTTCGCGCCGTCGTGGACCCAGATCGCGGCCACGAGCGCGTTGGCGACGTGGAAGAGCCAGGAGCCTTCGATCAGACGGATGACCTTCGCGAGCACGGCGCGTCCAGTGTACCCGACGGGCCGCGGGTCCGGCTAGCGTGTGTTGATCGACGGCGGCGTCGTCATCACCGACGACGCCGGCACGTTCACCTGCTATGTCACGAGCTGCAACGGCAAGGTCCTGCAGTGCGGCGACTGCCTCGACAACGACGGTGATGGCAAGATCGACTGGCGCGACCCCGAGTGCCTGGGCCCCTGCGACAACACCGAGGGGCCCGCGCTGACCGCGGGCATCGGCGGCGAGACGGGCGGTCCGTGCAAGGCCGACTGCTACTTCGACTTCGGCAACGGCCCGGGCAACGACGACTGCCACTGGGACCACCGCTGCGACCCGCTCGCGGTCGCGCCCGGCTACCCGCCCGAGGGGGCGGGGTGCGCGTACGAGGCCAGCCGCGTCGGCTGGGCCGACTGCCCCGCGACCCGGTCCGCCCAGTGCCTCGACTTCTGCATGCCGCTGACGCCGAACGGCTGCGACTGCTTCGGCTGCTGCGCCTTCCCGGTGCTGAACGGCGATCACGTCTGGATCGGCGCCATGGACGAGCACAACAACGGCACCTGCACCTTCGCCGACATCGAGGACCCGGCGAAGTGCCCGCCCTGCACGCCCGTCGCCGACTGCTACAACGGCTGCGGCCACTGCGAGCTGTGCCTCGGCAAGAGCGAGCTGCCCGCCGGCTGCTTCCCGCCCGACGGCGGCGCGCCCGACGGCGGCGCCGCTCCCGGCGCGGGGGTCGCCGAGCGCTGCCCGCCGGGCATCCAGACCCGCGGCCTCCCCGGCGAGGCCGACTGCCCGGTCAACTACTACTGCATCACCGGCTGCTGCCAGGCGACGATCCTCTGAGGGCCTCCGAGAGGGCGTCCGCCCGCCTACTCCGCCGCCAGAAGCCGCACCCGCGTCTCGTGCATCGCGGCGCCGTGGCCCAGGTCCGTCAGCACCGCCTCGCGTAGCTGATTGACGCCGGCGAGCTCGCCGCGCCAGCGGGTGGGGTTGAACAAGAGCACGTCGCGGCGCACGGCCGGGTCGGCGGCGACCCGCACCGCGACGCGGCCGACGGGGCTCACGACCGCCGCGGCGGCGCCGTCCGCCAGGCCGCGGGCGGCGAGCGCCTCGGGGTGCAGGCGCACGACGGGCTCGGCCGGCAGGTGCTCGTCCTGGGCCTGCGCGTTCACCATGTGCAGCGTCTTCGTCGCGACGAGGTGCAGCTCCCCGGCGGCGAGCGGCGGGGGCGCGGGCGGCGCCTCCTGGGTCAGCTCGAACCGGCCCGACGGGGTCCCGAAGCGGCGGTCGGCGAACGGCACGGCGCACACGCCGGGCGCGGGGCGCGGCGCGTCGCGCAGCGCGGCGAGCGTGACCCCCGCGGGGCGCAGGGGCGCGAGGACGCGGTCGAGAATCTCCCCCGGCGTGCCCGCGAGCGCGTCGCCGAAGCCGAGGCGCGCCGCGAGCCCTTGCAGGATCGCGCCATCGGTGCGCGCCTCGCCGCAGGGCGGGACCACCGCCTGCGTCGCGCCCAGCCAGGTGTGGCCGTAGGCGGTCACGAGGTCGTCCATCTCCAGATAGGTCGTGCACGGCAGCACGACGTCCGCGAGCGCCGCGGTCGCCGTCATGAACTGCTCGACGACGACGAGGAAGTCGAGCCCGCGCAGCCCCGCCGCGACCCGGCCGGTGTCGGGCGCGGTCGCCGCCGGGTTGGCGCCGGCCACGAACCCGACGCGCAGGGGCGGGTCCTTGGCCGCCTGGATCTCTGCGCCGAGGCGGGGCAGGAGGATCTCCCGCCGCTCTCCCCGGGGCGCCGCCCGCATCGCCGCGAGGTCGAGCGCACCCGGCACGCGGTTGATGTCCGTCTGCACGCCGCCCCCGGGCACGCCCAGGTTGCCGCTGAGCGCGGCGAGGGCGTCGATGAGCCGCACGGCCGCGGCGCCGTGGCGCCAGTAGCTCGGGCCCAGGCCGACGAGCGTCGCGAGCGGGCGCCGCGCCGCGTAGAGCTCGGCGAGCGACTCGATCGCGGCGGGCGTGAGGTCGGTCACCCGCGCCGCCTCGGCCAGCGTCTGCCCCATCACGAGCCGGCGGTAGCCCTCGAGACCGCTGGTGTGCGCGGCGACGAAGCTCTCGTCGACGGCGCCGCGCTCGAGCAGCAGCCGCCCCACGGCCCGCGCGAGCGCCGCGTCGGTCCCGGGGCGGAGCTGGTGGTGCGCGTCGGCGGCGCGCGTCGTCTGGCAGCGCACCGGGTCGATGACGACCAGGGGCGCGCCGCGCGTGCGCGCCTGCTTGATGAAGGGCATCACGTGCGGCCGGGTGACGGCGACGTTCTTGCCCCAGACGACGAAGGCGGCGCCGTGGGCGAGGTCCTCGGGCGCGTGGGTGCAATCCCCGCCGAAGTCGAGCGCCTGGGCCGCGTGGACGGCCTCGACGCTGAGGCCGCCCGTGGTGAACGTGCCGCCGCCGAAGTGCCCCCAGAAGAGGCGCGCCAGGATGCGCGGCACCCAGCTGTGGATACCCGAGTAGGAGACCGCGAGCACCGCCCGCGGGCCGAGGTCGGCGCGGCAGCGATCGAGCCGGGCCGCGACGAGGTCGAGGGCGTCGTCCCACGTGAGCCGCTCCCAGCCGCCGGCGGTCCGGCGCAGCGGGTGGAGGAGGCGCGACGGATCCGCGAAGCGCCGCAGGTACTCGTTGCCTCGCGCGCACAGGAACCCGCGCGTCACGCCGTGGGCGGGGTCGCCACGGTGGCCGATGACGCGGCCCTCGTCGACGGCGGCGAGGATGCCGCACGAGTCGGGGCAGTCGCGGGTGCAGGTGGTGCGGAGCTCGCGCATGAGCACTCCCGGGGTGGGCTGGAATAGTACCACCGGGAGGTTGCGCGGGCGCGGGCCGGCGTCACTATGAATGAGGTACACGGTGGCGGTGGCGGAGGAGTCAGCACCCATGGGTCCGAGCGATCTCGCGAGCTTTCCGTGGGCGGCGCTGCTCATCGGGTTGGATGGCGAGCTGCTCGCGGCCTCGCCTTCGGTCGCGTCGCTGCTCGGCGCCGCGCAGCTCGACCTCGCGACGCTCCATTCGCGCTACGAGCTGGCGACCGGCGGTCCCATCGCGTGGCGCCGGGCGGGCCGGCCGGGAGCCGAGGTCGTCGCGTGCCGCGACCGGGTGACCGGGCGCAGCATCCGGCTGCACACGAACGCCATCGCGGTCGAGGGCGGGTCGACACTGGTGCTGCTCCAGCCGGCCGCCGACTCCTCGCCCGAGGGGCGGGTCCAGGCGATGCTGTCCGCCCTCAACGAGGCGCTCCTCGTCCGGCCGGGCGAGGTCACCCTGCGCGACCTCCTCGCGCGCCTGGTCGCGCACACGTGCGAGCTCACGCACGCGCGCTATGGCGCTATCGGCGTCCTCAAGAAGGACGGGTCCGGGCTGCAGGACTTCATCTACGTGGGTATCTCCCCCGAGGACGCGGCGCGGATTGGCCATCTCCCGCGGGGCCTCGGCCTGCTCGGCGCCGTGATCCGCGAGCAGCAGACCATCCGCGTCGCCGACCTCGGGGCGGACCCCCGCCGCGTCGGCTTCCCCCCGCACCACCCGCCCATGCGCTCGTTCCTCGGCGCGCCGCTGCGCCTCGGCAACGAGGGCTTCGGCAACTTCTACCTCACCGAGAAGCGCGGCGCGCCCGAGTTCTCCGCCGAGGACGCCCGGCTCCTCGAGCAGTTCAGCGCCCAGGCGGCGCTCACGGTCGCCTTCGCGCGTCAGGTCGAGGACAGCCAGCGCCGGCTGCTCGAGGCCGTCATCCAGAGCGCGCCCAACGGCATCGTCTTCTTCCCGGCGGAGCCGGGGATCGAGAGCTTCGGCAACGCCATGGCGGCCAGCATGCTCGGCACCATCGTGCGCGGGGTGGATCCCGGGCGTGGGTACGATCTGGCGTTCCCCGACGGCCGCCTGCTGGAGCCGCACGAGCTCCCGTCGTCGCGCGCCCTCGCCGGCGAGATGGTGATCAACCTGGAGCTGCTCGTCCGGCGGCGTGACCGGCCGGAGGTCCCGGCGCTCGTGAGCGCCGCGCCGGTGCGGACCGAGCACGGCACCCTGCTCGGCGCCATGCTGGTGCTCCAGGACATCACGACGCTCAAGGAGCTCGAGCGCCTCAGGCAGGAGTTCGCGACCATGATCGCGCACGACCTGCGGACCCCGGTTCAGGCCGTGATGCTCCAGCTCGACGCGCTGCTGCGCCGGGCCGCGGGCGCCGAGGCGCGGGTGCCGGTCGCGATCCTCAAGGGCATGAAGCGCAGCAGCGTGCGGCTGGCCCACCTCATCGGCGATCTCCTCGACACGTCGCGCATCGAGTCGCACCGGCTCACGGTGGTGCCGCAGCCCGTGGACGTCCCGGCGCTCGTGGCCGGTCTCGTCCAGCAGCTCGGCCCCGCGCTCGGCGACCGCCGCGTGCTGATCGAGGCACGGACGCCGCACCTGCCCCGGGCCCTGGCGGACCCCGTCCGCCTCGAGCAGATCCTGACGAACCTCCTCGACAACGCCGCCAAGTACTCGCCGCCCGGGACGCCCATCCGGGTCAGCCTCGACGCCGCCGGCGGGGGCGTCGTGGTCGGGGTGCGCGACGAGGGCGCGGGGATCGCGCCGGAGGACCTGCCCCATCTCTTCGACCGCTACTACCAGGTGGCCCGGGCGCGCCAGGCGCAGCGCGGCCTCGGGCTCGGCCTCTACATCACGAAGGCGCTCGTCGAGGCACACCGCGGGCGCCTGCAGGTCGAGAGCACGCCCGGCGCCGGCAGCGTCTTCCGCGTCTGGCTGCCCCGGGCTTAGCGGAGCGGCGCGCGCCGCGCGGCCGGCGAGCCGCCTCGTTCAGGCGGCGTTATGATCCCTGCAAGGTGGAGGGGACGATCATGGAGCTCGTCGGCAAGGCCAAGCGCGTCCGCATCTACGTCAACGAGGGCCACCTCATCGGCCATCAGCCCGCGCACGTCGCGATCGTCGAGTTCCTGCGCGGCGAGGACGCCGCCGGCGCCACCGTGTACCACGGCATCGAGGGCTTCGGCGGCGGCGGCGACATCCACACCTCCCGGTTCGTCGATCTCGACCAGGGGCTGCCGATCATCGTCGAATGGATCGACGACGCGGCGCGGGTGGAGCGGCTCCTGGAGCCCCTCAAGCAGATGGTCGAACGCGGCCTCATCACCGTCGAGGACACCGACGTGGTCCTCTGCTCGCCGCAGCCGGTCCGGCGCGTCTCGACGCGGCTCGTCGCCCGGGACGTGATGTCGTGCGAGGTGGCCGCCGTCGAGCGCGACGCGCCCGTGCGCGAGGTGGTCGAGCTCCTCGTCGGCAAGCGCTACCGCGCCGTGCCCGTGGTCGACCGCGGCGTACCCGTCGGCATCATCACGAACACCGACCTCGTCACCCGCGGCGGGCTCGCCGTGCGCCTGGAGCTCCTGCCGAGCCTCGACACCCCGGAGCTGCGCGCGGAGCTCGACCGCCTCGGCGCGAGCGCGAAGACCGCGGGCGAGGTCATGACCCCGGCGCCGGTCGTCGTGCGCGCGGGGCTGCCGCTGCCGCTCGTCGCCGACCTCATGGCCCGGCGGCACGTCAAGCGCGTGCCGGTGGTCGACGAGCACCAGGCCCTCGTCGGCATGGTCAGCCGGCTCGACCTGCTCCGCACCGTCGCCGAGGCGCCGCGGCGCGGCGACGGCGCGCCGCTGAGCGGCCTGCGCGGCGATCAGCCGATCTCGCAGATCGCCCGGCGCGACGTCCCGACGGTGTTCCCCGAGACGCCGCTCGCGGAGGTCCTGCAGGCGGTGATCTCGACCCGGCTCAACCGCGCCATCGTCGTCGACCACGGGCGGCACGTCATCGGCATCGTCACCGACGCCGAGCTCCTCGAGCGGGTGACGCCGTCGCTGCGGCCGAACGCCATCCGCGCGCTCATGCACCGCCTGCCGTTCACGCACCCGTCCCCCCGCGAGCGCGCCGCCGAGCAGCACGGCGCGGCCCGGACCGCCGGCGACCTCATGCTGACGGACGTCACGCCGGCGTTCGAGGACACGCCCCTGCGCGAGGCCATCGGCCCCATGCTCCGAGCGCACCGCAAGATCGTCCCGGTCGTCGACCGCGAGCGGCGCCTGGTCGGCATCGTGGACCGGGCCGATCTCCTGCGCGGGCTGCTCCTGCCGCAGCGCCCGTGACCGCTGGGCTGCCGCTAGGGCGAGAGCGCCCAGCGCCCGGCCGCGAGCCCCAGCACGCAGGCGATCAGACAGCCCGCCGTCGTGACGAGGATGTTGAGCGCGCCCAGCCCCCAGGCGCCCTGCTGCAGATAGCGCACCGTCTCGTAGCTGAAGGTCGAGTAGGTCGTGAACCCGCCCATGATGCCGGTGGTCAGCGCCATGCGGGTGGTCGGCGACAGGACCTCGGTCGTGAGCCCGACCTGCATGATGACGCCGATGAGGAACGAGCCGATGAGGTTCACCGCCAGCGTGCCGTAGGGGAAGCGCGTGCCGAGGGCGGCGGCCGTCCAGACCGTGAGCAGGTAGCGGGCCCCCGTGCCGGCGGCGCCACCGAGACAGATCCACAGGAACCGGGCCATCACCTCTCCGGGACCGACGGGCGCCGGCAGTCGAGGTACGCTAGTGAGCGCGGCGGCGGGCGTCAAGCGGCGGCGGGGCGACCACCAGGGCGAGCCTCAGGCAACAACGAGGCTCGCCTGCGGCTCACCTCAGGGGCGGAGGCCCCAGGGCTCGCGGCCGTGCGCGCCGTCGTCGGCGACGAAGAAGATCGTGCCCGCCACGCGCGTCAGGAGCGCGGGCGACGAGCTCGCGGCGCCCGGGTTGAGGTCGGCGACCATCGCGGCGCCTGCTCACGGTGTGGTGGGGGGCCTTCTGGCCGAGCGGGGACGGGACCGTCGACACGTACCGCCGCGCGCTGCCGCCCAACTGGTGGACCTACCTCAGCACGACGCCGCTCGCGCAGATCCCGACGTGCCCGGGCCCGTAGGAGCGCCGTGGGCTGCTAGACTTCGTCCATGCGCATCGCGCTCATCCAGCAGCGGGCCACCCCCGACCGGGCGGCGAACGTGGCGCGGGGCCTCCGCGCGCTCGCGGACGCCGCGGCCCACGGCGCCCGGCTCGCGTGCTTCGCGGAGCTCGCGTTCGAGCTGTTTCACCCGCAGCGGCCGGCCGGCGCCGCGTTCCGCGACCTGGCCGAGCCCATCCCCGGCCCGATCACGGCCGCCTTCCAGGCCGAGGCCCGCGCGCGCGGCGTGGTCGTGGTCCTCAACCTCTTCGAGCGCGACGGCGACCGCACCTTCGACGCCTCGCCCGTCATCGACGCCGACGGCCGGCTGCTCGGCCGCACGCGCATGATCCACATCACCGACTACCCGGGCTTCCACGAGCAGGGCTACTACCTGCCCGGGGACACCGGCGCGCCGGTCTACGACACCGCGGCCGGCCGCGTCGGCGTCGCCATCTGCTACGACCGGCACTACCCCGAGTACATGCGCGCGCTCGCGGTCCACGGGGCGGAGCTGGTCGTCGTGCCGCAAGCGGGCGCCGTGGGCGAGTGGCCGGAGGGGCTGTACGAGGCGGAGATGCGGGTCGCGGCCTTCCAGAACGGCTACTACACCGCGCTCTGCAACCGCGTGGGCGCGGAGGAGGAGCTCACGTTCGGCGGCGAGTCCTTCGTCTGCGCCCCCGACGGCTGCGTCCTCGCCCGCGCGCCCGCGGCCGCGGACGCGATCCTCTACGCCGATCTCGACCGCGACAGCGTCGGGCGGTCGCACGCGCGGCGCCTGTTCCTGCGCGACCGGCGACCGGAGCTGTACGCGGGCTGGGTGCGGCCGGACTGACCGGCGGCACGGGCGCGCGTGCGCTGGGCGCCTTGTCGCCGCGCACCCGGGAGCGTAGCGTTTCATCTGTGCGTTGTCGCCGCGGGGGGCGCCCGCGGGGGGTCACGATGCGCGTCATGTGGCTTGTCGCCGTGATAGTGGCGCTATTCCTCGCGGGCTGCGGGTCGCGGAGCTCCTCGTGCCTCGCGGCGGCCTGCAGCGCCCCCGACGGCGGGGATGATGACTCAGCGACGGCTGGCGCGCCGGTCGATGCCGGGCGCGACGTCGCGGTGGTGCCGCCGGACGCCCGGCCGCCGGGGGACGGCGGCCCCGGCGCGTGGTCCACGGGCGGCAGCGGCACGAGCGCGTTCCTCACTGGCGTGTGGGGCAGCGGCCCGGATGATGTCTGGGTCGTCGGCGCGCACGGCACCATCCTGCACTGGGACGGCAGCGGCGTCTGGGCGCGCGCGAGCAGCGGGACCGCGACCGATCTGACGAACGTCTGGGGCACCGGCCCGGACGACGTCTGGATCGTCGGCACGGTCGAGGGCCCCGGCCTCACCGCCATGATCCTGCACTGGAACGGCAGCGCGTGGAGGCGGGTGAGCAGCGCGACCAGGACGCCGCTCGAGAGCGTCTGGGGCAGCGGCCCGCACGACGTGTGGGCGGTCGGGTCATCGGTGATCGCCCACTGGGACGGCACCTCGTGGTCGACCGTGCTCCCCGGCGAGCTCTACTACTCGCTCCACCGCGTCTGGGGCACCGGCGCGAGCGACGTCTGGGGCGTCGGGGACGAGGGGACGCGCCTGCACTGGAACGGCAGCGCGTGGACGAGCGTCTGCTGCGGCGACGGCGACACGGAGCTCCTCGCGGTCTGGGGCAGCGCCCCCGGCGACGTCTGGGCCGCGGGCGTCACGGCGATCAACCACTGGAACGGCAGCGCGTGGACGGACGTGCCCGGCGACGCCGTGACGTTGCTGTACGGGCTGTGGGGCAGCGGCGCCGATGACGTGTGGGCGGTGGGCGAGGGCGGAGCTGCCCGGCACTGGGACGGCAGCGCCTGGGAAGTCGTGAGCAGTGGGACCACGAACACCCTCTGGAGCGTCTGGGGCAGCGGCCCCGGCGACGTCTGGGCGGTGGGAGCCAACGGGACGATCGTGCACTATGCGCGTTGAGCCACATCCCCGATGCGGCGGACCGCTCGCGTGGGCCGCCCTGGTCGCGGCGCTAGCCGGCTGCGTGAGCCGCGGCGCGCCGCTCACGGACGACTCAGGGGTCGCTCCGCCCGACGGCGGCGCGGGCGGCGACCCGCCGGCCTGGGACCTCGTCGCGAGCGGCGCCCGGGAGGACCTGCGCGGTCTCTGGGGCAGCGGTTCCGGCGACGTCTGGGCCGTCGGCGACGGTGGCGCCATCACGCGCCACGGGCTGCCCGATACGTGGACCACGGTCCCGAGCGGCACCTCCGCCGCCCTCTACTCCATCTGGGGGAGCGCCGCCGACGACATCTGGACCGTGGGCACGGCGGGCACGGTGCTGCACTGGAACGGGAGCGACTGGGCGAGCGTGAGCAGCGGCACCGACCGCGACCTGTACGCCGTCTGGGGCAGCGGCGCGCACGACGTCTGGATCGTGGGCGCCGGGGGGACGATGCTGCACCGCGGGCCGTGAGGCGCCGCCGCTACCCGCCGCCGTCCTCCTCGCCCGCGCCCGCCGCCGCGCGGCACACGTAGACCTCCGCCGCGATCCCCGTCTCGTGCCGGTAGCGCCGCGTCACCGCGTCGCGGAAGGCGGCGACCGCGTCCTCGCGCACGAGGTTCACCGTGCACCCCCCGAAGCCGCCGCCCGTCATGCGCGCCCCCAGGCACCCCGGCGTTGCCGTCGCGGCCCGCACCATGGCGTCGAGCTCGTCGCAGCTCACGGCGTAGTCGTCGCGCAGGCTCGCGTGGGACGCCTGCATGAGCGCGCCGAGCCGGGCGAGGTCGCCCGCGCGCAGCGCGGCCGCGGCCTCGAGCACGCGCGCGTTCTCGGTCACGACGTGCCGGCAGCGGCGGGCGAGGGCAGGGGCCAGGTCGGCCTCGCACGCCGGGAGGTCCGCGGGCGTGAGGTCCCGCAGGGCGCGCACGCCGGGCCGCACGCGCGCGAGCCGCCGGACGCTGTCCTCGCACTCGGCCCGGCGGACGTTGTACTCGCCCGCCGCGAGCGTGTGCTTCACCATGGTGTTGCAGATGACCAGCGCGACGCCGGCGGGCAACGGCACCGGCTCCCACGCGAGGGTGCGGCAGTCGAGCAGCAGCGCCGCCCCGGCGCGGCCGTGGACCGCGGCGAACTGGTCCATGATCCCGCAGCGGGCGCCCACGTGCTCGTTCTCGGCCGCCTGGCAGACGCGGGCGAGCTCGACGCCGTCCCGGGCGGCGCCGGCCAGCCCGAGCAGCGCGAGCGCCGCGGCCACCTCGAGCGACGCCGACGAGCTCAGCCCTGCGCCGAGGGGCACGTCGCCCGCGATCATGAGGTCCGCCCCGGGCAGGCGGAGGCCCTGCGCCTCGAGCACCCGGGCGACCCCGACGACGTAGGTCGACCAGTCGCGGGCGGCGGGCGCCGGGGCTTCGAGGTCGTGCTCGCGCTCGCCCGCCACGTCCAGGGAGCGGAGCACCAGGCGCCGGTCCGCGCGCGGCGCGGCCGCGACGTGCGTCTCGCGGTCAATCGCCGCCGGGAGCACGAACCCGCCGTTGTAGTCGGTGTGCTCGCCGATGAGGTTGACGCGGCCGGGGGCGCGGAAGAGGCGCGGCGCGGCGCCGAAGCGCACGCGAAAGGCCGCGACGAGACCAGCGGGATCCATGGCCGAGCACGTTACCGCCCCGGGGCGCGGATGCAACCGCGGAGCGAGCGCCGCGCGGCTACCTGGCCGGCACGTGGGCTTGCGTGGGGGCCGCGGCCTCGACCTCCAGCTCGCGGGCCCGCTCGGCGGCGCGCGCGCGGGCGTGGTCCTTGGCGAGGAGCACGTACACCGTGGGGACGACGAAGAGAGTGAAGAGCGTGCCGATCGACATGCCGCCCACGAGGACGATGCCGATCGAGTTGCGCGCCGCGGCCCCCGGGCCGGTCACGAGGGTCAGCGGGAAGTGGCCGGCGACGGTCGCGACGGTGGTCATCATGATGGGGCGCAGCCGCGTCAAGGCGGCGCGACGCACGGCGTCCATCTTGCTCAGGCCCAGCGCCTGCTGCGCGTTCGCGAACTCGACGATGAGGATCCCGTTCTTCGCCACGAGGCCGACCAGCGTCACGAGGCCCACCTGCGAGTAGATGTTGAGGGTCGTCGTCCACCCCTCGGTGAGCCCGAAGCGCAGCCCCGGCGGGCCCGCGAACTTGAGGAACGTGAAGATCAGGGCCCCGAACATGGCCAGCGGCACCGAGCCGGCGAGGATGACGAACGGGTCGCGGAACGAGTTGAACTGGGCCGCCAGCACGAGGAAGATGAGCAGGAGCGCCAGCCCGATGGCCGGCAGGAACTTGCCGCCCTCCTGCCGGAGCTGGCGCGACTCACCCGTGTAGTCGACGTGGTAGCCGGGCGGCAGGATGCGCGCGGCCGCGTCCTCGAGCACGCGCAGGCCGCCCTCCACCGAGCGCGGCGCCACGCCGGAGATCTTGACGGCGTTGAGCTGCTGCAGGCGGTTCAGCGTGCGCGGCTCGACCCCGGCGCGCAGCGTGGCGATGGCGCTGAGCGGCATGAGCTGCCCGTTCGGACCGGTGACGTGGATCTGGTTGAGCTGCTCGGGCGCGAGCCGCCCGGCGCGCTCGATCTGCGGGATGACCTTGTAGGCGCGGCCGTCGAGGTTGAAGCGGTTCACGAAGTTGCCGCCGAGCATCACCGACAGATCGTTGCCGACGCTCTGGAGCGTCAGGCCCATCGACGCGAGCTTGTCGCGGTCGAGGACGATCTCGCGGCGGCCCTCGTCGATCTTGACGTCGACGAGCGGCGGGAAGGCGAACTGGCCGCTCTTCTGCGCCTCCGCCACCAGCTGGTCGGCGAAGCGCACGAGCTCCTCGTGGCTGGCGGTCGAGGCGATGACGAACTCGACGGGGAAGAGGCCCGCGCTCGGGAGCGCCGGCGGCAGGAACGCCGGCGCGCGGACGCCGGGGATACGGCCGAGCTTGAGGGCGAGCTCCTCCTGGATCGGGAAGATGCTCCGCTTGCGCTCGCCCCACGGCTTCATGATGGCGCCGCCGAAGCCGCCGGCGGAGTAGGTGACCTGGAAGCTGTGGTCGAACTCGGGCACCGACTGGAACGCGCGGTTGACCTCGGCGGAGTAGGGCGTGAGCTGCTCGAGGGTGGCGTTGGCGGGTACCTCGATCGCGCCGAAGACCACGCCCTGATCCTCGACCGGCGCGAGCTCCTTGGGCGAGAAGAGGTACAGGGGGACGATGAGGGCGGTGAGCGTGAGCCACACCAGGGCGACCGCGCCCCGCGCGTGCAGCGTGGCCCCGAGCGCGCGATCGTAGAGGCGCTTGAAGAGCTCGAAGCCGCGGTCGATGTGGCGCGGCAGCCACGACCGCCGCCGCTCGCCCTGAAGCAGCCTCGAGGCCATCATGGGCGACAGCGTCAGCGCGACGACGCCGGAGATGAGCACCGCCCCGGCCAGCGTGAACGCGAACTCGCGGAAGAGCGCGCCGGTGAGGCCGGCCTGGAAGCCGATGGGCGTGTAGACGGCCGCGAGCGTGATGGTCATGGCCACGATCGGGCCGACCAGCTCGCGCGCGCCTTTGAGCGCGGCCTGGAGCGGCCGCTCCCCCTGGCGCACGTGGCGCTCGACGTTCTCCACCACCACGATGGCGTCGTCGACCACCAGGCCGACCGAGAGCACGATCGCGAGCAGCGTCAGGAGGTTGATGGTGAAGCCGAAGACCCCCATCAGGAAGACGCCGCCGATGAGCGACACGGGGATGGCGACGACCGGCACGAAGACGGACCGGATGGTGCCCAGGAACAGGAAGATGACCACGATGACGATCAGCACCGTCTCGGCGAGCGTCTCGGTCACCTCGCGGATCGCGTCGTTGATGTAGGTCGTCGCGTCGAACGCGACGGCGGCCCTCATGCCCGAGGGCAGCTCCTGCTGGATCGCCGCGATGTCCTTGTTCACGCGCCCGATCACGTCGACGGAGTTGGCGCTGGGCAGGACCCACACCCCCATGAACACCGCGCGCTTGCCGGAGAAGCGGACGTCCTGCTCGTAGGAGTCCGCGCCCAGCACCACGTCGGCGATGTCCTCGAGGCGCACCAGGGAGCCCCGGTCCTGCCGCACGACCAGGCGCTTGAACTCCGCGACGGAGCGCAGGTCGGTGGTCGCCGTCAGGTTGAGCTGGACGAGCGCCCCCTTCGTCTCGCCGACCGCCGAGAGGTGGTTGTTCGCGGCGAGCGCCTGCCGCACCTGGGCCGGGCTCACGTTGAGCGCCGCCATCTTCGCGGGCTTGAGCCAGGCGCGGATGGCGAAGGCGCGGCCGCCGAGGATCTCCGCCTTCTGCACGCCGGCGATGGCCGACAGGCGCGGCTGGATCATGCGGATGACGTAGTCGGTGACCTGGTTGTCGTCGAGGATCTCCGAGCCGAAGCTCAGGTACATGGCCGCGAACTGCGCGTCCGAAGGCTCGATGCCCAGGGCCGGGATCTCGGCCTCGGGCGGCAGGTCGGCGCGCACCTGGTTGACGCGGGCGCTGATGTCGGCGAGCGCGTTCGACGCGTTGTAGTTGAGCTTGAGGCGGATGCTGATCGTCGACAGCCCCTGGACGCTCTGTGACTCGATGTAGTCGATGCCGTCGGCGGCCGCGATGGACCGCTCGAGCGGGGTGGTGATGAAGCCGCGGACCAGCTCGGCGCTGGCGCCGACGTAGACCGTCCGCACCGTGACCGTGGCGCTCTCGAGGCGCGGGTACTGGCGGACGTTGAGCGAGCGCACGGCCTGCAGGCCGGCGACCAGGATCACCAGGTTGACCACGATCGCCAGCACGGGCCGGCGGATGAAGATGTCGGTGAGCTTCATGAATCAGCGGTTGATGGGGTGGGGGGCGAGCTGGGGGTTGGGCTTGACGTCGTTGTTGACGACCACGGGCGCGCGGTTGTGCAGCTTGAACGCGCCGGCGATGACGACCTCCTGCCCGGCCGTGACGCCCTGGTCGACCGCCACGAAGTCGCCGCGCGATTCGCCCAGGCGCACGAACTGCTGGCGCGCCACCTTCGCCGGCTGGCCGCCCGGGCCGGGCACCAGCGTGCCCCGCTCGTCCCTCGCGTTCTCGACGACGAAGACCGAGTCGCCGTAGGCGGCGTGGACGACGGCGGTGGCCGGGATGACGACGCGCGGCTCCGCGGCGCGCAGCACCACGGCGACGTTGACGAACATGCCCGGGCGGAGGCCGTCGGCCGCCGTGCCCACGGCCGCGCGCAGCTTGATCGTGCGGGTCGCGCTGTCGAGCGCCGGGTCGATGGCGGCGATGGTGCCCGCGACGGGCCCCGCGGCGCCCTCGAAGGTCGCCCGCACGGGCATCCCGACGGTGACGTCCTGCAGGTGCTGCTGCGGCAGGGTGAAGTCGACGTAGAGCGCGTCCACCGCCTGCAGCACGGCGATGGGCGTGCCCGGGTTGAGGTACTGGCCCACGTTGACCAGCCGGATGCCGACGCGTCCGCTGAACGAGGCCCGGACGGTCTTGCGCTCGATCTGGGCCCGGAGCGCCGCCGCCTCGGCGCTGGACGTCCGCAGGGCCGATTCGTCGGTGTCGAGCTGCGCGCCGGGGATGGCGCCCTCCTGCTTGAGCGCCCGCGACCGCCCCGCGGTCGTCGCCGCGAGCTCCTTGCGCGCGCGCGCCGCGGCGAGCTGGGCCTGCTCGACGCTCGTGTCGAGCATGACCAGGGGCTGGCCCCGCTTCACCAGCGCGCCCGACTGGAAGCGGATGGCCGTGACGAGGCCCGCGACCTCGTTGGCGACCGTCACGCCGTTGGCCGGCGAGACGCTGCCGACCGCGGCCACCGTCCCCTGCCAGCTCTGCTCGTGCGCCTGCGCCGTGGCCACCGCCTCGGGCGGCGGCCCGGCCTTCGCCATCGCCCGCCCGACCTGTATGAGTGAGGAGACCTGCTTGAACTTCACGCCCGCGAGCCCGCCCATGACGACGAGCACCGTCCCGATCGCCACCAGGTACCGCATCCCTGTACGATGCAGGCACCCGCGGAAACCATCTCACCCTGGCGGGCTGGTCTCGGTGCTATGCTCGCGCGGTGGGCGCCGCCGCTCCCGAGACATCGCTGATCGACCGGATCATCGGCCGCCGCTTCCGCTACGACGTGCCCGGCCGCTGGCTGAAGGGCGGCACGCACCTGCACACCACCGCCTCCGACGGCGGCCTCACGCCCCCGGAGCTGGCCGCGCGCTACGCCGCCGCGGGCTACGACTTCCTGTGCTGCACCGACCACTGGGTGCCGTCCTCCCGCGAGTCGCTCCCCCGGGGCGGGCCGCTCCTCTGGATCGCGGGCGTCGAGCTCGACGGCCACGACGCGCGGGGGAGCTTCTACCACGTGGTCTGCCTCGGGGACGTCGTGGGGGTCGACGAGCGGATGGGGCTCGAGGCCGGCCTCGCCGCCGCCCGGGCCCAGGGGGCGCTCACCATCCTCGCCCACCCGCACTGGAGCGGGAACAGCCAGGCCGACGCCCTCGCGCAGCCGTTCGACGGCGTGGAGGTCTACAACCACCAGTGCCGGTGGCTGAACGGCAAGAGCGACGGCGCGGTGCACTGGCACGCGATGCTCGGCGCGCGCCCCGACACGGCCGGGCTCGCCGTCGACGACGCGCACCTCACGCCCGACCACCCGTGGTGGAACGGCGGGTGGATCGTGGTGCGCGCCCCGGACCTCAGCGCCCCGGCCGTGCTGGGCGCGATCCGGGCCGGGACCTTCTACGCGAGCTGCGGGCCGCGCCTCGACCGCCTGACCTTCGACGGCACGAGCGTGCACCTCGCGTGCTCCCCGGTCGCCGTCGTGCGCCTGGTCGGTCCCGGCCGCTGCGGGGTCCGGTACTTCGCCCGGGGCGGCGGGCTCGTCAAGGAGGCCGCGCTCCCCGTGCCGCCGGACTGGGCCTACGTCGTCCTCGAGATCGAAGACGAGGGCGGCCGCCGCGCCTGGACCAGCACGCTCTTCACCGGCGCGGGCATCGGGTCCGCCGGGCGCCCGGTACCGGAACCGCCGGCGGCGTGGTAGAACCCGATCATGCGAGCGCGAGCGGCTGGCGCGCTGTGCGCCGGGGCCGCCGGTGCGGTCGTGATCGGCGTGCTCGAGCCTCTCCTGGCGGGGACCGCGGGCACCCTCGGCGGGGTGGCCGCGGCCGTGGCGCTGCTGCTCCCGGTGGGGGTCGCGCTCGGGCTCGCGGTCGCCGGCGGTCTCGCCCTCGTGCCGCGGCGGCTCACGGCCGCCGCGCTGTGGCAGGACGCGCCCGGGCCGAGCGCCTGGATCTACGCGCTTGGCCTGGCCACGCCGCCGCTCTTCGCGCTGACGTACCGGCTCATCCTGTACTTCATGAGCGCCTTCCACCACCGCGGGCTCGCGGCCCTGGCGCTGACGGTGGCGCTCGGCGCGCTCGGCCCGCTGTCCCTGCTCGCCCTCACGCGGCTCGCCGCGCTGGTCGCCCGGCGCCAGGCGCCGCTCGCGGGCCGCGCGGCGCTGCTCCGCCGGCCCACCGTGGCGCTCGGCCTCATGGCCGTCCTCTGGGCCGCCGTGCTCCTCCCGCCGCTCGCGGCGGGCGCGGCGGCCCGCGGCCCCTTCGCGTTCCTCGGCCTGCTGCGTCGCCAGGGGGTGCACGGCGGCCCGCTCGTCTCGCTCGCGCTCATCGCGGTGATCGCGGCGCTCGGCGGTTCCCGCGTGGCGCGGGCGCCGCGGGCGCGGCTGCTCCGCGTCGGCGCGGTCGTGCTCGCGCTCGCCGGCCTCGGGCCCGTCGCCGCCTCCGTGGTGCTCGACCACGCTCCGGACGCGGCGGCGCCGCTCCTCGGCCACCGCGGCCTCGCCCGCACGGTGCTCCTCGTGGGGCGCCGGCTGGGGGACCGGGACGGCGACGGCTACGCCCGGTGGCTCGGCGGCGGCGACTGCGACGACCGCGATCCCCGGCGCCACCCGGGCGCCCGGGAGCTCCCGGACAACGGCATCGACGAGGACTGTGACGGCGTGGATCTCACGCTCGGGCCGGCCGCGGCCGTGGGCGCCGCCTCGGCGCCGGCGGACGAGCCGGTGCCGGCCCGGCCGGCTCTTCCGCCCGACGTCTCGCTCCTCCTCGTCACCATCGACACGCTGCGCGCGGACGGTCCCCGCCACGGCGGCAACCCGCGCGACGTCATGCCCCACCTCGACCGGCTGGCCGCGCGCGGGGTCACGTACACGCGCGCGTACTCGATGGGCTCCTACACCGGCCACGCCATCCCGGCGCTGCTCACGGGCAAGTACCCGTCCGAGCTCCAGCGGACCGACGCCCACGCGATGTTCATCCCGCCCGGGGAGAGCTTCGCCGCCAAGGCGATCTGCGGCCCGCGCGTGCGCTGCGCGGCGTTCCACACGCACTGGATCTTCGGGAAGGCGTACGGCTGGCACCAGGGCTTCCCCGAGTGGACCCTCGTCGGCAAGGGCCCGCACGCGCCGGGCAGCGACGACATCGAGGGCAGCTCCGGCTGGGTCACGGACGCCGCCATCCGGTGGCTCAAGGACCCGGCCCACACCGCCGGGCCCTACTGGTTGTGGGTCCATTACTTCGACCCGCACGCCGAGTACATCGAGCACCCCGGCTTCCGCGTCCTCGGCCCGCGCCCCCGCGATCGCTACGATCACGAGCTGCTCTTCACGGATCACCACGTGGGCCGGCTGCTCGACTTCCTCGCCCGGCTGCCGACGGCCAGGCGGACCGTGGTGATGGTGACCGGCGATCACGGCGAGTCCTTCGGCGAGCACGGGCTGTGGAACCACGGCCAGGAGCTGTGGGAGGAGAACATCCGCGTGCCGCTGGCGGTGGCCGGGCCGGGCATCGCGCCGAAGCGTATCGCGCGCCCGACGAGCCACATCGATCTGGCGCCGACCTGGCTCGACCTCTTCGGCGTCGCGATCCCGGCCGGGATGCACGGCCGGAGCCTCCTCGGCGACTGGGTGCCCGGGCGCGAGCTGCCCGAGCGGCCCGTGGTGGCCGAGCAGGTCGAGCACCCCGACTACGAGCCGCGGCGGGTCTACATCAGCGACGGCTGGAAGCTCCACCATTACGTGAACCGGCAGAGCTACGGGCTCTACCGGCTCACCGCGGATCGAGAGCGCGGCGGCTCCCTGCATCGCGCCGAGCCCGCGCGCTTCGCCGCGATGAAGGCGGCCTACGAGCGCTTCCGCGCCACCGAGCTGTGCGAGATCCCGGCGGTGCGCACGCAGGCGGCGGACGCGGGCGTGCCGCCGGCGTCCCGGCCGACGGCGGCGCCGGACGCGGCCCCGACGGACGCGGCGGCCCCGGCGGCGGAGCCGGCGTCGAGCGCGCCGGTGCGCGACGCGGCGCCGGCGG
>DASXVK010000376.1:0-6910 GCA_036504295.1 Polyangia bacterium
GCATCGAGGTCCTGGCGAACGGGCGCGTGCAGCTGACCCGCGACCGCCGGCGGCCACGCCGCCCCTCGAGCCCGTCCTCGGCGCGGGCGGGCGGGGCCACGGCCGTGCCGGCGCCGGGCGCGTGATACGTGATGCGGCGAAACACGACGCCGAGGCGCGCGGCCGCGTCGCCGCCCGCGTCGAAGGCGCGGTCGTGCGAGACGATCTCCAGGGTGTCGCCCGGGCGCGAGCGGCCGAGCCAGATGCCCACCTGGACCGCGATCCAGAGATCGCTCCAGTCGGACACCCGCGCCGCCGGCGCGCTGTGCAGCAGGTTCGCGCCGCGCTGCGCGAGCGAGCGGCCGAGCTGCTGGCCCACGACGCGCCAGTTGCCGACCGCCGTGACCTCGGTCGCGCCGCCCGTGAGGTCGAGCTTGAGCTCGTCGAGCACGCGCGAGAGCGCCGCGTCGCTGCTGGTGTTCTCGACGTCGATGAAGACGGCGCGGCGGGGGCCCACGACCACCGGCGCGACGGCGGGCTTGGCCTTCGCCGGTTTCTTCGCGGGCGGGGTCGCCGGCGGCTTGGCCGCCGCCGTCGGGGGCGCCGGCGGCTTGACCGCCGTCGGGGGCGCGGGCGGCTTGACCGCCGCCGGGGGCGCGGGCGGCTTGACCGCCGCCGCCTTGCGGGCGGCCGGCTTGACCGCCGCCGCCTCGCGGGGGCGCGGCTTCTCCGCCGCCGCCTCGCGGGGGCGCGGCTTCTCCGCCGCCTTGCGGGCGGCCGGCTTCTTCTTCGGGGCGCGGGTAGCGGGCTTGACGCGGGCCTTGGTCACCATCGCGATGAGCTTAACAGCGATACCGGCGGCCCGCCATTCGCCGCGGCGGCTCAATCGATCGTCACTGCCGAAACGGGGTACCACCCGTCCGGGCGCGCCCCCGTGATCGCGAGCTTCACGTGGGCCCGGGCGCCGTCCTCGGTGAGCACCGCGACGTCGAGCGCGTAGGCTCCCGGCGGGACGCCCGCGCCGACGGTGACCACGTCCGTGCTCGCGTGGGCGCCGGGCGGCCACTGCCGCAGGTCTGCCCCGCTGCGCCACTCGGCCGCGACCGCGTCGCCGGCCCCGCGCAGGCGGTACGCGAGCGGCCAGGGGTGGTAGGGCGGCGCGACGCCGCGGTTCTCCCACGTCGCCGTGAGCGCGAGGGCGCCGCCGGGCGCGGCGCCGGCCGTGTGCGTGAGCTGGGTGAGGACGAGCCGGTAGCCGACGTGCTCGCGCCGCCGCACCCGAGGGCGGCCGCGACGCAGAGGAGGAGCGAGACGCGGAGGGAGTGCCTGCAGGCCATCGACCACCTCGCGATCGAGCGTCGGCCGCGCGGCGGGGTCGTGTCAACTGCCGCTGGAACGCCTCGCGCCCGCCCCTTGACACGGCGCGCCCCCGGACCTAGTTTGCACATTGATGCAAACGAACAAACGTTCCCCGGGATCGCGGAAGGCCTGCTGCGCCGGCCTCATGGAGCTCCTGTCGCCGCGGCTCTTCAAGGCGCTCGGCGACCCGAGCCGCCTGCAGCTGGTGCTGCGCCTGGCCGAGGTGGGCGGCACGCCGTGCACGGTCGGGCACGTCGCGGCCGGCACGGACCTCGACGTCTCGGTCGTCTCGCGTCACCTCGCGATCCTGCGGGACGCCGGCGTGATCGAGTGCGTGAAGCGCGGCAAGGAGGTGTGGTGCGCGGTGCGGACGGAGGCCCTCGCCCGCACCCTGCGTGAGCTGGCCGACGCGCTCGAGGTGTGCTGCCCGCCCGCGGCGACCTGCGCCGTACCGCCGCGCCCCGCCCGGGGTGCGACCCCCAAGCGCGCCCCGCGCGGGCGCGAGGAGAAGAAAGATGAGTGAGCACGATCAGACCCGCCGTCAGGTATCCGAGTCCTACGCCCGCGCCGTCACCGGCGGTGGCTCCTGCTGCGGCGGCCCGCGCGCCCCGCAGCCGACCCCGACGACGCTCGCGGGCTACACGAGCGGCGAGGTCGCCGGCCTGCCCGACGACGCGGTCGCGAGCTCGTTCGGCTGCGGCAACCCCGTCGCCTTCACGGAGGTGCGCCCGGGCCAGGTGGTCGTCGACCTGGGCTCCGGCGCCGGCATCGACCTCCTCCTCGCCGCGCGCAAGGTCGGGCCCACCGGCCGCGTCGGCGTCGACATGACCGACGCGATGATCGAGCGGGCGCGCGCCAACGTCCAGGCGGCCGGCCTCACGAACGTCGAGGTGCGCCGCGGGATCATCGAGGAGCTGCCCGTCGAGACCGGCACCGTCGACTGGGTGATCTCGAACTGCGTCATCAACCTCTCGCCCGAGAAGCCGCGCGTCTTCCGCGAGATCGCGCGCGTGCTGCGGCCCGGCGGCCGCATGCTCGTCTCCGACCTCGTCGTCGACGACCTGCCCGCCTGGGCGCGCGCGAGCGCCGCGCTCTACGCCGCGTGCATCGGCGGCGCCGTCGGCGAGGCGGAGTACCTGGCCGGGCTGCGCGCCGCGGGCCTCGTCGACGTTGAAGTGCGCGACCGCCTGGTCTACGACGCCGCCCAGCTGCGCGCGCTCGCGCCGGCCGAGCTCGGCGCCGCCGCCGGCGGCTGCGGCTGCGGCGGCGGGCCGGTGGACGACAAGGTCGTGGCGCAGGTCGCCGGGGTGCTCGAGGGGAAGATCTGGAGCGTGCTCGTGCACGCGCGGAAGCCGTAGCGCGCGGGGGCGCGAGCGCACGAGCACGAGCGTGACCGTGGTCCGCGCCACCGGGCGCGGTATACTCACCTCGTGCCGGAGCACCGCGAGCAAGGCCCGTCGCGACGCCGCTTCCTCCAGGCGCTCGGGACGGCCGCGCTGGCCGCGACGACCGTCGGGTGCGGGTCGTCGTGCGGCGGCGCGGCGGAGCGGCGCGGGGCGCGGCCGGCCGCCCCGCCGCCTGGGCCCGCGGCCGCCGCGGAGGGGCGGTCGCGGGTCGTCGTCGTCACGACGAAGCGGGCCCTCACCTCCGGCTACGACGCCGACCGCGGCGCGCTCCGGGCGATGCTCGCGGCCGGCCTCACCCGGCTCTGCGACGCGCCGGACGCGGCGGCCGCGCTGCGCCGCTTCTTCCGGCCCGGCGAGACCGTCGGCCTCAAGGTCAACGGCCTCGCCGGGCGCCAGGCGGCCACCCACGTCGAGCTCGTCGACGAGCTCGGCGCCCTGCTCCGGCGCAGCGACGTCGACGGCGCGCACCAGCTCGTGTTCGACCGCGCCGCCGTCGACCTCGTCACCTCGGGCTTCCAGCTCAGCGAGCGCGGCGACGGCTACCGCTGCGCCGGCAACGACGCCGTCGGCTACGAGGAGGAGCCGACCGTGATGCCCTCGTCGGCGTCGCGCCTCAGCCGCATCGCCACCGAGCGCATCGACGCCATGCTGAGCGTGCCGGTGCTCAAGCAGCACATGCTGTCGGGGACGAGCGGCGCCCTCAAGAACCTCTTCGGCTGCATCGACAACCCGAACAAGATGCACGTCGATCGCTGCGACCCCTACATCGCCGAGGTCGCGGCGCTGCCCCAGCTCCGCGGCAAGCAGCGCCTCGTCGTCGTCGACGCCCTGCGGCCCGTGATCGATAACGGCCCGAGCTATCAGCCGGGCATGGGGGCCGAGGCGCACACGCTGATCTTCGGCGTCGACCCGGTGGCCGTGGACACGGTCGGGCGCGGGCTCCTCGACCGGCTGCGCACCGCGCGCGGCCTGCCCACCCTCGCCGCGGCGAAGCTCGAGCCGACCTACATCGCGACCGCCGCCAGGCTGGGGCTCGGCGTCGGCGACGAGGCGCGCATCGACCTCGTCACGCTGGAGGTGTGAGGTGCCCGTCTCGCGCCGCGACTTCTTCCGCGCCTGCGGCGCCTCGGGCTGCCTGCTCGCCGGGGCGAGCCTCGGCGCCGGCGCCACGCTCCTCGCCCCCGGCCCGGCCGCGGCGCAGCCCCCGCGGGTCCACCCGGCGCGGTTCTGGAAGCGGCTGGCGCACCACCGCATCAAGTGCGAGCTGTGCCCCAAGCAGTGCGAGGTCGACGACCGCGAGCGCGGGTTCTGCGGCGTACGCGAGAACCAGGGCGGCGAGTACCGGACGCTCGTCTGGGGCCAGGCCGCCGCGGTCAACGTCGACCCGATCGAGAAGAAGCCCTTCTTCCACTTCATGCCGGGCTCGCGCGCGTTCTCGCTCGCGACCGCCGGGTGCAACCTCGAGTGCAAGTGCTGCCAGAACTGGCAGCTGTCGCAGTCGCGGCCCGAGCAGCTCCGCTGGCGCTGGCTGCCGCCCGAGGACGTCGTGCGCCACGCCGCCTCGTACCAGGCCTGCGTCGCCTTCACCTACACCGAGCCGATCGTCTTCCTCGAGTACGTGATCGACACCTGCACCGCGGCGCGGCGCGCGGGCGTGCGCACCGCCATGATCACCGGCGGCTCCGCCGAGGTGGCGCCCCTGCGCGAGGCGCTCAAGGTGCTCGACGCGGTCAAGGTCGACCTCAAGGGCTTCACCGAGGGCTACTACCAGAAGCTGTGCAAGGGCAAGCTCGCGCCGGTGCTGCGGTCGATCGAGACCATCCGGCAGAGCGGCGTCTGGCTCGAGCTCGTGCACCTGTGCATCCCGGGGCACAACGACGCCGAGGGCGAGATCCGCGACATGTGCCGCTGGATCAAGCGGCAGCTCGGGCCCGACGTGCCGCTGCACTTCACGCGGTTCCACCCCGACTACCAGCTCCGCAACGTGCCGCCCACGCCCTACGAGACCCTCGTGCGCTGCCGCCAGATCGGCCTCGCCGAGGGGCTGCGCTTCGTCTACACCGGCAACGTCCCCGGCGTGGAGGGCGAGCACACGAGCTGCCCGCGGTGCCGCAAGATCGTGGTGCGCCGGCACGGCTTCGACCTGCGGGAGCTGAAGGTGCAGCATGGCCGGTGCGGCTTCTGCGGCCACGCCATCCCCGGCGTCTGGGCCTGACGCGGCCGCGGCCGCGCGGTCGGTCCACCTGGCGCTCGCGGCGGCCGGCGCCGCCACCCTGCTCGCGCAGGCGACGCTGCTGCGGGAGCTGCTCGCGGCGTTCCAGGGCAACGAGCTGACGCTCGGTCTGGCGTTCGCGGCGTGGCTGGGGCTCACGGCGGCGGCGAGCGCGCTCGGCGGGCGGCTCGCGCGCCCGCCGGCCGCGGCCCGGCGCGCGCTCGGGCTCGTCCTCGTCGCGGCCCCGGCGCTGCTGTGGCTCGCGCTCGCGCTCGTGCCGCTCGCGCGCCCGGCGGGGCTCCTCCCCGGCGAGGAGCCGGGGCTGCTCGCGGGACTCCGCGGCGCGCTGCTCGCGCTCGCGCCGGCCGCCGCGCTCGCGGGCCTCGCGTTCGCGTTCGGCGCGGCCGCGCTCGGATCGGACCGGCAACAGGGAGTCGGGGAGTCGGGGAGTCGGATCTTGGGTTGGGTTGCGCTGAACGCGCGCGAGCAGCGCTCGGGCACGGGTCCGCGCGCGGCCGCAAGCAACCCCAGTCTGACTCCCCGCCTCCTCGCCTCCCTGTTCAATTCCTCTAGCGGCAGCCCTGACACCGCCGCGGACGCCGCGCGGCCGGCTACCCGGGCGTACCTGGCCGAGACCGCCGGCGCCGCGCTCGCCGGGGCCGTCTTCCACTTCGCGCTCGCCGGGCGGGCCCCGGCGGCGTGGGTGATGGCGCTCGGCGGCGTCGCCTGCGCCGCGGCCGGCGCGGCGGTGCTCGCGCGCGGACGCTGGTGGGCGGCGCTCGGCGCCACGGCCGCCGTGGCCGCGCTCGCGGTGCCGGTGGGCCCACGGCTCGGCGCCGCCGTCGACCGGGCGCGCGCCGCCGGCGAGCTCGTGGCGGCGCGCCCGTCGCGCTACGGTCTGCTCACCGTCACCGCCCAGGGGCAGCAGCGCGCCTTCTTCCACGACGGCGTGCTGCTCTTCACGACCGAGGACGCGGTCGCCGCCGAGGAGCGGGTGCACCTGCCGCTGCTGCTCCACCCGGCGCCCCGCCGCGTGCTCCTCGTCGGCGGCGGGCTGGGCGGTGGGCTCGCCGAGGTGCTCAAGCACCGGCCGGCCGCGGTCGACTACGTCGAGCTCGACCCCGCCGTCTTCGCGCTCGCGGCCGCCCACGCCGGGGCGGCGGCCGCGCCGCTCGGCGACCCGCGCGTCCGCCTGCACGCCGGCGACGGCCGCGACCTCCTGCGCCGCGCGACCGCGCGCTGGGACGTGATCCTCGTGGCGCTGCCCGAGCCGCAGAGCGCGGTGCTCTCGCGCTACTACAGCCGCGAGTGCTACGCCGACGCCCGCCGCGCGCTCGCCCCGGGCGGCCTGCTCGCGGTGAGCGTCGCCGCCGCCGACGCCTACCTCGATGGCCCCGCGCTGCGGCGCAACGCCGTGCTCTGGCGCACGCTGCGCGCGGTGTTCCCCGCCGTGGGCGTGGCGCCCGGCGCGCAGGCGCTGGTCTGGGCCGCGGCGGCCCCGGTGCCGGCCGATCCCGCCCTCCTCGCGCGCCGCCTGGCGGAGCGCGGCCTCGACCTCACCCACGTCGGCCCGACCTGGCTCGAGAGCCGCCTCATGCCGCTGCGGGTGGACGACCACGTGGCCGCGGTCACGGCCGCCGCCGGCCGCGAGAACCACGACCTGCGGCCGGTCGCGTACTTCTACGGCCTCACCGAGGCGCTCGCCCGTACCTCCCCGCGCGCGGCCCGCCTCGCGCTGCGCCTGGCCGACGCGCCGGCCGCGCCCTGGGCGCTGCCCGCGGCCGCGCTCGGGATCGCGCTCGTCGTCGCGCTGGGCCGCCGGCGCCGCGGCGCGCCCGGCCTGGCCGCGTTCGCCGCGGGCGCCGCGGGCATGGCGCTGCAGCTCTGCGTCCTGCTCGCGTTCCAGGCGGTGCGCGGCCACCTGTACCACGCCGTCGGCGGCCTCGCCGCCGCG
>DASXVK010000377.1:0-7557 GCA_036504295.1 Polyangia bacterium
GCCGCCGGCGGGGGCGCCGCCGCGGCGGCGATCACGACCGGCTCCGTCGGCTCGTACACGTCCGGCACCAGGATCGGCGCGGGCCCGTCGGCGACGGCGCCACAGAGCTGGGCGATGCGCGCCCAGATGTGCTCCCGGGCGAAGTGCTCGATGCCGTAGCAGCCGGTCGCCGGATCGCGGGCGCACACGAGCGGGTCGATGGGGTCGCCGGGGTCGGGCAGGACGACCATGGGCGCGCCGAGATCCGGGTGCTGCTGCTGGATGAGGGCCACCAGCTCGAGGCCCTCCATCTCCGCCATCGACAGGCCGACGACGATCACCTGCGGCCGCCGCACCCCGGCGGCGGTCACCGCGTTCGCGGGCGAGGGCTCGCGCACGAGCTGCACCCCGCGCGCCTCGAGCCAGCCGAGCTCCGGGGCGCAGTGGGCGAGGAGCGCCGGGGGCAGTACGCAGAGCACCGAGGTCATGCGGTCCCCCCGCGGCCGGCGGCGGTCGGCCTCATCTGACGTCCCTCATGTCCGTCCTCACCACGAAGACCCGGCGCGCGATCTCTCGGTCGATCGCCAGCTCAGTGTTGTCGAACCGGATGCAAAAAGCGGGCGAGATGCAGTTGACCCGCACGATCACCCCCGGGTTGAGGCCGATCGCGATGAGCTGATGGAGCTGCGCGTGGGTCTCGGGCTTGATGTACGTGACGCGGCCGCTGTCGTGGGCCCGGAGCTCGGCCAGGCTGGCGACGACCGTGCTCACCATGTTGACGTGGGCGCGGCAGCAGGCGCCGGGCGGGATCGGCTGCCCGCCGGGGCCGACCTCGGGGTGGCCCAGCAAGGTGCAGATCGCCTCCTCCACCTCGGGCAGCAGCGTGTGCTCGAGGGTGCACGCGATCGCGTCGACGTGCGCCGGCTTCAGCTTCAGGGCCGTCCCGAGCAGCACCTCGGCCAGGCGGTGGCGGCGGATGACGCGGGCCGCCAGCGTGAGGCCCGCCGCCGAGAGCGCGACCGTGTCGCCGGCCCGCACGAGCACCTCAACCCGCTCGAGCGCGGCGAGGTCGCCGGCGTCGAACGGGACCTCGCAGCGCCGCCGCACCGCCTCCAGGTGGTGCTCGCCGGCCTCGGCGGCGGTCCAGATCGCCTCGAGGATCTCTTCGTGGCGCTCGTTCACGACGACGGGCATGGGGCGGCACCTGATCATGAGAAGGTGAGGCCGACGAGGCGGCCGACCCGGGCGAGCAGCGCGCCGGCGACGAGCGCGTAGCCGAGCACCGCCGCGACGATGATCGCGGTGGTGCGCGCGCCGCGCTCGCGCACCAGGACGAGCACGGTGTTGATGCACGGGACGGAGAAGGTCATCAGGAACGTGATGACGACGAGCTGCAGCCCGCTGAAGGAGTGGCGGAGGTGGACGAGCTCGGCGGCGCCGCTCTCCCGGCGGATGAGCGCCTTGAGGAAGACCTGCACGCTCTCGGCGGGCAGCTCCAGGAGGCCGCTCATGATCGGCCGGGCGGCGCGCTCGAGCAGCCTCAGCCCGCCGATCCGCGCGAAGACGAAGACGACGAGCCCGGCGAGCAGAAAGAGCGGCAACGCCTCCTTCAAGAAGACGCCGGTGCGCGCGGCCGCGCGCCGCAGGACCTGACCGGGACGCGGCAGGCGCAGCGGCACGAGCTCGAGCAGCAGCGGCGTGGGCCGGCCCGGGAGCAGGCGGCTCAGGAGGACGCCGGCGGCGAGGATCTGCACCAGCAGCAGGCCGAACACCGTCGCCGCCGCGCTCGCCGGCAGCGGCCCGAGCACGATGAGCATGACCGCCAGCAGCGGCGAGCACGGCACGCCGAGGAGCAGGAGGAACGAGGCGATCGTCCGCTCGCGCGCGCTGTCCAGCGTGCGGGTGGCGAGCGTCGCCATGGTCACGCACGAGAAGCCGAGCGCGAGGGGCAGCACGCCCTTGCCGTTGAGGCCGACGACGTGCAACGCCCGGTTGAGGAGGAACGACAACCGCGGGAGGTAGCCCGAGTCCTCGAGGAAGCCGAAGAAGACGTAGAAGCAGAACAGCGGCGGCAACACCAGCCCCAGCGGCAGGAAGAGGCCGGTCTGTACCAGGCCGAGCTGCCGATCGAGCAGCACGTCGCCGAGCAGCGTGCCGGGTAGCAGCGGCCGCAGGTGGGCGTCGAGCCACGGCAGCGCTCGACCGTCGAGCAGCGCGCCCTTGAGGTGATCGACGATGAAGCCGGCGGCGAAGCGGCCGACGGCGAGGTACATGGTCGCCGCGACCGCGAGGGCGATCGGCACCCCGGTGAGCGGCCGCGTGCACAGGTTGGCGAGGCGCTCGCCCCGGGATGGTCCGGTCGCCTCCGTCGTCTGCACCTCGCGCACGAGCCGCTCGGCGGTGTGGCTCGCCGCGGCCGTGAGGTGGGAGGCGATCTCGGTCGGGTCCGGCTGCTGCAGCGGCGCGGCGAGCTGGCGGAGCTGCGCGAGCATCGCCGCGCCGCAGGTCGCGCGGATGAGCTCCTCGGCCGCGGGCTCGCCGGCGAGCAGCAGCAGCGCCGCGGCCCGGCCCGGCACCTGGTGGGCGTTGAGGAGCTTGGCCGCGACCTCGAGGAGCTCCTCGACCGGCGGCGAGTAGCGCACCAGGCGGCGCGGCACCCGGAGCGCGGCGAGTCCGCCGCGCAGCTCCGGCAGGCCCGTGCCCGCGCTCGCCACCACGGGCCGCACCTCCAGGTCGAGCGCCCCGGCGAGGCGCGCGTGGTCGATGCGGATCCCGTGCGCGGTCGC
Organism: Polyangia bacterium; assembly: GCA_036504295.1. Taxonomy (GTDB): domain Bacteria; phylum Myxococcota_A; class Polyangia; order JACRCY01; family JACRCY01; genus DASXVK01. Next base: position 2,766 of record DASXVK010000377.1, read on the forward strand.
CTCGTCGGTCATGTTGACCGCCAGCAGCATGGGCAGGCCAAGCTCGGCGCACTGGAGCGCGAGCGCGAGGGAGCGCTTGAGGTTCTTGCCGTCGGCGACGACGACGATGCCGTTCTCCTCGTGGCCGAGGGCGAGGCCGAGGAGCAGGCCGGCCACGGCGCGTTCGTCATCGCCCGGTCCGAAGAGCGAGTAGGCCGCCGGGGCGTCCACGAGGTCCTGCGCGGCGCCGTCGAGCGCGCGGACGCGCACGGCGAGCGAGGTGCCCGGGAGCGGCACGTCGGCGATCGGCCGGCGGGAGAGGCGCGCGAAGAGCGTCGACTTGCCCACCTTGGGGTTGCCGACCAGCGCGACGGTCGGGCGGGCGAAGAGCGCGGGATCGGGGCGGCGGCGGAGCGGGATGACGGCGGGCCGCGCCGCGGGCGCGGGCGCCGCGGCCGGCGGCAGCGACGGGTCGAGCCGGATCGCGGCCGCGGCCGCCGCGGCGCGCGGGAGTCGCTTCATGTCCTCGCGGCGTCTCACGGGGGAAACCTTCGGGGCCGGCAGAGCAAGCCGCGTGCCGCGCTACGTCGCGGTCGCGGCGCGCGGCGAAAACCGAGCGCGCAGGCGGACCTCCGGACCGCGGCCGCGCAGCGGCGCCGCGCGGTCCCGGGCCGGTGCTCGGGCGTTCTTCCCGGGGTCTCGGGAAAACCGCCACGGGCGGCCGACCGCGCGGCCGCGAGCCCCCGGAAATACCGGGCCTCCGCTCTGGTACGCGAATTGCTTCGACACGGCTACGCGTGGTTCGCAACCCTGCCGAAGGTGGGTCGATGTGGAGACTGGTTGGTCCGGTGATCGCTGGCGCCCTGGCCCTCGTGGTGGTGCTGATCGCGCGCCCTGAGCAGGATGCTCAGCCTTGGACCACGTGAGCCGAGACGAGCGCAGGCGCGGGCCCGCGGGGCCGGCGCGCAGCGTCGCGCAGAGCAAGGAGGAGATCCTCCAGCTCATCGCTGCGCTCGCGCCGGGCGCGTCCGCGGGCCCGGCGGCGCCCGCCCCGGCAGCGGCGCGGCTCGAGCTGCAACGCTGGCGCGAGGCGTTCTACCGCGACGCCGTCGCCGATCGGCTCACCTCGCTCTGCACGCTGCTCGAGGAGCGGCTCGACGCGCTCGCGGGCGAGGTGATGGCGGCGCCGCTGCCGGCCGAGGCGCCGCGCGAGCGGCCCGCCGCCGCGGCGCCGGCCGCGGCCGCGCCGTCGATGGAGGCGTGGTCGGACCGTCCGCCACCGCCCGCGGCGCCGCCGCCGGCGGACGCGCCGCCCGCCCTCGCCGCGGCCGCGCCGCGCGCCGTGGCCGACGCCTCCCTGAGCGGCCGCATCCTCGAAGGCGTGCTCTCCGACATCCTTCAGATGCTGTCGGCCAACCTGCGGACCGGCCGGTTCATCATCACCGGCGCCGAGGGCGCGGCCCAGCTCTGGTACGAGGACGGCGAGATCACCCACGCGGTGGCGGGCGACCTCACCGGCGAGGCGGCGTTCTTCGCGGCCATCGCGAACCTCTCCGGCACCTTCGCGTTCGTCGACGGTGGTGCCCCGCCGCCCGCGCGCTCGATCAACAACAAGACCCAGTTCCTGATCCTCGAAGGGCTGCGCAAGATGGACGAGGAGGGCCAGGCCGGCGAGCCCGCGCTCTCCGAGGAGCACCCGTGACCACCCCGGCCCTGGACGCCTCCTCGCGGCGCGCGCGGCGGTACCGCAAGGCGAGCCTCGTCTGGTACCACGTGCTCGACGGCGTCGCCGCGGGCGAGGTGCAGGAGGGCATCGGCGCGGGCTTCGACGTGTCCCAGTCCGGCTTCGGCATCACGACGCCGCGGCCGGTGCCGCTCGGGGCGCGCGTCTTCGTCCACCTGCGGTGCCGGGAGCTGGAGCTGACGGCGGTCGCGCTGGTCACGCGCGTGCGGCTGGCGGAGACGGCCCAGTGCGAGATCGGGCTGCGGATCCTGGTCGCGCCGCCGGACCAGCGGGCCATGCTCAGCCGGCTCTTCCCATGAGCGGCGCGCGCGCGATCACCGGCCACCGCGAGACCGGTCACGTCGGAGGAGAGACACGATGTCGGGCAAGTTGAGGCGCGTCACGGAGGCCATGGGAGCAGGGATGGCTGCGTTCGCGCGCTCGGCGGGGAAGCTCTTCGGCGGCGGGCCGCGACCTCAGGCAACGTCGAGGCTCGCCTGCGGCTCGCCTCTGGCAACGTCGAGGCTCGCCTGCGGCTCGCCTCTGGCAACGTCGAGGCTCGCCTGCGGCTCGCCTCTGGCCGCGCCGCGCGGCGACGCGCCGACGGCCCTGCGCCGGCTGCAGGTGCAGCTCGACCGCGCCTACGCCGAGCTGGCGCGCGGCGCGTCGGCGGCCGAGGTGAGCGCGGCCATCGCGCGAGCGCGCGAGCTGGAGCAGCAGATCCGCGAGCTGCGGCTCCTCGGTCTCCGCGAGCAGCGCGTCGCTCCGGCGGCGCGGCCGGCCGCGGCCGGGCCGGCGCCCACGTCGGCGCCGGCCCGGCGGCGGCGCGTCGCCAGCGCCGCCGCCGCCGCCGCGCTGTTCCGCGACGACGCCCAGCGCGCCCTCTTCCAGAAGCTGTGCCAGGACCTCCAGCTCCCTGGCGGCGAGGCGCGGCTCACGGCCGTGGCCCAGCTGGGCGAGCTGCGCCACCCGGCCGCGCGTCGCGTGCTCGAGGAGCTCGCCACCGAGGGTGACGAGACGCTGACGGTCGCCGCGGTCGACGCGCTCGCGCGGCTGCAGGACGTCAAGGCGCGGCCGGCGCTCGAGCGGTTGCTGGCGAGCCCGTCTCACCGGGTGCGGCTCGCCGCCGTGCGCGGGCTGTATAGCCTGATCGGGCCAGAGTCGGCGCCCGCGCTCGTCGCGACGCTCGGCGACGCGCACCCGGCGCTGCGCCGTTCGGCCACGACGTACCTCGGGTGGCTGGAGGCGACCGCCGCGGCGCCCGCGATGAAGCGGTTGCTGCGTGATGAGGTGCCAGAGGTGCGCGAGGCCGCGGCCGCGGCGCTCGGCGACCTGCGCAGCGAGGCGACGGTCTTCGCGCTCCTGCGCGCGCTCACGGACGAGGCGGATGGCGTCCGCCGGGCGGCGTACGGGGCGCTCGAGCGCATCCTCGGCGAGCCGGTGGACGTCGACCCCGAGGCGCCCGCCGAGGCGCGCCATGCCCAGGTCGAGGCGTTGAAGGCGTGGTGGCGCGAGGCGCGCGTCGATCGCCAGCTCGTCGGCTGGGAGCTGCCGGCCACGACGACGGCGGCGGCGCCCGTGGTGCCCGCGAAGCCGGCCCCGCCCCCGAAGCCGGCCGCGGTGGCGGCGCCCGCGAAGGCGGCGCCCGCGAAGGCGGCGCCCCCGACCGCGCCCGCGCCCACGCCGGCGGCCACGCCGGCCGCGGCCGCCCCGGCCGAGCCCGATCGGGCGCCGGCGCCCGATCTCCTCGGCGACCTCACCGGCGACGCCGGGCTCGCCGGCCTCACGCCGGGCGGCGGGCTCGAGGGCCTCGGCCTCGGCGACGCCGGAGCCGACGCGGGCCTCGGGCTCGAGGCGAGCCCCGACCTCGGCGCGGAGGGCGCGGGGCTGGGCGCCGGGGGCCCGGGCGGCCTCGGCCTCGACGCTCTCGGGGTCGAGGGAGCCGGCGCGGGCAGCGGCCTCGAGGGCCTCACCGGGCTCGACGGCCTCGACGCGGGCGGGGGGGCCGCGGGCGAGACGCCACCGGAGCCGGCACCGGGCGAGCCGGACGCCGCCACGCCGGTGAAGCCGTGAAGAGCGGTCGAACCATCGACGGCTCTTCAGGCTCGGGCCACGGGCCCGAGGCCAGGTGGGGTGAAGGCCGCGAATTCACTTCGCGGCCGAGGGGCGGGCGGCGGCCCACCCCTGTAGATCGACGCCTCAGCGCGACTTCGACTTCGACTTCCGCGACGCCTCGTCCTGCTCCTGCGTCTTGGCGTTCGGCTGCTTGCCCATCGTGAGGAACATCAGGATGACGCCGGCGACGAGCGCCGCGTCGGCGATGTTGAAGGTGGGCCAGGGGTGCTCGTGCCAGCGCCAGACCACGAAGTCCGTCACGAACCCGAAGGCGGCCCGGTCGATGACGTTCCCGATCGCCCCGCCGCCGACCAGCGCCAGCGCGAGGATCAGCTTCTTCTGATCGTCGCCCGCCTGGCGCAGGAAGAGCAGGATCAACCCGAGGGCGACGACCCCGACGGCGATCCAGACGGCGCGCGGCACCTTCTTGCCGAGCCCGAAGGCGACGCCGGTGTTCTCCGAGTAGCACAGGTCGAAGAAGCCGTCGATGACGCGGACCTGCTTCTGCGAGAGCTGGCACCACGCGTCGAGCCCGGGCCGGTAGCTGTGGTGCAGCGCCGCCCGGTCCTGCGGCGCGGGCGCGAGCGTGTGCCGGACCCAGATCTTGGTGCCCTGGTCGAAGGCCAGGATGGCGAGGAGGACGACGAGGAAGAGGCGCAGCTTGGTCTTCACGCGGCCGTTCCTTTCGCCGCCAGCGCCGCCTGGCACCGGGGGCAGGGCGTAGCCGGATCGGGCACGATGCGCTTCCAGCAGCGCGGGCAGCGCTCGGCCGCGGCCCGGGTCACGGTCGCGGCGCGCTCGGCGCCGGGCTTCACGTCGACCGCGGCGACGACCAGGAAGTCGGCCAGGTCGGCGATGTGCTTGTGGGCGATGAGCGCCTCGGCCTCGGGCAGCACGAGCGCGACGTGGGCGTCGGTGGGCTTGTTCTTCTGCGCCCGGAACTCCTCGAGCGCCTTCTGCGTGACCTCGCGGGCC
>DASXVK010000378.1:0-18635 GCA_036504295.1 Polyangia bacterium
ATCCGGGCGCTGGCGCGCCGGGCGGATCTCCTCTTCACCGCGGGCGTCCTCGTGCTCGCGGTCGGGCGCGTCCTGAGCCTGCGCCGGGGCCGGGCGGCGATCGCGGCGCCGCTGCTGCTGCCGGCCGCGGTCCTCGCGTGCCTGCTCGGGCTCGTCGTCCACCAGGCGACCTTCGAGCTCACCGTCAGGCTCGAGGGCGGGGTCCGGGTCGCGTCGGCCGCGCTGCCGTCGGCGGCGGGGTTCGCCGGCGGCTTCCTGCTCGGGTGCCTCGCGGCCGCGGCGCTGCTCGCCGCGCCCGTCGACCTCGCCGCGCTCGCGCGCCGGCTCCAGGTCGGCATCGCCGTCTTCATCCTCGCCGTCTTCGCGGCGCTCGCGGTCGTCGGCAGCGGACCGGGCGCGTCCGGCGCCCGCATCAACCTCGGCCCCATCCAGCCGATCGAGGCGGTGAAGCCGCTCTTCGTCGTCTTCCTCGCCGCCTTCCTCGGCGCGCGCGCCGCGAAGCTGCGCTGGCAGCGGCAGCGGCTGCTCGGTCTGCGCTGGCCCCGCCTCGAGCTCCTCGTCCCCGCGGCCGCCGTCCTCGTGCTCATCCTCGCCGGCCTCTTCCTCGTCGGGGACCTCGGACCCGTGATCGTGCTCGCGCTCGTCTTCCTCGGCATCTTCTTCCTGGTCACGCGCGCGACCGGGTGGCCGCTCGTCGCGCTCGGGCTGGTCGGCGCCGCGCTCCTCGCCATGGCGCGCTGGCCGGGGCTCGTCGACGTCGGGCGGGTCGCCACGCGCATCCGCATGTGGCGCGACCCCTTCACGAACGCGCTCACCCACGGCCACCAGCTCGGCGAGGGCCTGTGGGCGATCGCCGCCGGCGGCCCCCTCGGTCAGGGGCTCGCGCAGGCGAGCACGCCGCTGGTGCCGGCGGGCAAGACCGATCTCGTGCTCGCGACGATGATGGAGCAGCTCGGCGCGGCGGGGCTCGCCGCCTACCTCGCGCTCCTCGGCGTGATCGCGCTCAGCGGCTTCCGCGTGGCCGGCCGGAGCCGGACCTCGGACCGCGTGCTCCTCGCCGGTGGCGCCGCGCTGCTCCTGATCGTGCAGTGGGCGGTCATCCACGCGGGCACGCTCGGCCTGCTCCCGCTGACGGGCATCGTCGTCCCGTTCCTCTCGCTCGGCCGCAGCAGCATGGTCGCGTTCCTGGTCGTGGTCGCGCTGATCGCGCGCGTGGCCGCCGACGGGCCGACGCGCGCGCCGTCCGTCGAGCTCGACGAGCTGCGCCGCGGGACGCGGGGCGTGGCCGCGGTGGCCGCGGGGCTGCTCGTCGTCGGCCTCGCGGCCGGCGCGAACGTCGCGCTCCGGGCCCGCGACCGGATCAGCGCCCAGCCGATCCTCTCGCGGCTCCGCGACGGCACGCTCGTCAGCCGTCCGAACCCGCGGCTCCTCGCCGTCGCCGCGCAGCTTCGCCGCGGCACCCTCGCCGATCGGCACGGCACCGCGCTCGCGGTCACGCGCGGCGGGCGGCGCGACTACCCGCTCGGGGCCGCGCTCGGGACGCTCGTCGGCGCCTACCCGAGCCGGGTGCTGCTGCCGCCGTGGGCGCTCGAGCGGGTCTTCGACCACCGGCTGCGCGGCTACGGCGAGCGCCAAGGCGGGCCGTCCGTCGGGAGCCCGCCGCAGCGTCTGGCCGCGCCCGACCTGCGGCCCTTCGTGCCGCTCCTGGCGCTGCCGCCCGCGGAGCGGCGGCGCCGCGTGCGCGCGCTCGACGACGACATCGCCGCGCGCTCGGTGCGCCTCTCGCTCGACGCGCGCCTGCAGCGGCAGGTCGCCGCGCTGCTGCAGCGGCGCGTCGGCGCCGGGCGCCAGCTCGCGGCGGCGGCGGTCGTCCTCGACGTGGACACCGGCGAGGTCCTGGCGCGGGTGCAGGCGCCCGACCTCGACCCGAACGACCGCGGCTGGCAGGAGCGCCTCGCCGCGCGCGACGCCGCCTTCGCGCCGCGGTTCACCGGCGCGTACGGCGCGTGGCCCGACAAGACCGGCGTCCAGGGCCACTACCAGTCCGGCTCCGTCGGCAAGCTCTTCACCGCGCTGGCGGCGGCGCGGCGCGGCTTCGCCGCCACCGGCAGCGGCTGCGACGCCCGCGCCGCCGTCGAGTACGAGTGCGCGGAGCGTGACGCGCAGGGCCCGCGCTTCACGCGCCCGGGCTGGCCGCGCCCCGTGCACGATCACGTGCGCGACCCGATCCACGGGCGGCTCGACCTCGGCCAGGCGCTGGCGGTGAGCTGCAACGTGTACTTCGGGCAGCTGGCGCTGGCGCTGGGGCCGGAGCCGCTGCGCGACCTGCGGCGGCTCGGCGTGGAGGTCGGCTACGGCGGGCCGCGGCCGCTCGACCCCGGCGCCGCCGGCAGCCGCCAGCTCGCCTCGACGGGCTTCGGGCAGGGCGCCATGGTGATGAGCGTGGTGCAGGCGGCCCGGCTCGTGGCCGCGCTTGGCGCGGGCGGCCGGTACCGCCGCTGCCCGGCGACGCTCGCGATCGGCGCGCCGTGCCCCGAGCAGCCGCTCGTCGCCGACCCGGCGGCGGTCGGGCCGATCCTCGCGGGCATGCGGCGGGTCATGACCGCGGGCACCGGGCGCGGGCTGCACGCGCCGGCGGGGGTGCGGGTGTACGGCAAGACCGGCACCGCCGACGTGCGGGGCTTCGCCGGCGAGGCGCCGTTCGGCATCACGCCCGCCCAGCCCGCCGCCCCGCACTCGTGGTTCGTGGCCCTCGCCGAGCCGGAGGCCGTGCCGCCGTGCCAGCTCCGCGCGCCGGGCCGCCTCGCCGTCGCGGTCGTCGTGCCGCGCGGCGGCTCGGGCGCGAGCGCCGCCGGGCCGCTGGCGATGGAGATCCTGGCCGCGCTGCGCGGGCTGGGCTACCTCGCGCCGGGGCGGTGAGCCCTCGGGAGCTGAACAGGGAGTCGGGGAGTCGGGGAGTCGGATTGGGGTTGGTTGTGGTGGCGCGCGGCGGCGTGCTCGAGCGCCTTTCTCGTGCGGTCAGCGCAGCCCAACCCAGATCCGTCTCCCCGCCTCCTCGCCTCCCTGTTTCAGGTCCGACTTCGCCCGCCTACGCCTCGGCCGCCGCGGCTGTCGAGCGGACCGCCGCGACGGCGCCGATGCGGGGGGCCCAGTCGAACGCCGCGCGGAAGGCCGCGTCGGTGATGACGCAGGGGGACTTGAAGAAGTTCACGAGGTAGGGCGGGATCGTCGGCGAGAAGCGGCCGGAGATGGCGAGCGCCGCGAAGGCCACGAACGACGGCACCGGGACCTGGTGGGCGCCGGCCACCGCGAGGGCCGCGCGCCACGGGATCGCGTCGGGGCCGGCGACGTTGTAGACGCCGACCTGGGCGCCCTCGGCGGCGCGCAGCACGGCGGTGGTGAGGTCGTCGGCGTGGATGAACTGCGTCATCGGGTCGAAGCCGAGGACGTACGGGATCACCCGCCGCCGCAGGATGCCGCTCATCGTGTTCTGGACGTGGGGGCCGATGATGTTCGTCGGCCGGAGCAGCACCGTCTGCATCTCCGGGTGCTGGTACGTCCAGAGCAAGGCCTGGCTGTCGGCCTGGATGGCGTCGGCGATCTGCGGGAAGGCCACCCCGGCGCGCACGGGATCCTCTTCGGAGATCGGGATGTGGTTGGCCGCGTGCGCCCCGTAGATGTGGAAGGTCGAGAGCACCACGAGCCGCGTCGTGCCGTACTTGAGGCCGAGGTCCATCACCTTGCGGCTGCCGACGACGTTGAGGTCGAAGCGCTTGCCCATGCGCTCCTTGAGGTTGCCGACCCGGCCCAGGTGCAGGACGAGGCTCGGGCGGTGGCGCCGGAAGATGTCCTCGACCTTGGTCTTGTTGTAGTTGGCCTGGTACACCTCGGCCGGGTAGTCGAGCGGCCGTCCCAGCCGGCGGTAGTCGACGCCGACGACCGTGTAGCCGCGGCGCACCAGCTCCGCGCCGACCTGCCGCGCGATGCCGCCGGCGATGCCGGTGACCAGGGCGACGCGCCCGCTCACGCGAACACCGATTGGCGGCGGGCCCGCCCCTCGGCGATCATGGCCTGCACCCGCTCCATCACCTGGCGCACCTTCACGTCGATCGCCTCGTCCTCGTCGTCGAACGGGCCGGTGAAGCGCATCGGCTCGCCGAAGGTCACGTGGAAGCGGGTCGGCAGCGGCAGGTACGCGAGCGGCCCGAGCACCGGCAGCAGCGCCGGCAGCGGGAAGTAGGGCATGCGCAGCAGGCGCGCGAGCGGCTTCAGGTCCGCGAGGCTGATGATCGACTCCTCGGCGCCGACGACCGAGACGGGGACGATGGGCGTGTCCGTCTGGAGCGCGAGGCGCATGAAGCCGCGGCCGAAGTCGACCAGCCGGTAGCGGTGGCTCCAGGGCTTGCCGCTGCCGCGCGCGCCCTCGGGGAAGACGAGGATCGCCTGCTCGGCCTGGAGCAGGTTGCGGCAGTTGATCGGGTCGCCGACCACGACGCCGGTGCGCTGGAAGGCGACGTTGACGAAGGGCAGGGTGGGGAACCACCGCTCGGCCATGGGCCGCAGCAGCCGCGGCGGCTGCGCCTCGGTGAGGCAGGCGACCGCGACGACGAGCCCGTCGAACGGGAGCTGCCCCGAGTGGTTCGGCACGATGAGCACGCGGCCGCGCGGGATGTTCTCGAGGCCGGTGATCACCGGACGGAAGTAGCGGGACACCCAGTACGCAGCCGCGTAGTAGCGCTTCGCGTGCTCGGGGCTGAAGCCCCACTGGTCGAAGCCGTCGCCGCCCATGATCTGGTCGATGGCGCGGTCGACGGCGGGGACGTGGAGGGCGGACTCGAGCGGCAGCGGTGGCATCACCACCATCATGCCGTTCCCCGGGGCAGGACTCAACTTGGTGTGGAGGGCTGTCGCCCTCCCCCCTCCCGTAAGGCAGCGGCGGGTGTTCGGGGGGGTGCCGGAACCTCAGGCGATCCCGTACCGGTCCATCTTCTTGAGCAGGCCCTGGCGCGAGAGCCCGAGCGCCTCGGCCGCGCGCGACCGGTTGCCGCCGTGGGCGGCCAGCGCCGCCGCGATCTCCGCGCGCTCGAGGGCCGCCACCTTCTCGGGCAGCGTGCGCGGCTCCGCCGGGGGGCCGGCCGGCGGCCGGCGATGGAAGGAGAAATCCTCGGCCTCGAGCTCGGCGCGCGCGCCCGCGAGCACCGTCGCGCGGTGCAGCTCGTGCCGCAGCTCGCGCAGGTTCCCCGGCCACGGGTGCGCGGCGAGCGCCTCGAGCGCCCCGTCGGAGAGCGTCTTGGGGCGGCCGTCGGGGCCCAGGTGCGCGCACTGGTTCAGGAAGTGCGCCGCGAGCAGGGGCAGGTCGCCCGCGCGCTCGCGCAGCGGCGGCAGCCGCACCTCGGCCCCGTTGATGCGCCAGAAGAGGTCCTCGCGGAACTGCCCCGCCGCCTGCATCGCCTTGAGGTCCCGATTGGTCGCGGACACGACCCGCACGTCACAGTGCACCGGGGCGTCGCTGCCGACGGGGAGGATCTCCCCGAGCTCGATGGCCCGGAGCACCTTGACCTGCAGCGCCGGCGGCATGTCGCCGATCTCGTCGAGGAACAGGGTCCCGCCATCGGCCTCGGCGAAGAGGCCCTTGCGGTCCTTGACCGCGCCGGTGAAGGCGCCCCGCACGTGGCCGAAGAGCGTCGACTCGAGGAGGTTCTCGTTGAGCGCGCCGCAGTTCACGCACAGGAGCTGCCGCCGCGCCCGCGCGCTCCGCTCGTGGACGCGCCGCGCGAGCAGCTCCTTGCCGGTGCCGTGCTCGCCGGTGATGAGCACCGGCAGGTCGCTCGCCGCCACCCGCTCGCCCAGCTCGACGGCGGCCCGGAACGCCGGGCTCTCGCCGATGAGCGAGCTGCCCGGCCGGGCGCTCGCGAGCGACGCCTGCAGGGTCTCGACCTGCCGCTCGAGGAGCACGCGCGCCACCGCCCGGTTGACGACGATGAGGAAGGCGTCCGGGTCGAGGGGCTTGGTGAGGAAGTCGAACGCGCCGGCCTGCACCGCCTTGAGCATGTAGCCGACGTCGCCCGCGCCCGACGCGACGATCACCTTGGTCCCGGGCCGCTCGGCGAGGAGACCGCCGAGCATCTCCAGCCCGCCGCGCACGCTGCCGTCGGGCGGCAACATGAGATCGAGGATCACGACGGGGCACGGCCGGGCCGTGAACGCGGCGCGCGCAGCGGCGCGATCACCGGCCTCGACGACCTCGTAGCCGGCCTCGTGCAGCAGGGCGCCGTACACCTTGCGGAACGCGAGGTCGTCGTCGACGAGCAGCAGCGGCACGGCGCCCGGGGCCGTCACGGTGCGCTCCGTGCGCCCAGCACCGTCTGGTGGCGCGGCACGTCGAGCTCGAACCGCGCGCCGCCGAGCTCCGACCGGCCCGCGGCCACGCGGCCGCCGTGGCGCTCGATGATGCCCTTGACGATGGCGAGACCGAGCCCGGTTCCGGCCCGGCCGCCGTCGCGCTTCCGGCCGCTGACGAACGGCTGAAACAGACGCGGCAGGATCTCCGGCGGGAGCCCCGGGCCGCTGTCCTCGACGATGATCTTCACGTGCTCGCCCTCCGTCCGGCTGCCGACCCGGAGCCGCCTCCGCGGCGCCTCGCGCAGCTCCAGCAGCGCGTTGTCGATGACGATGACCACGGCCTGGAGGAGCTGGGCCTGATCCGCCTCCAGCAGCGCGGCGCCGTGGTCGAAGGTGACCTCGACGTCGGCGCAGGGCAAGCCGAGACCATCGCGCGCGGTCGAGACCGCCAGCTCGAGGATCGCCTCGAGGTCCACGACGCGCAGCTCGAGCGGCCGCGGGCGCCCGTAGCGCAGCAGGTCCTCGACGAAGCGCTCGGCGCGCCGCACCTGCTCCCGGATCGCGCCGGTCACCTCGGGCGCGGCGCCGTCGCGCTCGAGCACCCGCAGCTGCACCGAGACGACCCCCAGCGGGTTGCGGATCTCGTGCGCCACCGCGGAGGTGAACGCGCCGAGCTCGGCCAGCCGCGCGGCCTGGTCGGCGCGGGCCTCCTGCGCGGCCAGCTCGTGCGCGAGATCGCCGGAGGAGACGCGGCCGCGCAGCAGCCGCCGCCCGATGCGCTCCTGGAGCTGCTGGCGGAGTGGCTCGAACGCGACCGCCGCCATGACGAGGAGCAGGAACGCGCCGAGCCGGTGCTGCGTGAGCAGCGGCTCGGCGCTGCTCGAGACGAGGGTCATCACGCCGAAGAGGTACGCCCCGGACAGCAGCGCGGCGAGGGCGCCGTAGAGCAGGCTGCGCTCGAGCAGGCGCCGCTCCCGGAGCGGCTCGTGCACCCCGACCGCGTGGCCCAGGAGCAAGAGCGAGGCGAGCACGATGTAGAGGCCCCAGGGCACGGCGAGGTGGCGCGTGAGGAGCACGGCGTTGGCCCACGCGCCGACCAGCCCGGCGAGGCCGGAGGCGAAGAGCGTGCGCAGGTAGCCGCGGCGCTCGCGCGGCGCGCGGCGATACACGGCCACGAGCTGCGACAACGGGAGCAGCGCCGCGCCCGCGGCGAGCGCCAGGCCCGGCCAGAAGAGCGCCCCGGCCGTGAACGTCACCGGGTCGTAGAGGACGCCCGGGAGCAGCGCCCCGGCGAGCGTGATGAGCAGCGCGCTCGCGTAGGCCACCCAGACGAGCCCGTAGCGCGGCTGGTCGGTGGCGTCGTACGCGAGGTGGCAGTAGGCGGCCACGACGAAGGCGCCCGAGGCGGCGAGGCGCCGCCCGAGCGGCGCGGTCGAGGGCAGGCAGCAGAGCCAGAGGGAGGCGCACCAGACGGCGACGGCGAGGCAGTACGCCGAGAGCCCCAGGGCGCGCCGCCCGCGCCGCGCCGCCGTGAAGAAGAGCAGGAGCGCGACCGCGAGCACCGGCAGCAGGCTGTAGGAGTACAGCGGTCTCATCCGAGCCCCGTTATACCCCAGCCGTGAGCCCCTCCGCGATGCCCTCGACGCTGGCGGCGATCTCCTGCACCAGCTCGACCGCCTCCCGCTCGCCCCCGTCGGCGAAGCGCAGCACGAGGAGCTGCGAGCTCATCTCCTCCATGCGCGAGGTCGCGCGCTCGAGGTGGTCGCGGGTCCGCTCGTGCATCGCCCGCAGCCGCGCGATGTTGCGCAGGCGCGCCCGCACGCTCTGGACGTGGGGATCGCGGTCGTCGCGGCCGCGCGCCGCGAGCGCGGCCAGCGCCGCGCGCGCCTCGGCTTCGTCGAACTCGGGGCTCGCGAGCAGCCGGGCCATCTCCTCGCGCCGCCTAGTGAGCGCGCCGAGCACGCCGCCCACGCGCTCAAGCCGCGCGACCTCGGGCTGCAGGAGGCCGCCGTTCGCGGCGAGCGCGGCGAGCGCGGCGCGGAGCCGGTCCTCGGCGCGCCGCAGGCGGGGGTCCCCGTCGGGCGCCCCGTCCGGCGCCGGCGCCGGCGCGCGGCCCAGCAGCAGCGGCGCGAAGAGCGGCCAGCAGGCCGCCCAGGCCAGCGCCGCGGGGACGATCCGCCAGCCGCCGCGGTGCGGCTGCCGCAGCGCCATCGCCGTCGCCACGACCGCGCCGAGGAGACCGTAGATGAGCAGGGTGCCGCCGAGGCCCATCGGACACCTCCTTCAGAGCGCCCTGGCGAGCGCCGCGCCGAGCCGGTACAGCGCCACCGGCGCCACCGCCGTGAAGACCGCGCCCCAGGCGAGGACCATGCGCAGGAGGAAGTTGCCCCGCCGCGCGTGGGTCAGCGGCAGCACCGCGAGCAGCTCCTTGAACGCCCGGTAGAGCGTGGCGATGCCGAAGAGGCCCACCACGAAGGGCGTGAGCACGCCGATCCCGACGACCGTCTCCGGCTTCACGAGGCCGACCACGCCCGCGAGGATGAACGCCACGTAGAACGGCAGGACGCCGAGGAGCAGCACCGCCGTCGACGAGAGGGTGCGCAGCGCCTGCGTCGTCACCAGGCGGAACGAGGCGTCGAGCCCGGCGAGCTGCGTGTAGAAGTAGAAGCTCGGCAGGCACACGGCCAGCGCGAGCACGAAGGCGCCGGCGAAGGCGAGCGGCATCCAGAGGAGCGGGTGGCCGGCCGTGAACCACGCGAGATCCGGCGGCGGCGCGCCGCGCGCGAGCAGCAGGAGCGGGTGGCCGGCCGTGAACCAGGCGAGATCGGGCGGCGACGCGCCGCGCGCCAGCAGGAGCCTGGCGGCGGCCGCGACCGCGACGCCGTGGGCCATGAGGCCGAGCAGGGCCAGGCTCAGGAGCTTGCGCAGGCTGCTCGGCAGCGCGGCCTCGTCGCGCAGCACCTCGTCGAGCCGCCGGTCGTTGCGCAGGACCAGATCGAAGAATCCGCGCTCGTGCGTCGCTTCCATGTTCGTTCCTCCTTCCGGTCACAGGCTGAACACGCCCAGCAGGTGAAAGAACTCGCCCCCGATCACGCCGACCAGTACGAGCCAGATGAACGCGAAGGTCCGCGGGCGCTCCGGCTCGAGCGCGCGGACCACCCGCAGCAGCACGTCGGCCATGCAGACGCCGACGCCGGCGAAGACGACCCCGTTCACGAGCAGGCGCACCGCCGGGGAGGGCGCCGCCAGCGCGAAGAACCAGTTGATGGGCACGCTCGCCAGCATGGCCATGGCGCCGAAGCTCACGGTCACCAGCGCCGCGAGGAGCGTGGTCGAGAAGTCGAGCTTGGAGCCGAGCGCGCTGTTGATGATGTAGAGCGCCGGGAGGGCGATGGTCCAGGCGGCGCCGGCCGCGAGCGGCGCGTGCACGGCGCTGAGCAGCATCGGCCCGGCGCCCGCGTGCATGCGCATCGTGAGCCCGTAGGCCGCGAGGCCCACGACGGCGTTGACCAGGAGCACGGCGAAGACGAGCGTGCTGGGCGCCGCCTGCTCGTGACCCGGCTCGCGCCGCGCGCGCCACCGGAGCGCCAGCTCCTCCGGCCGGCGCACCGCGAACCCGATCTCCCGGATGCTGACCCTGAGCTCTGCTGCGATGTCCACGATGAACCTCCTCGAACGTCCGCCCTGGTGCCAGAGCAGGAGTCGTGCCGACGCGCGGAGGCGAGGAGTCTCGGCGGGTTGAGGGCGCGGGAGGGGCGGCTCAGGCGCGCCGCTGTCGCCGCCGTGGACGGCGCGCTGTCAACGGCGTTGACAGGCAGGTGGGACGCCCCCGAAGAGGCCGGGCCGTTCGCCCGGGCGGCTCACAAAAGTGGTAGCATCGTCAGCCGGGCCGCATGGGCATCGGTGACCAGGCGCACGAGGAGGAACCTTGGGTCTGTCGATGGAGTTCTACGCGGGCAATCCGGACCAGATAGGCCGGGCCTTCACGGCGTACGAGCTAGGGGGGCTCCGCGATGGTTCCCTCGCCCACGCCTACGCTGACCTATCACTCCACCTTTCGCCCGATCATCTGGATCTCTTCTCGGAGGAGATCGCAAGGTCGACCGGCAGGGAGGCCGTGCTGCTGTTGGACTGCCTCGAGCGCCAGGTCGGTGGCACGGACGGAGAGAGCAGCGCGGACGTCGTCTCCCAGTCGTGGGTGGAAATGGTCGCCGCAGCACCCGACGGCAGCATTCAGGCCATCACCCAAGGCTGGATCGCCGCGGTTACGGGTGAGGTCGACGAGCCATCAGCGGAAGACAGCCCGGACGCCGCGCGGGCGGTCGCGGCCCTTGTAGGCCTCTGTCGCGAAGCGCTTCGCCTTGGCACGAGGGTCGTCTTCGCGTGGTACCTGTAGTCTGCGTCGGCTACACACGGGCAGTGATCGCGTCGAGCAGATCCAGACGAACAGCCGGCTACTTGCCGTACTCGCCGAGCTTCTCACCCTCGGCCGTCAGCTCGTCCAGGATGAGTCGCTGCTCGGCGTAATCCCCGGCGGCGCGCCGCCAGCCCCAGGCTCCCGGGTCCCAGGTGCCGGCTTCATCTCCGAGCACGGGGTCGAGGAAGGCCCGGGCCGCGGCGAGCACGTCAGGTAGCGTTGCCCAGCGGAGGGAATCCTCCGCGGCCATGCGCTCGTAGGCCGGAGCCCAGGAAGCCGGCGGGTCCGGCAAATTCGACGGCAGTGCGTGCGTGCCGCGGAAGCCGAACGTGTGCGCGAGCGCCCGGCGCAACTCGACGGCGGCGAACGTCCCGGTGGTCGCGAGCAGTGCGAGGTCGGGCAGGTCCTTGACGCGGGAGTTCTCGCGCCGCCGCGGCATGGTGTAGGCGTGGAGCTTCTCGGCGACGTGGATCACGCGGGGGTACAGGCGCAGCGCGGCGGGCGCTACGCCGGCGAATGCGAAGAAGCTCGACCCCGCCATCACGTCCGCCGCGGTCGTCATCGCGTCGGCGATGCCCACGTCCACGCCGAACGGCATGCCGTAGAGCTGGCCGGCAAGGCGGGTCTCGACCCGGAAGCGCCGACCGCCGTAGGGCATGCCCTCGCCCTCGAGCGTCGGGTGCTCGCGGTCGGGCACCACGATGAACGACAGGAAGTCGCCCAGATCGCGCCGGCCGGCGGCTTGAAGCCGCTCGAGCGCTGTGTCGGGGTCACCCCAGATGCCGAGGTCGACGTCGCGGGTGGTGCGAGCGCGCGCGAGGCGGAGCTCGAGCACGACCCCGCCCTTCACGACGACGCGGTCGCCGAGCTCGGCGAAGACGCGGGCCAGCCAGCGGTCGAACAGTTGGAGCTGGCGGAAGCGGCCCATGTCGATGCCCTCGGCGCGGGCGTGCCGGCGGATGCGGTCCTCGAGCGCCTGCTTGAAGGCCGCCGGCGTCGCATAGCGGGTGGCGGTCATCTGCTCCTCCTGCGGGCCACGCCGGCGGCGCGCAGCGCGGCCTCGAGCTCCTCCCGATGGCAGAGCCCCCGCCGGGTGGCCTGGTGCCTGGCTTGGCTGACCATGCGCGGGTCGGCGCGGGCCACCGCGCAGTCGACGATGGTGCGCACGACCGAGGTGACCGGGATGGGACCGCTCCAGGCGATCTCGTCGGTGCTCAGATCCGCGTAGTGGAGCGTTGTAGCCGCGGGGACCCGGAGCCGTCGCCGTGACCAGGACGCGGGCAGCGAGAGGTGCCGGTTCGCGGGCAGGGCGTCAGAGAGGCCGTGCAGCGTGAGCGCAGTCTCGTGGCTGAAGACCCCGTGCCGGGATGACCAGAGCCAGAGGACGACCAGGTCCTCGTGGTCGCTGGGAGGGTACTGGACGAGGCGGAAGATGCCCCGGGCCGCCCGCTCGAAGCGCCCCGCATCGACGTGGTGGTGCAGGAGCGGGAGCGAGTAGCCCGCCTCGGCGGCCTCCCTGGCGGTGAAGTAGCCGGCCTGCGCGGCCGCGACCTCGTAGAGCTTGGACTGGACGGGTCTAGGGCCGTGGGTGCTCCGGCGGGGCATGCACGAATGTTAAATCCGATTTGATCTTCGTGCCAGTGCCGGGGTGAGGCGAGATTCCGCTACCGCAGCCAGATCAGCGACACGACGGAGACGAGGGCGACGCTGACGAAGATGGCGAGGCGCCACTCGCGGCGCCGCGCGGGCAGGCCGACGCGGGAGAGGTCGACGCCGGACGACAGACCGGGATCGATCATGCCGAGCCACAGGACGCGCTCGGCCGCAGAGCGGTAACGCTTCTTGGTGGCGGCGCTCATCTGACCTGGTTTGATGCCGCGGAGCGAGCCTGATCTCACATTTCCACGCTACGCCCGCGGCGCGCGTACGCAAGAAAACAGCCGACGCGCCGAGTGTGTGGGGGCGTACGTTCGTGGCGGGGGTGGGATCGACCACGAGCACGAGCACGGCGCGACGGCTTGACGCACCCCCTCCAGGGGCGGTAAGCCATGGGCATCATGCGCGTCTTCCTCGCCGGCGACCACGCCGGCTACGAACTCCGCCAGTACCTCGTCGGCCGCGTCCGCGACTGGGGCCACGAGCCCGTGGACCTCGGCAGCGCGAGCGCCACCGAGTCCGTGGACTACCCGGACTACGTCGTCCCGACCGCCGAGCGGGTCGCCCGCGGCGAGGGCCTCGGCATCCTCGTGTGCGGCACCGGCATGGGCGTCAGCATCGCCGCGAACAAGGTGGCCGGCATCCGCGCGGCGCGGTGCACCGACACCTTCAGCGCGCGCATGGCCCGCGCCCACAACGACGCCAACGTGCTGTGCCTCGGCGGCTGGATCACCGGCCGCGGCCTGGCCGAGGACATGGCGCGGGCGTTTCTCGACACCGCCTTCGAGGGCGGGCGCCACCAGCGCCGCGTCGAGAAGATGGCCGCGCTCGACCGGCGCGACCCGCCGGGCGGCGGCTGAGGGCGCCGATGGCGGCCCCCCGGGAGCGCCCCGCCACCGCCAGCGCCGCTGACGTGCGCTACATGCGCCGCGCGCTCCGGCTGGCGCAGACCGCGCTCGGCCGCACGAGCCCGAACCCGATCGTCGGCGCCCTCGTCGTGAAGGATGGGCGCGTGCTCGCGACCGGCTACCACCGGCGCGCCGGCGCCGATCACGCCGAGGTGGCGGCGCTGCGCAAGCTCGGGTTCCGGGCCGACGGGACCACGCTCTACGTCACGCTCGAGCCGTGCGACCACCAGGGCCGCACGCCGCCGTGCACCCGCACGATCATCGAGTCCGGGGTCGCGCGCGTCGTCGCCGGCATGCGCGACCCGTGCCCCCTCGTCGACGGCCGCGGCCTCCGGCGGCTGCGCCGGGCGGGGATCGCGGTGACGGTCGGCGTGCTGGCCGCGGAGTGCCGCCGCCAGAACGAGTTCTTCGTCTGCGCCCAGGAGCGCCGCCGGCCCTTCGTCGCGTACAAGGCGGCGGTCACGCTCGACGGCCGGCTGGCGACGGCGAGCGGCGACTCGCGGTGGGTCACCGGCGCCGAGGCCCGCGAGGCCGGCCACCGCCTGCGGGCCGCCTACGACGCCATCCTCGTCGGCGCGCGCACCGTCCGGCTCGACGACCCGCTGCTCACGACGCGGCTGCCCGGCGACCGCGGGCGCGATCCGCTGCGCATCGTCCTCGACGGCCGGCTCTCGATGCCGCCGCGCGCGCGCCTGCTCGCCTCGGGCTCGCTCGCCGGCACCATCGTCGCGTGCACCGCCGGCGCCCCGGCGTCCCGCCGCCGCCGCCTCGAGCGCGCCGGCGCCGAGGTGTGGGAGCTGCCCGGCGAGGGCGGCCGCGTCGACTTGGAGGCGCTGCTCACGGCGCTGCTGCGGCGCGAGGTGCTCTCGGTGCTCGTCGAGGGCGGGGGCGAGACCGCGGCCGGCTTCCTCGAGGCCGGGCTCATCGACAAGGTGATCGCCTTCGTCGCCCCCAAGCTCCTCCGCGGCCGCGGCGCCGTGCCGATGCTCGGCGGCCGCGGGGCGCAGCGCATGGCGGACGCGGTGGTGCTCGACGATGTCGACTACCGCCGCGTCGGCCAAGAGATTATGATCACAGGCTATGTTCACCGGGATCATTGAGGAGGTCGGCCGCGTCCTCCGGGTCGTCCCGGGGGCGCAGGCGAGCGAGCTGCGCGTCGAGACCGGCCTCGATCCCGGGGCCATCGGCGCGAGCCTCGCGGTCGACGGCGTCTGCCTCACCGTGACCTCGCACAGCGGGCGCGAGGTGGGGGCCACCGTCGGCCCCGAGACGCTCGCCCGCACGACGCTCGGGTCGCTCCGCCCGGGCCACCGCGTGAACCTCGAGCGGCCGCTGCGACTCGCAGACCGGCTCGGCGGCCACCTCGTCGCCGGCCACGTGGACGGCGTCGGCCGCATCGCGCACGCGCGCCCCGTGGGCGGCGCCCTCGTGCTCGACTTCGAGGCGCCGCCGGAGGTGATGCGCTACGTCGTCGCCAAGGGCTCCATCGCGGTCGACGGCATCAGCCTCACCGTCAACGAGGTCACCGAGGGCGGCTTCAGCGTGACGCTGATCCCGCACACGCTCGCGTCGACGACGCTGCCCGGTAAGGGCGCCGGCGCGGCGGTGAACCTCGAGGCCGACCTCATCGGCAAGTACGTCGAGAAGCTCCTCGGGCCTCGGGCCCACGGCGAGGGCGTCACCCTGGAGCTCCTCGCCCGCCACGGCTTCGCGTGACCTGAAAGGCACCCATGAGCGAGCAGGGCATCCAGAAGATCGAGCGCGCCATCGCCGAGATCCGCCAGGGGCGGATGGTCATCCTCGTCGACGACGAGGACCGCGAGAACGAGGGCGACCTCGTCATGGCGGCCCAGCTCACCACCCCCGATGCGATCAACTTCATGGTGCGCTTCGCCCGCGGGCTCGTCTGCCTCGCCATGACCGAGGAGCGCGTGCAGCGGCTCGGGCTGCCGATGATGGTGACCGAGAACCGGGCGCCGCTCGGCACCGCGTTCACCGTCTCCATCGAGGCGCGCCACGGCGTGACCACCGGCATCTCCGCCGCCGACCGGGCGCACACCATCCGCACCGCCGTCGCGCCCGACGCCCGGCCCGAGGACCTCATCTCGCCCGGCCACATCTTCCCGCTCCGCGCGCGGCGGGGCGGCGTGCTCAAGCGCACCGGCCAGACCGAGGGCTCCGTCGACCTCGCCCGGCTCGCCGGGCTCGAGCCGGCCGGCACCATCTGCGAGATCATGAACGAGGACGGCACCATGGCGCGCCGTCCCGACCTCGAGCGCTTCGCCGCGGAGCACGGCCTCACCATCGTCAGCATCGCCGAGCTCGTCGAGTACCGGCTGCGCCACGAGTCGCTCGTGCGGCGCGTGCGCGAGGGCACGATGCGGGTGGCCTGCCGCGACGGCGAGGAGATCCCGTTCCACGCCATCGCCTACACCACCCTGGTCGAGGACACCGAGTACCTCGCGCTGGTGCTCGGCGAGCCCGGGGCCAACAAGCCGGCGCTCGTGCGCGTGCAGCTCGCCTGCGTGCCGGGCGACGTCTTCGCGTCGCGCGCCTGCGACTGCGGTCGCCTGTTGCGGCAGGCGCTGCGCCGCATCGCCGCCGAGGGCGAGGGCGTGTTCCTCTACATCTTCCCCGCCGCCCGCGCCAGCCTGGTCGCCGACCTCGAGAACCACGTGCTGCACACCGCCGTGGGCGCCGGCGCCACCCCGGGCAAGCAGCCGCTGCGCGACTTCGGCCTCGGCGCGCAGGTGCTCGCCGAGCTCGGGCTGCGCCAGGTGCGGCTGCTCTCGAACCACCCCAAGAAGATCGTCGGCCTCGAGGCGTTCGGCATCGAGGTCGTCGAGTGCGTGCCGATCGAGGTGCCCCGCCAGCCGCTCACGGTCGTCAGCTTGCGTGACGGGGCGCGCGGGAGTAATAAGTAGCCGCTTACGCGGGAGCTCCACCCATGCCCAAGATCATCGAGGGGACCCTTCAGTCGACCGGCCTCCGGTTCGCCGTCGTCGCCAGCCGCTTCAACCACTTCGTCGTCGAGCGCCTGGTGGACGGGGCCCTCGACGGCCTGCGGCGCACCGGCACGCGGGACGAGGACATCACCGTCCTGCGCACGCCCGGCGGCTTCGAGATCCCGGCCCTCGCCCGCATGGCCGTCGAGAGCGGGCACTACGACGGCGTCATCTGCGTCGGCGCCGTGATCCGGGGCGGCACGCCGCACTTCGACTTCATCGCTGCCGAGGTCACGAAGGGCATCGCCCAGGTCGCGATGAGCTCGCCCATCCCGGTCGTCTACGGCGTCATCACGACCGACACCATCGAGCAGGCGATCGAGCGCGCCGGCACGAAGGCCGGTAACAAGGGCTACGACGCGGCCATGACCGCGGTCGAGCTGTGCAACCTCTACCGCCAGCTCGGCCAGCCCGGCACCACGGCCGGCGCCACGGCCGGCGCCAAGGTCTGAGCCGGCGCGAAGGGCACATGGGCGTCCGTCGCAAAGGCCGGGAGAGCGCGCTGCAGGTCCTGTACCTGCGGGACGGCAACCCCGAGCTGTCCGCGGACCAGGCGCTCGCGCGCTACTGGGAGCTGTCGCGCGGCGTGCCCGAGCGTGAGCACCTCATGCACACCGACGACGACGCCCGCGAGTTCTGCGAGCGCCTCGTCCGGGGCACGGTCGAGAGCCAGGGCGCCATCGACGAGATCATCCGCGCGCACTCGCGCAACTGGCGCCTCGAGCGCATGTCGATGGTCGACCGCAACGTCCTGCGGCTCGGCGTGTTCGAGCTCACGCGCTGCGAGGACATCCCGCAGGGCGTGACGCTCAACGAGGCCATCGAGCTCGCGCGCCAGTACGGCAGCGCCGAGTCGGGCGCGTTCGTGAACGGCATCCTCGACCGCGTCGCCGCGGACGCGCGCCGTCCATGATCCAGATCTCGTTCGTCGGCGCCGAGCTCGGGCGCTGGGACGTGACGCAGGCCGACGCCATCGCGGTCGGCATCTTCGCGGACCAGCGACCGCTGCGCGGGCCGGCGGGGCTGCTCGACTGGCGCCTCTGCGGCCGCCTCTCGCGCCTCATCCGCCAGGGGCGCCTCGGCGGCGAGTACGGCGAGGCGCTGCTCCTGCCCGCCGTCGGCCGGCTGCCGATGGCGAAGGTGCTCCTCCTCGGCGTCGGCGCGGAGCGCGACTTCGGCGAGGAGCGCTACCGCGACGCGGTCCGCCGCATGCAGCACAAGCTCCTCGCGATGGGGGCGTCGCGCTACCTCCTCGCCCCGCCCGGCCGCGAGTCAGGCCGCATCGGCCCCCGCCGCGCCCTCGAGATGATCATCGAAGAGTCACGCCAGCTCGAGGCCGAGGTCGTGGTGATCGAGAGTGCCGCGGGACAGAAGGAGATGGCGGAGGTCCTGCGCGGCCGGCGGTAGGACTCGGAGAAGAAGACCGCCAAGCCGCCAAGGCGTCGACTGCTCGACTCAGCCTTGGCGTCTTGGCGGTTCTCTTCTTCCTGGGTCACACCAGCGTCGTCGGCTCGGGCGTGAGGTCGCGGCCGAGGACGACGGTCGCCGGCTCGCCCTCGAAGAGGGCCGGCGTCAGCGTCAGGCTGAGCTCGATGATGTCGCCGTCGACGCGCACGAGCCGGAGCCGTTGCTCGAGGACCGGCCCGTGCGCGCGGCCCGCGCCGACCAGCAGCGCGGCCGCCCGCTCGCCGTCCCCCGGCGCGACCAGATCGAGCAGCTCGTGCCCGGCGAGGCTGCTGGCAGCGCGGCCGAGGAGCTGCGCGGCGGCCGGGTTGACGTACGCGAGCCGCCCGAGGCGGTGCACGGCGACGAAATCGGGGCACCGATCGAACGCCTCGCGCAGCGCCGCATCGTACCGCTGCAGCGCGCGCTGGGTCTGCCCGGCGGCCAGGTCGCGCAGGACGAACGTGCACACGACGGCGTCGCCGACCTGATCGGCGCTGACCCGGGCGCTGAGGGCGGCGGTGCGGCCGCTCTGCAGCAGCGCCTCGAGGTCGGCCTCGAGCGGCGGCGCCGCGGGGCCGGCGCCGGTGGCGCCAGCGAGGAGCTGCTGCACCGCCGGCCGGCACGGCTCGGTGACGAGCGCCGCGACGGGCGCGCCGCAGAGCTCCTCGCGCCCGTAGCCGAAGAGCACCTCGGCGGCGGCGTTGCAGAAGGCGATCGTGCCGTCGGGCCGCGTGAGGAGGATCGGGTCGCGGGAGCGCTCGAGCAGGCCGTGGAGCTGGCGGTCCGTCGCCTGGAGGCGGCTGCTCAGGCGCACCTCCTCGCTGAGATCCTCGATCACGCAGACGGCGCGCGCGGGCTCGC